>JAFLDQ010000111.1 GCA_017302355.1 Dechloromonas sp.
CGCGCCGCCTTTTCGGCATCGTCGTGGAACAGCTCGTAGAAGTCCCCCATCCGGTAAAACAGCAGCGTACCCGGATGCCGCGCCTTGAGCGCCAGGTACTGGCGCATCATCGGGGTGTGTCTGGAGCAATCGTCTAGCGGCTTGGCCATCGGATTCTGTCGATCATCTGCCTCGAGCGTGGCGCCCGCCAGATCGGGACTGGTCGCGGCGATCAGCCGGTCAATGGCTTGATCACGCGCTTGACGGCGACGTCGTCGGGGTGCGGGTGGATGGTGAAGCCGAGGCTGGTCATCAGGTTGAACATCTTGCCGTTGGTCGACAGCACGTCGCCGACGACCGCGCGATAGCCCTTCTGGCGGGCGCAGTCGATCAGCGCCGTCATCAGCTTGCGGCCCACGCCGCTCTTCTGCCAGGCGTCGCTCACCGCCAGGGCGAACTCGACCGACTCGCCGTCGGGATTGACCACGTAGCGGGCGACGCCGATCTGGACTTCCTTGCCTTCATCGCCGGTCAGCGTGCCGACCAGCGCCATTTCGCGGTCGTAATCGATCTGCGTGAAGCGCACCAGCATCGTCGGCGTCAGCTCGCGCAGGGTATCCATGAAGCGGTAGTAGCGCGATTCGTCGGACATGCCCTTGACGAATTCCTGCTCCATCTCGGCATCTTCGGGCCGGATCGGCCGGATGGTGACCGGCGTGCCGTCCTTCATCTGCCACTGCTGGGTCAGATGGACCGGGTAGGGATAGATCGCCATGTGCGCGTAGCGGTCGCCGCTGTTTCCCGAGATGTGGTCGACCACCATGCGCGCATCGGCGGCGATGGCGCCCTTCTCGTCGACGATCAGCGGGTTGATGTCGAGTTCCATCAGCCAGGGCAGTTCGCAGACCATCTCCGAAACGCAGAGCAGCACCTCGCGCAGCGCCCGCTGGTCGACCGGCGGCATGTTGTGGAACTCGCCGAGAATGATCGAGGCGCGCGTCGAATCGATGAGATCCCGCGCCAGGAACTTGTTGAGCGGCGGCAACGCGACCGAACGGTCGCTGAAGACCTCGAAATCGAATCCGCCGGCGCCGAAGGAGATCACCGGGCCGAAGATGGGGTCGCGGAAGACGCCGATCATCATCTCGCGGCCATGCGGACGCGACAGGAAGGGCTCGATCGAAACGCCGTTGATCCTGGCTTTCGGCTGGCGCTTCTGGACGGTGTCGATGATGTCGTGATAGGCATTGCGGACGGCCGGGGCGTTCATGATGTTGAGGCGCACCCCGCCGACTTCCGATTTGTGCTGGAGATCGGGCGAGTCGACCTTCATGGCGACCGGGAAGCCGATCTGTTCGGCCAGGAGCAGCGCCTCGGTCGCGGTTCGCGCCACCATCGTCTGGGCGACGGGCACGCGGAAGGCCCGCAGGATGGCCTTCGACTCCATCTCGGAGAGGACCTTGCGGCGCTCGGCGAGGAGGGCCTCGATCAGCATCTTGGCGCCTTCGGCTTCCGGACGGTCATGCTGGCGGGTCGGCTCCGGCGTCTGCAGCAGCAGCTTCTGGTTCCGGAAATACTTCGACATGTGATAGAACAGGTCGACCGCGGTCTCCGGGGTGCGGAAGGCGGGAATGCCGGATTCCTCGAGCAGCTTGCGGCCGCCGGTGACCTGGTCCTCGCCCATCCAGCAGCAGATGATCGAGCGGCTGGTGTCGTCGGTGATCTCGACGATGGCCTTGGCCACCTCGAACGGGTTGGTCATCGCCTGCGGCGCGAGCAGCACCAGCGTGCCGTCGACGCCGCCGTCTCCGGTCACCATCTCGATGGTCTGACGATAGCGTTCGGGCGTCGCATCGCCGGCGATGTCGACCGGATTGCGGTGCGACCAGTTGAGCGGAAGGGTCTTGTTGAGCGCGGCCATCGTCTCGGCCGACAGTTGAGCCAGGGGAATGCCGAGATCGCCGGCGCGGTCGGCCGCCATCGCGCCCGGCCCGCCGCCGTTGGTGATGATCGCCAGGCGGTTGCCCTGCGGACGGAATTTCGAGGCCAGCGCCTTGGCCGCATAGAAGAGCTGACCGATGTTGCTGACGCGGACGACGCCGGCGCGGCGCACGGCGGCTTCGAAGACCGTATCGGCAACCGCCGCCATCCCCGAGTGCGCCGCCGCCGCCAGCGATCCGGCTTCGTGGCGCCCGGTCTTGAGCAGGATGATCGGCTTGATGCGGGCGGCCGAGCGCAGCGCGCTCATGAAGCGGCGGGCATTGCGGATGCCCTCGACGTACATCAGGATGTAATGCGTGCGGTTGTCGTAGATCAGGTAGTCGAGGATTTCGCCGAACTCGATGTCGATCGTCGTCCCCAGCGAGATCACCGACGAGAAGCCGATCTGGTTGCTCTTGGCCCAGTCGAGCGCCGCCGAGCACATGGCGCCGGATTGCGAGACCAGCGCCAGGTTGCCGCGACCGGCGGTGACGCTGGCGAAGGTCGCATTGAGCCCGATGTCGGGACGGATGATGCCCAGGCAGTTGGGCCCGAGGATGCGCACGTTGTAGGCGCGCGCGATCTCGAGAACCTTGCGCTCGAGGGCGGCGCCGACGTGGCCCGATTCGGAAAACCCCGAGCTGACGATGATGACGTTGCGCACGCCGCAGCGACCGCACTGTTCGATGATCTTCGGCATCGTCTGCGGCCGGGTGGCGATGATCGCCATATCGACGCGGGCGCCGATTTCCTCGATCGTCTGGTAGGTCTGCTGGCCCTGGACGGTCTCGTGCTTCGGGTTGATGGCAAAGAGCTGGCCCTTGAAACCGGATGCCAGGATGTTCTTGAAGATGATGTTGCCGACGGCGTTCTCACGGTCGGAAGCGCCGATGACGGCTACCGCGTCGGGCTCGAAAAGCGAGGTCAGATAGTGCTGTTCCAGCATGGGAAGCCCCTTGTCGGGAGATTATGGTGCGATGCAGCATGGTAACACATCGCCCAGACGCCTTCCATCGCCGGACTAGGCGGCGGCGCCTAATCGGCCACTTCCGAAGCGATCACCAGCGGTTGTCCCAGCGCTCTGTGCACCGGGCACTTGTTGGCGATTTCCAGCAGCCGCGCGCGCTGCGCGACGGTCAGGTCGCCTTCCAGGGTGATTCTGCGGATGATGCGCTCGCGCGCAATGCCGGCGACCTGGACCGTGTCGTGGCTCAGGCGGACGCTGATCCGCGACAGTGGCAGACCCTTGCGTTCGGCATACATGCGCAGGGTCATCGACGTGCAGGCGCCGAGGCCGGCCATGACCAGTTCGAGCGGCGCCGGCCCGGCATCCGCGCCGCCGGCGGCGACCGGCTCGTCGGCGAGCAAACGGTGCTCGCCAACGATGACTTCCTGCTGGTATCTTCCCTGACCATTCTCGCGAACGACGACTTCCGCCATGACTGCCTCCCCGAATCGACACGCCGCCATGATACCGCCGTCGCCGTGGGTCGTGGGCCATCTGCCGCTGATAGCCGCCGGCGGGCGCGTCCTCGACCTCGCCTGCGGCGCCGGCCGTCATGCCCGGCTGTTGGCGGCGGCGGGCTACGAGGTGGTTGCGGTCGACCGCGATTTCGCGGCGATTTCCGCTTTGCGCGGGGCGCCGGGGATCACGGCGCTGCAACTCGACCTCGAAGGCGGCGACTGGCCGCTGGCCGGCGAGCGCTTTGCCGGCGTCATCGTCGCCAACTATCTGTGGCGGCCGCGATTGCCCGAGATCTGCGCCTTGCCCGGCGAGCGCGGCGTCCTGATCTACGAGACCTTCATGGTCGGCAACGAGGCCCATGGCAAGCCTTCCAACCCGGAGTTCCTGCTGCGTCCGGGGGAACTGCGCGCCGTCGCCAAGGCGGCCGGCCTGCGCGAGATCGCCTTCACGGAGGGCTATGTCGAGCGTCCGAAGCCGGCGTTGCGTCAGGCGATCTGCGCCGTCCGCGAGTGAGCGATGCGGGCGGCGATGGCGGCGATGCCCGCAGCCGAGAGATCGTCGGTCGCGAAGACGCCGGCGCCGCGGTGGCCGGTGAAGTTGTGGTCCTGCGAACGCTGGTAGAGCGGGTCGTAGTGCTCTTCCAGCAGGGCGCGAACGAGCGCCGGCCACTCGCCGGCGGCGATCATTTCGTGCCAGCGCTCCATGGTCTTGCGGCTGACCAGGTTCCTGAGCACCAGGAGGCGTTCGCCGAGGAGCGCCGGCATCGCCGGAAAATAGGCGTAGTCGGTCAGCAGGAAGGCGACGCGCGCCGCCAGCGTCGCGTCGATGCGGATGCATTCGCCGCCGCGGATGCGTTCGATGAGGGCGTCCGGCAGGTGCAGGCGGCCGATCCTGCGGCTTTCCGCCTCGACGAACACCGGCCGCGCCGGGTCGAAGCCCTGCAGTTCGCGCAGGAGCAGCGTCTCGAACCATTTCTGGCCCGGCTGCGGCTGTCCAGGCAATACGCCGAGGACCGAACCCTTGTGGCTGGCCAGCGTCTCGAGGTCGAGAACTTGCTGTCCGAGCGCGCCGATTGCCTGCAGGATGCGCGTCTTGCCGCTGCCGGTGGCGCCGCAGATGACCTGAAAATCGAAAGCCTGCGGCAGGCGCTCGAGTTGCGCGACGACGTGGCCGCGCCAGGTCTTGTAGCCGCCGTCGAGCTGGCCGGCCTTCCAGCCGATGGCGCGGAAGACGGTGGCCATCGAGCCGCTGCGGTTGCCGCCGCGCCAGCAGTAGATCAGCGGCTTCCAGTCCCGCGGCTTGCCGAGAAAGCGTTCGCGCAGATGGCGGCCGATGTTCTCGGAGATCAGCGCGGCGCCGACCTTCCTGGCCTCGAACGGGGAGACCTGCTTGTAGAGCGTGCCGACCTCGGCGCGCTGCGCGTCGTCGAGGACCGGGCAGTTGATGGCGCCGGGAATGTGGTCTTCGGCAAATTCGGCGGGGGAGCGGACGTCGATGATTTCGTCGAAGCCGCCGAGATCGGCAAGGGGTGAGCGGTCGGCGGTCATGCGCTATTTCAGCAGCGGCTGCAGGCCGGGCCAGACGTGATCGAGGATCAGCGGCTGCGCCTCGGGTGTCGGATGGATGCCGTCGGCAAGGAAATGGGCCGGGTTGGCGGCAATCGGCGCCAGCAGGAAATCCAGCGCGGCGCTTTTCTTGCGCCTGGCGGTGTCCGCGAAACTCTTTGCGAATTCCGCGGCGTAGGGGCCGTAGTTGGGCGGCAGGCGCATGCCGACGAGCAGCGTGCGCGCTCCGGTCGACTGGGCGGCATCGAGCATGGCGGCGAGGTTGTCGCGCATCTGGCCGAGCGGCAGGCCGCGCAGTCCGTCGTTGGCGCCGAGGGCGATGACGACGACGGCCGGCTTGTGGCGCTGCAGCGCTTCCGGCAGCCGGGCGCGTCCGCCGGCGGTGGTCTCGCCGGAAATCGAGACATTGACGACGCTATAATCGAGGCGTCTTTCGCTCAGGCGCTTTTCCAGCAACGACGGCCACGCCTGTTCGGGGCGGATGCCGTAGCCGGCGGAGAGAGAGTCGCCGAAGATCAAAATGGTTCGCGCGGCCAGCGCCGGCGTGGCGGAAAAGAGCAGGGCAACGAGGAGCAGGGCAGTCCGCATGATCGAGAAACCGGTGGTTGAAGTGGCGGGGTTGGGCAAGACCGTCGATAACGGCGGCGAGCCGCTGACGATTTTGCAGGATATTTCGTTTTCGGTCATGTCCGGGGAAACGGTGGCCATCGTCGGCGCCTCGGGCTCGGGAAAATCGACCCTGCTCGGGCTGCTCGCCGGCCTCGATATTCCCACTTCCGGCGAAGTCCGTCTCGACGGCGTCTCGCTGGCGGCGCTCGACGAGGATGAACGCGCCCGCCAGCGTGGCAGGCTGCTCGGCTTCGTCTTCCAGTCGTTCCAGTTGCTGCCGTCGCTCAACGCGCTGGAAAACGTCATGCTGCCGCTGGAATTGGCCGGTTCCAAGGGGTCGACCGCAACCGCCCGCGACTGGCTGGTGCGGGTCGGGCTCGAACACCGGCTCAGGCATTACCCGAAACATCTGTCCGGCGGCGAGCAGCAGCGCGTCGCGCTGGCCCGCGCCTTCGCCCCGAGCCCGCGGCTGGTGCTGGCCGATGAACCGACCGGCAACCTCGACGCGGCGACCGGCCAGCAGATCATCGACATGATGTTCGACCTCAACGCCAGGCAGGGAACGACGCTGGTCCTCGTCACCCACGACGAGGCGATTGCCGCCCGCTGCGCGCGGATCCTGCGGATCCATTCGGGGCGGCTCGCCTGAGCGGGCGGGCTGGCGCGCATCGCCGGGCGTGACCTGGTCGCCGTGCGCTGCCGCCGGCTCTGTCGGCGGCGCGGCGTCGCGGCACAATCGATCGGGAAATGGAATAAGATGGCCGGCAGGAGAGTCCGGTCGCCGCGGGACGGCCTGCCCGCATCCCGCCGTCCGCCGCATGGGGTCCGCATCCGCGACGCGACGGCGCTCCCGCCTTGCCCGGCGGCGGCTCTCGAGTCGGCGCGCATCGTCGCGACGTGGCGCAATGGTGATTTGCTCGAGGAGTTCCGGAAATGGTTGAGGCGACACTGAGATTGTTCATTCTTCGTCATGGGAAGTCCGACTGGGGTACCGGCCAGCCCGACTTCGACCGGCCGCTGGCCGGACGCGGCCGATCCGGGGCGCAGAAGGTCGGCGCCTGGATGAAGGACGAGGGACTGCTGCCCGATCGGGTCATCAGTTCGCCGGCGCAGCGGGCGCGGGAGACCGCCGAGTCGGTATGCCGGTCGCTCGGGCTCAAGGAGCGCGCGATCTGCTTCGACGAGAGAATCTACGGGGGGTCGGTCGCCGAGATGCTGGCCGCCCTGGCGGATCATGCGGCGGATGCGCGCCAGGTGCTGCTGGTCGGGCACAACCCGGGCCTCGAGGAACTGGTCGAATTCCTCGCGCGGGGGCCGCTTGCCCAGCCCGACGACGGCAAGTTGCTGCCGACGGCCGCGCTGGCCGTGCTGCGCCCGCTGGCCGGCTGGGGTTCGCTGGGGCGGGGGGCGGCCGAATTGCTGTCGATCACCCGGCCGGGCGAAATGTGAGGTAGCCGCCGGAGCGCCAGCCGCCCGTTCCGCCCCGGCGCCGGCGCTCACGACTCGGGCAGGCTTCCCGCGGCGAATGCGGCGAGCGCCAGGGTGGCCAGGTTGTCGACGTGGGCATCGAATGCGGCTGTCTTCTGCCGCAGGACGCCGGTGACCCCCATCGCCAGATCGGCCGGCGCGAGCACCGTAGGCCGGGAACCGTAGCCCCAGCCCAGCGCATGGGCCGCCTGCTTGGTCATGCGGCCGGCATCACGAACCAGGTTGACCGCGGGACGGCCGCAGGCTTCGGCGACGATCCGCCCGTGCAGGCTCGAGCCGCAGTAGGCCGTGGCGTTGGCGAGCAGGGCGCAGATATCCCAGAGTTCGAGGGATGCGAACACCGCGGCGGCGAGACCGGGGGTTGCCGCAAGCAGCCGCCGATAGACGTCCGGATCGTCGTGCCAGGGAGCCGCGCCGGCACGGAACAGAACGATTCCCAGGCGCGTCTCTCCCTGTACCTTCAGCAGCTGGCGGGCGATTTCACGGAGCGTTGCGTCGTCGCCGAATTCCGCGCTGAACTGCACCGCGAGATATCCCCGGGGAAAGCGCGCGGCGACGGCAGCCGGTTCGCCATCGACGCGGTGCCCGGCGATGCGCGATCCGCAGAGCCGCGCCGTCGCGACGGCCGGATCGGGGGCGAGAACGCCTGGAATGCCCGCTTGTTCCAGTTGGAGTTGCGTCAGCTGATCGCGCACCCACAGGTGGCTGGCGTGGCGCAGATTCGTGAAAACCTCCCGCCGCATCGGGACGGGCAGGGTCGCCAGCTCGACGCCGCCGATCCCGCAGTACCGGAAATTCCGCGGACGGCGGAACAAGGAACGGGGAACGAGGTAGGCGACTTGCTGCCGCAGGCCAAGCAGTTCCTCGGACCAGGCTTGGCGCGCTGGCGGATCGCGGTCGTGACCGGCGATCGCCGTGCCCGCCGCCTGCGGCGAAAGCAGCATCACCGCCGCCTCGTACAGCGAGCAGGTGAGTATTTCGCCCCCCGTGTGCACGACATCGGCGGGCTGCTCCCCCCATTCCCGGGCCACGTCGGCAATGGCGCGCACCTTCCGCCCGCCGAATGCCGTCAGATCGCGTTCGGCAAGTCCGGCGAAGACCAGCGGACGATCTTGAAGGACCGACGCGGCGATCTCGCCCAGCAGCAGGTCGCCGAAATTGTGACGGTCGAAGGCGCCAAAAAGAATCACGGGTGGATCGGACAATGGCGGCTTCTACTCCGGCCGGTCCGTTCCCCGGTCGCCCCAAGCCAGCCGGCGCCCGAGCAGCGCCCACAACACCGCCACCGGCGCGGCGCTCAGGGCGATGGCTCCGGCGGTCATCCCCGCTGCGGCAAGACCGGCGTAGATCCAGCCGCTGAGCAGGTCGCCGCCACGGTACACGGCGGCATCGATGAAGGCCTTGGACTTGTAGCGCTGTTCGCGGCCGAGATGGGTGAACAGCACCTCGCGGGCCGGCTTGGCGAGCGCGTGGCGGCCGCTGTCGTAGAGCACGCGAACGACCAGCAATGCGGTGAGCGCCAGCGCTGCCGGGGCGGCCCCGAGCGCGGCAAAGCCGAGCGCCGCCACCGCCGGCAGCAGCGAAAGCGTCGCCGCGACACCGAGACGCCGGACGATGCGGGCGGTGAGCAGGGTCTGGGTGACGACGGTGACGACATTGACCGCCAGATCGATGCGCGCCAGGAAGGCCCGGCGCAGCGCGCGGTCGGCGATCGCCTCGCCGACCAGATGCGACTGGACGAAGTAGAGGATCGTCGAGGCGAAGGTCATCAGCAGGATCCACAGCGCGATGGTGCGCAGTTGCGGCGAGCGGAAAACCGCAACCATGCCGCTCCAGGCGCTGCCGCCGATCGGCGCCGCGGGTTCGCGGTTCAGCGTTCCCGGCGCATCGTCGGCGCGCCGGGCGATGGCGCGGGCGAGCCAGGCGGCGGCTTCGAGCGGCAGCACGGCGGCGAGCAGGAGCAGGAAGACGGGAACGTGCGGCGCCAGAACGGCGGTGCTTGCCGACCCGGCGATTCCGCCCAGCGATGAGCCGGCCGTGATGAAACCGAAGAGCCGCCTGCCCTGATCGTCGCGGAACAGGTCGACCACCAGGCCCCAGAAGACGGCGACGACGAACAGGGCAAAGACGCTGAGCCAGACATAGAAGATGCGGTCGATCCAGGGGCGCGCCGCTTCCGGCAGGAGAACCAGCGCCGCGTAGAAGGCGACCAGGTTGAGGGCGAAGAAGCGATTGACCAGCGGAATGAAGACACCCCGGCGCAGCCTGGCCACGGCGAGCGAATACAGCGGCACCGCCAGCAACATGACGAGGAACACGGCGGTCCACAGCAATTGCAGATTGCCGCGGTCGGCGGCGCCGATCTCGTCGCGGACCGGGCGCAGCAGATAGAAGGCGAACAGGATGCAGAAACCATGGGCGGTGGCGAGCAGCATCGGCGTCGTCTCGCCGGGGCGTACCGGAACCAGCCTGGCGAAGAGGTTGGCGAGCAAGCCTCAGTGGTCCGCGATGGCGTCGAAATAACGCGCGATGACCTGCCGCTGCGTCGCGTCGGGCAGCCTGCCGCGGGCGGCGCCGAGGTTGTCCTCGACGTGGGCGGCTTGCGTGCTGCCGGGAATCGCGCAGGTCACCGCCGGATTTCCCAGCACGAACTTGAGGAACACCTGCGCCCAGGAGTCGCAGTCGATCTCGGCCGCCCAGCCGGGCAGCGGCCGGCTCCCGACAGTGCGAAACTGCGCGCCGCGACCGAAGGGCAGGTTGATCAGGACCGCCATGCCGCGTTCGGCGGCCAGCGGCAGCAGGCGCTGTTCGGCGCCGCGATTGCCGACCGCGTAGTCGACCTGGATGAAATCCAGCGCCTCGCGGCGCAAGATCGCTTCCATTTCGGCGTACTGGCTGGCGCTCGAACTGGTGATGCCGATGTGGCCGATGCGGCCGGCGGCCTTCTGCTCGCGCAGTAGCGGCAACAGCGTGCCGGCGCCTCGCAGGTTGTGCAGCTGGACGAGATCGAGGCGCGCCGTGCCGAGCGCCGCGAAGGAAGCTTCGAGGCGCCGGCGTCCGTCGTCGATGGCGTCGCGGTCGACCTTGGTGGCGAGAAAGAGCCGGTCGCGCAGTCCGGTTTCGCCGAGGATGGCGCCGATGGTCCGTTCGGAATCGCCGTAGGAGGGCGCGGTATCGACCACCTTGCCGCCGAGACGGGCGAAGGTCGCCAGCGTATCGCGCAGGCGTGCGGTCCACGCCGGGTCGCCGCTGCGGAAGCGGTTGGTGCCGATGCCGACGATGGGCAGGCGGACACCGGTCGACGGCACCGGCCGGGTCAGCAGTTCCGTTTGCGCCAGCACCGTGGACGGCGCGAGCGTCGCCGCGGCGAGCGCCATGCCCGCCCTGAGGAATTCCCGGCGCGGGATGAATGGGTGACGCTTCATTTTTGCTCCTTTTTCGCAGTCGACCGTGGCAGGCCCTGGAATTCGCGGTTTCCCGACGCGGCCGTCCGCTTCACGTTCCGGTTTCAAGGGTCGAGCGGGTGACCGCGCCAGAAGCCGGGGTCGGGAATCGGGCCGGCGCCGGCGCGGGCGTTGTCGGCCATGTGCTCGGGTCGCCCGGTGCCGGGGATGGCGCAGGTCACCGCCGGCTGGCTGAGGACGAACTTCAGCAACAGTTGCGCCCAACTGGCGGCGCCGATCTCCGCCGCCCAGCCGGGTAGCGGCCGGTCACGCAGCTGGCGCAGCAGCCCGCCGCCGCCGAAGGGACGGTTGATCAGCACCGCCATGCCGCGCTCGGCGGCGAGCGGAAGGATCCGGCGTTCGGCCTCGCGCTCGTCGAGCGAATAGTTGATTTGCAGGAAGTCGAAGCGCTCGGCGCGCATCACCGCCGCGAGTTCTTCGTAAGCGCCGGCGTGGTAATGGGTGATGCCGAGATAACGGATGCGCCCGGCCGCCTTCAATTCGCGCAGCGCCGGCAGGTGCGTCCGCCAGTCGAGCAGGTTGTGCACCTGCATCAGGTCGATCGGGCCGGCGCGCAGCAGGCGCAGCGACTCGTCGATCTGGCGTCGCCCCTCGACGCCGCCGCGGGTCCACACCTTGGTGGCGAGGAAAGCCCTGGAACGGGCGCCGGCGGCGGCGAGCAGTTCGCCGGTCGTGGCTTCGGCGCGCCCGTACATCGGCGAACTGTCGATCACCGAACCGCCGGCCGCGAACAAGGCGCGCAG
>JAFLDQ010000112.1 GCA_017302355.1 Dechloromonas sp.
CGCCCGCCCGCCGACATCACCAGCGAGCGATGCCCATGTTCGACCAGATACCGCCCCACTTCCAGAGTCCCGCGTTCCACCCCGCCGCTTTCCAGGGCGGGAAGAACCTGCAGCACGACTAGCGGCCGGGAAACCATGTCTGCCTGATCCAGCGCGCACAGCGCGCGGCCTCGTTGAATTCCTCCCGCGGCACGGGTAGCGGCTGGCCTGCCTTCCATCGGGAAAAGTCAAGCACCTTGCCCTCCCGCAGCAACTGCCCGACGCCACGTGCCACACGCCCATTACCGATTCGCTCCATATCGAGGATGCCCACCGCCGCGCCGGCAGTCAGCGCCTCATAGAGCATCGAGACGCTATCCGGCGTCACCCAGACCTGCCCGGCGTGGCGGAACTGTCCCGGCAACCAGTCGAGCGGAGCCTCCCTGAATGGGACCATCTCCACATTGCCTGGCAGCGCCTCGCGCAACAACTCCAACGTGGCACCGGGAGTGCGCGGGGATGTGGTAAGCCGCCACTTCACATCGCCGCGCACTGAAGCCAGCATCCGCACCTGTTCGACCACGTCGCGGTCATCCCACCTGTAATGGGGGGATGCTCCGCCCAGCAGTATCAACCCTGCGTCCGCCTGCAACTCATGGGAGGGCTGGATGGCATTGATCGCCCCCTTGGTCGGCAGCACATTGCGCCCTTCCCTGACCCCATCATGCTCCGGAATCAGGCAGAGATCGAAACAGCGTCTTGGCAAACCGGGATTCATCAGCACGACTGTCTTTCCACCACAGGCACGACGCGCGGCCAGCATGGTCCAGTGCGTCGCATGCCCGGCGCCGATGATGAGTGCCGGCAAGCGCCGGTCGCCCCTGGCAAAACCCCCGGTCAACCATTGCCAGAAAGCGCGTCCGCCGGGCAAAGCCGGAATCTCGCTTGCCACCACCGGCATCAGTTGCGCCAGTGCCTGAACCAGCCCCTCGGTCTGCCGCTCGTGACCCCGCTTTCCATCGGTAACGCGCCAAATCACAACCGGATTTGTCAAGACGCTTGCCTCGCAAAGTGCTCTGACCATCTCCGCGACAGGCCAAAGCGCATGTCAGGCGTCGCACGCCCCGGACGCGGCGGTGCAAGGATAGCACGCTCACGGAAGGCACCCCACAGTTCCCGTGGGAAGGGCAGGGCAAGCGCATGAATCTTGTACAAGACCGAGGATCTCAGCGCGATCGTTGCCGGAGGTTGAGGCGACGAGGCGTTGGGCCTTGAAGCCGCCCTTGCGTCTGGACGGGGCGAGGCGGATCAGATTGAGCACGAAGTGGCGCATGACGGCTTCGCTGCCGCTGCCGACCACATCATCGTCCAGCAACGGTTGCCAGTACAAGGCTCGCGTCAGCGCCACCAACAGGGGCTGATCGATCTGGCGGGGATCCTGCCCGACGCTCGGGCCTGCCCATCGGGCCGCACCACCATCTTGCTGGCGCCACGCTTCCTGATCTTCAGCGGGGCGAAGGTGGGCCGTTTCACCTGCATGCCGACCCGACGTTCGCAGGCAATCACTCCCCCATGGTCTTCCGCAGGCGCCTTCCCTGCATGATCGATGACCTGGCGTTGATCTGTCGAACCAGGGGGGAACCGAGCCAGAGGGAATGTGCCCGCCGCGGTCGACCGGCTGCGGCGGGCATTTTTCGGCAACCGGGCGCTCAGGCCGGCGCCGAGGTGCGGATCAGGTGGTCGAAGGCGCTGAGCGAAGCGGTGGCGCCGGCGCCCATCGCGATGACGATCTGCTTGTAGGGAACCGTCGTGCAGTCGCCGGCCGCAAAGACGCCGGGCGCCGAGGTCTGGCCCTTGGAATCGATCGCGATTTCACCGAATTTCGACAGGTTGACCGCGCCTTTCAGCCAGTCGGTGTTGGGCAGCAGGCCGATCTGCACGAAGATGCCTTCGAGATCGACACGCTTGATCTCGCCAGTGTTGCGGTTCTTGTAGAGCAGGCCGTTGACCTTGCTGCCGTCACCGGTCACTTCGGTGGTCAGCGCCATGGTGTGCGCCTCGACGTTGGGCAGGCTGGCCAGCTTGCGCTGCAGAACGGCGTCGGCGCGCAGCTTGCTGTCGAATTCGAGCAGTGTCACGTGGCCGACGATGCCGGCGAGGTCGATCGCCGCCTCGACCCCCGAGTTGCCGCCGCCGATCACCGCCACGCGCTTGCCCTTGAACAGCGGGCCGTCGCAGTGCGGGCAGTAGGCGACACCCTTGCCGCGATATTCCTTCTCGCCGGGCACGTTCATTTCACGCCAGCGGGCGCCCGTGGCGAGGATGACGGTCTTGCTCTTCAGCACGGCGCCGTTTTCCAGCGTCACCTCGACGAGGTCGCCCGCCTTGAGCCGCGTGGCGCGCTGCAGGTTCATGATGTCGACGTCGTAATCCTTGACGTGTTCCTCGAGGCCGGCGACCAGCTTGGGACCGTCGGTTTCCTTGACCGAGATGAAGTTCTCGATGGCCAGCGTATCCATCACCTGGCCGCCGAAACGCTCGGCCAGCAGGCCGGTGCGGATGCCCTTGCGCGCCGCGTAGATGGCGGCCGAAGCGCCGGCCGGACCGCCGCCGACGACGAGCACGTCGAAAGCGTCCTTGGCGCCCAGCTTCGCGGCGTCGCGCGCGGCGGCGCCGCTGTCGAGCTTGCCGACGATCTCCTCGATGCTCATCCGTCCGGCGCCGAACTCCGCGCCATTCAGGAAGACGGTCGGCACGGCCATGATCTGGAGGCGCTCGACCTCCTCCTGGAACAGCGCGCCGTCGATCATGGTGTGGGTGACGCCCGGGCTGAGCACGGCCATCAGGTTGAGCGCCTGCACGACATCCGGGCAGTTGTGGCAGGACAGCGAAATGTAGGTTTCGAACCGGAATTCGCCGGGCAGCGCCTTGATCTCTTCGATCACCTCGGCGTCGACCTTGGGCGGGTGGCCGCCGGTCTGTAGCAGGGCGAGGATCAGCGAGGTGAATTCGTGGCCCATCGGCAGGCCGGCGAAGGTGATGCGCGCCACCTCGCCGGGACGGCCGATGGCGAAGGAGGGGCGCCGCGCGGCGTCGCCGTTCTCGCGCACGCTGACCTTGTCCGACAGGCTGGCGATATCGCCCAGCAGGCTGTGCATCTCCCGCGCCGCGGCGCTGTCGTCGAGCGAGGCGACGAGTTCGATCGGAGTCCGCAGCTTTTCGAGATAAGCCGCGAGTTGGGTCTTGATGTTTGCGTCGAGCATGCTGTTCTCCCTTTTTTAGGATTTCACTGAAAAGGGGCTTTCCGGCCCCTTTGCGCTGAAATCCGCGCCGCTCCCGAACCGGGAGCGGATTGGCGGTGTTGCGTCAAGACTCAGATCTTGCCGACCAGGTCGAGCGAAGGTGCCAGGGTCTTCTCGCCTTCCTTCCACTTGGCCGGGCAGACTTCGTTCGGGTGGCTGGCGACGTACTGGGCGGCCTTCAGCTTGCGCAAGGTCTCCGTCACGTCGCGGGCGATTGCGTTGTCATGGACTTCCATGGTCTTGATGACGCCATCGGGGTTGATGACGAAGGTGCCGCGCAGCGCCAGGCCAGCTTCCGGGATGTGCACCCCGAAGGCGTTGGTCAGGGCGTGGGTCGGATCGCCAACCAGCGGAAAGCGGGCCTTGCCGACCGCCGGCGAGGTTTCGTGCCAGACCTTGTGCGAGAAGTGCGTGTCGGTAGTGACGATATAGACCTCGGCGCCGGCCTTCTGGAATTCGGCGTAGTGCTCGGCAGCATCCTCGACTTCGGTCGGGCAGTTGAAGGTGAAGGCGGCCGGCATGAAGATCACGACGGACCACTTGCCCTTGAGGCTGGCTTCGCTGACTTCGACGAACTTGCCATTGTGGAAGGCCTGGGCCTTGAACGGCTGAACCTGGGTGTTGATGAGCGACATGGGGTTTTCTCCTTGGTTGATGAGGACAACAGATGAATGATAGTCCGCGCCGGGCGATTGGGCCAATTGGATTGGAGAATGGGTTCCATAGCCATCACCTATGGGCGCCGGCATGGTTCCAAAGAACTAGATGTGGTCGCACGATGGTATTAGCAAACCATCAAAGCAGGAAAGAGTTGACTCAGGTCAATGGATTGGGCGCCGGCTATGAACGATCATCTCCGATGGTGCGACGCCCGCCACGGGCGGTGCGTGGAGCAGGAGAGTTGAACTCGATGAACATATCAAGTGCTATCGTGCATGTCGTTCCGGCGCGTCTCGACGAGGCTTGTGCCACATTGTCGGCAATGCCGGGAGTGGAGATTCACGCGCGCAGCCCGGAAGGCAAGGTCGTCGTCACGATCGAGGGTGACGATACGGAATCGGCCACAAAGTGCTACGTGGATCTTCATGGTGTCCCCGGCGTCGCAGCGGTGGCCATGGTTTATCAATATTGCGACGAAGAGTCAGATACCGAGGAGGTGCAGGCGTGAAACTCAATCGACGGGATTTCATCAAGGCGAACGCAGTGGCGGCGGCGGTTTCGGTGGCCGGCCTGCCCGGCGCCAGCGCCGTGGCCGCGGCCCAGAAGGATGAGATCCGCTGGGACAAGGCGCCGTGCCGCTTTTGCGGTACCGGGTGTGGCGTGCTGGTCGGCACCCAGGACGGTCGCGTGGTGGCGACCCAGGGCGACCCCGAAGCGCCGGTCAATCGCGGGCTGAACTGCATCAAGGGCTACTTCCTGTCGAAGATCATGTACGGCGCCGACCGTGTCAAGACGCCGATGCTGCGGATGAAGGACGGCAAGTTCGACAAGAACGGCGAGTTTACGCCGATCACGTGGAAACAGGCCTTCGACATCATGGAGGAAAAGGCCAGGGCGACGATGAAGGCCAAGGGGCCGAACGGGCTGGCGATGTTCGGCTCGGGGCAGTGGGCCGTGTGGGACGGGATTGCCGCCGCCAAGCTGATGAAGGCCGGCTTCCGCACCAACAACATCGACCCCAATGCCCGCCACTGCATGGCCTCGGCCGTCGCCGGCTTCATGCGCACCTTCGGCATCGACGAGCCGATGGGCTGCTATGACGACATCGAGCATGCCGACGCCTTCGTTCTGTGGGGCTCGAACATGGCCGAGAACCACCCGATCCTGTGGACGCGCGTCACCGACCGCAAGCTCTCGAACAAGAATGTCAAGGTGGCCGTACTGTCGACCTTCGAACATCGCTCATACGAGCTGGCCGACATCCCGATGATCTTCACGCCGCAGACCGACCTGGCGATCCTCAACTTCATCTGCCACTACCTCATCGAGAAGGGCAAGGTCAATCAGGACTTTGTCGCCAAGCACGTCAATTTCAAGAAGAGTGTCACCGACATCGGCTACGGCCTGCGCCCGAACCACGCCCTGGAGAAGGACGCGACGAGCAACGGCTACCCGGACGCCGAAGGCAAGCCGAAGGGCGATACCGGCAAGTCCGAGCCGATCACCTTCGACGAGTTCAAGAAGTTCGTTTCCGAATATACCGCGGAGAAGGTTTCCAAGCTCTCCGGTGTTCCGGTCAAGGATCTGAACGCCCTCGCCGAACTGTATGCCGACCCCAAGATCAAGGTGACCTCGTTCTGGACCATGGGCTTCAACCAGCATACGCGCGGCACCTGGGTCAACAACATGATCTATAACGTGCACCTGCTGGTCGGCAAGATTTCCGAGCCGGGCAACAGCCCGTTCTCGCTGACCGGCCAGCCGTCGGCCTGCGGCACGGCACGGGAAGTCGGCACCTTTTCCCACCGCCTGCCCGCCGACATGGTGGTCAGCAATCCGGAGCACCGCAAGATCGCCGAGCAATTGTGGGGGCTGCCCGAGGGCACGATTCCCGACAAGCCGGGACTGCATGCAGTGGCAATGGCGCGCGCATTGAAGGACGGCAAGGTCAATTTCTACTGGCAGCAATGCAACAACAACATGCAGGCCGGTCCGAACATCAACGAGGAACTGTTCCCGGGCTGGCGCAAGCCGGAGAACTTCATTGTCGTCTCCGATCCCTATCCGACGGTTTCGGCGACGGCTGCCGATCTCGTTCTGCCGACCGCGATGTGGGTCGAGAAGGAAGGCGCCTACGGCAACGCCGAGCGGCGCACGCAGTTCTGGCGGCAGCAGGTCAAGGCGCCGGGCGATTCGCGTTCCGACCTCTGGCAGATGATGGAGTTTTCCAAGCGTTTCAAGGTCGAGGAAGTCTGGCCGGCCGACCTGGTCGCCAAGGCGCCGAAGCTCAAGGGCAAGACCCTCTACGATGTCCTGTTCGCCAATGGCGTCGCGGACAAGTACAAGGTCGGCGAAACCGCCGCCGGGTTCGACAACGACGAGTCGAAGTATTTCGGCTTCTATGTCCAGAAGGGGCTTTTCGAGGAGTACGCGCCGTTCGGTCGCGGCAGGGCACACGACCTGGCGCCGTTCGACACCTACCATCAGACGCGCGGTCTGCGCTGGCCGGTGGTCGATGGCAAGGAGACGCTGTGGCGCTTCCGCGAGGGCTTCGATCCCTATGTCAAGAAGGGGGAGGGCGTTGCGTTCTACGGTCACAAGGACCGCAAGGCGGTGATTTTCGCGCTGCCGTACCAGCCCGCCGCCGAATCGCCGGACAAGGAATTCGACATGTGGCTGTGCACTGGCCGGATCCTCGAGCATTGGCATACCGGAACGATGACCCGCCGCGTGCCCGAACTCTACAAGTCCTTCCCCGATGCCGTGGTCTTCATGAACCCGGATGACGCCAAGGCGCGCGGTCTGCAGCGCGGCATGGAGGTCAAGGTGGCATCGCGGCGCGGCGAAGTCGTGCTGCGCGTCGAAACCCGGGGTCGCAACAAGCCGCCGCGCGGCCTGGTCTTCATCCCGTTCTTCGATGCCGGCCGCCTGGTCAACAAGCTGACGCTGGACGCGACCTGCCCGATTTCCAAGGAAACCGACTACAAGAAGTGTGCGGTCAAGGTCGTTCGCGCCTGATTGCCGGAATCGTCACGATGAAATGCGGCCGGAAGGACGACCGGCCGTCAACTGGAGGGTAAAAACATGAGATTCATCCCTGCTCTGGGCCTGGCGGCAGCGCTGCTCCTGTCGGGAGTGGGCGGCGCCGGTGCGCAGCAGAAAATGGAGTCGTTGCGCGGGGACGTGCCGATCGAGCAACTGTCGAAGAACGACATTATGTTCCGTACGGAAAGGGACCAGGACCTCATTCCGCGCAACTTCCAGAAGCAGCCGCCGCTGATTCCGCACACCGTCAAGGGCTACAACATCACGCAGAACTTCAACAAGTGCATGGACTGCCACTCGAAGGAGCGCGCCGAGGAAACCGGTGCGACCCTGGTGGCCAAGTCGCATTACCTTGACCGCGAAGACAAGAAGCACCCCAATATTTCGCCGCGCCGCTATTTCTGCCTGCAGTGCCACGTGCCGCAGTTCGATGCCAAGCCGCTGGTCGAAAACATCTACAAACCGGCTGCCGCAAGGGGGGAATGATGAGTCTCGAAAAATTTGTGCCCGCCTGGGTAAAGCGTATCGGCGTGGCGACGGTAATCCTGTTGTTTGTTGCCGGCATCGTCTTCTGGGGCGGCTTCAACTGGGCGCTCGAGGAGACCAACAAGGAGGCGTTCTGCATTTCCTGCCATGAAATGAAGGAGAACGTCTTCAAGGAATACCAGAACACGGTGCATTACACGAACCGTACCGGTGTCCGGGCGACCTGCCCCGATTGCCACGTGCCCAAGGAATGGGGACCGAAGATGGTGCGCAAGATCCAGGCGTCCAACGAGGTCTGGCACAAGCTGCTCGGCAGTGTCGATACGCCCGAGAAGTTCAACGCCAGGCGTCCCGTCTTGGCGCAGCACGAGTGGGACCGGATGAAGGCCACCGATTCCCGGGAGTGCCGCAACTGCCACCGTTACGACTACATGGATTTCACCGAACAGGGTACCCGTGCCGCCAAGATGCACACGAAGGGATTTGCCGAAGGCAAGACCTGCATCGACTGCCACAAGGGCATCGCTCACCAGTTGCCGCCGATCGACCAGCATATCGGGCAGCAGAACGAAGGGATGCTGTCGATGTCGAGCGGTGGCAAGCCGGAGGAGAAGAAATAGGCTTTGTCTTGCGAGTGGACCCCGGCCGCGGCCGGGGTTTTTTCTGGGTTCATCTCGCCTTTGCGGGAAACACGGCCTCGATCTTTAGGAAGGCGGATTCAACTCTGAAGTGCAACGGCTTCAAGACGAAAGTGTGGTTGTTCCATGAACACCTCGTGTGGGGTTCGGAAACCGAGGCATTTTCGGGGTCGCTGATTCAGTCGGTGCATGGCAAGTGCGACCTCCCTCTTTGTGATGGAATCGAAGCGCATCTTCTTCGGGAAGAACTCCCGAATCAGGCCGTTCATGTTCTCGTTGGCCACCGTTCCCAAGACGCGTAGGAATGGGCGAAGAAGAAATCCGCATTGAGCATTTTGGCGATCTTCTCGTGTGCTTTCGCTGAAAGATCGGTCCGGCAAGAGCCGAATACCCGGCATGAAGCGAAAGGCCACGGGCGGCTGGCCGTTACTCCGGCTGCTATGTCCGTACTATTGTGTCGGGCGATTCTTCCGGCCATGCGCTGGCGAGTGATGCGCACGTTCACACCTGTTTTGCAGGCACCCGTGGCGTGATCATTTTGCCCCATTCGCGCCGGCACGGGGGGAACCTGCGCGCTTCGCCAAATCCCGGCCTACCCGGAGATTTCTGGAGTCAGCACGTTCGGCGTCACGGAAATCAGCATCTTTTCGCCGTCGACCGAGACGCGCTTCGGGTTCGTCTCCGTCGATTTCCAGCGGCTGCGGCAGACGGCCCGGGTGTGATTCCGGATGTGGATCGTCCGGGGCGCGCCGAAAGCGACGAGATTGCCGATTGACTGCACCTGTCCGCCCCCCGATACTGCCCGGCGAAGGATCGGGATCCGTGTCCGTGCGGCGGTCGGCGCCTCCGTGCGGACGGGAACGAGATGGGGTTCGCGGCCCGCCGGAGCCTTCCGGCGCTGGGCGCTGATTCGGGGAGGGGTGGCGATGGAAGCAGCGATGCACAGGATCTGGACCTTTTTCTGGCTGCCCGAGACCAAGTACGTCATCGGCGCCGTCGCCTTCTTCGCGCTGCTGTCGTTGCGGCTGCTGCCCAAGGAGCGGCAGCGGGTGGCCAGGACGACGGTGGTGTTCGTTCTCTGCCTGGTCGGCCAGTTCGTTGGCGCCGTGTTCGAGGCGCTCGACTATTCGCGTTTCGCGGTAATGATCCACGAGTTCTTCGTCATCGGTTCGGGAATGGCGGTGTGCCGCCTGGTGGCGATCTTCGTCTTCCGCGTCATCCTGCAGCGCTTCGGCATCGTCGTCGCGCGCATCGCCGAGGACGTCATCGTTCTCGTCGTCTACGCCGCCTTCATCCTCGGGCGGCTGCACATCGTCGGACTCGACCCGTCGAGCCTGCTGACTACTTCGGCGGTGATCACGGCGGTGCTGGCATTCGCGATGCAGGATACCCTGGGCAACATCCTGTCGGGCGTCGCGCTGCAGCTCGACAACTCGCTGCGCACCGGCGACTGGGTCAAGATCGACGATCTCACCGGGCGGGTGGCGCAGATTCGCTGGCGGCAGACGACGATCCGCACGCGCAACGGCGACGTCGTGGTCGTTCCCAACAGCCAGTTGATGCGCGGCAGGTTCACCGTCTTCGGCCGCGCCGACATTCCCAACTGGCCGTGGCGGCGCTGGATCTGGTTCAACATCACCTACGACTCGCCGCCGACGCTGGTGATCCAGAAGGTGGAGAAGGCGATCCGCACCGCCGACATCCCCAACGTCGCGCGGGAGCCCGCCCCGACCTGCGTGCTGATGGAGTTCGGGCAGGGCTACGGGCGCTATGCGCTGCGCTACTGGATGCTCGATCCGCAGCCGGACGACCCGACGGATTCGGCGGTGCGCGTGCATGTCCTGGCGGCGCTGCAACGCGCGCGGATGGAATTGGCGGTGCCGGAACACTCATTGCACATCACCAAGGAAAACGAAGCGTATCGCAAGTCGCTGCAGCGCCGCGAAGTCGACCGCCGCATCGCCGACCTGCACAAGCTGGAGCTGTTTTCCAGCCTGCAGGAGGAGGAGCTGCGAACCATCAGCGAGCGCATGGTCTACGCGCCATTCGCTTGCGGCGACGTCATCTTCCATCAGGGCGACGCACCGCACTGGCTCTATCTGCTGGCGGACGGCGAAGCCGAAGTGTGGATGGAGTTTCCCGAACAACCGCGGCAGCTCTTCCGCACGATCCAGGCCGGCGGCACCTTCGGCGAGAAGGGGGTGCTGACCGGCGAGCTTCGCCGCGCCACGATCGTCGCCAGCACCGATGTCGTCTGTTACCGCCTCGACCGCGCCACCGTCGAGGAGATCATCCGTTCCCGGCCGGAAATCGCCGAGGCCATCGCCGAAATCCTCGCCCGCCGCGAAGCCGAGATGGACAGTTTCAGGAACCAGTTCATCGGCGCCTCCGGCGACCATCCGGGCCCGCAGCCAAAAGCGGGCATCCTGGGCAAGATCAGGGACTTCCTGGGGCTGTGAGCGCGTGATCGGAAGTGTCCGGGCAGTCGCGCGACGTCGCGTGGTCGCGTTAGAATCGGCAACATTCCTGTGGCGAGGGCAATTTCCGATGACTCATTCTCCCGTGCTGGCGCTGGTCGTGTTCTCCCTTGCCCTGGCGGCCTGCGAGAGCGCGCCCAAGGCGCCGCCATCCGCGCAGAATCCCCAGCTCGAACTGAAGCTTGCCAACGGCGCCTACCACTGCGAGCACAAGGTACGCATCCAGGTCGAGCGGGAAATCCGCGACCGGGTGAACCGCCGCATCACGATCGTCTGGAATGGCAACCGCTACCGGCTCGAGCGCGACCCCTCGTATTCGGGACTTCCCCGCTTCGAGGACAGCGCCAGCGGACTGGTGTGGATCGACCTGCCCTGGAAGGGCATGCTCCTCGACGGCAAGACGAACAAGCCGCTGGTCAATGAATGCCGGCCGGCCTGAGGGACCGCGCGAGCGGCCCGGCGCGTGCCCGCGCGCGAAGCCGCCGGCCTGCCTCTGGACAGCCAGACCATCGAGGTTTAGGCTTTCGACCGATTACAAGGGGGGTGCAAATGTCCGAACCAGGCGAAAAAAGCCTCCGTTCGTTGTCGGGTGGCGCGACGGATTCATGATCAATATGCTCCATGTCGGCTGGGAGCGCCATGGGAGCAGCGCTCCCGAGGCCGTCGCCAGACCGGAAAAGAGGGTCGGGTGGTT
>JAFLDQ010000113.1 GCA_017302355.1 Dechloromonas sp.
CCGTGACCCGGATCAGTTCGCAGTGCTCGGCGACATCGACGGTCGGCGACTCGCCGGTGGTGCCCACGACGACGATGCCATCGGTCCCCTCGCGCACGTGGAGATCGATCAGATTGTGCAGGGAATTCAGGTCGAGGCTGCCATCCTCGTGCATGGGTGTGACAATGGCGACAATGGATCCGGTAATCATGGTCTGAGGTTCGGCAAGAAGATAACTTGGGGATTGTAACTGAAGGGCCCCGGTGGCGGAAAGGCGCTTGGTAACAGATTGTTACCTGCGGGCGACCCAGCGCAAGAGGCCGCGACCGGCGACCATGCTGCCCTCGGCGAGATCGAGCGCCGGATGACGGTCGGCGCCGGCGCTCCGGAGTTGCCGGGCAAATTCCTCGAGGCGGGCCGCGGCGGGAGCGCGCCAACCCAACTCGCGCAGCCGGAAGCGCAGCAGGTTCTTCAGGCGCGGCACGGACATCCCGCGCAACTTCGCCAGCTTCAGGGCTTCTCCGTCGGCGGCCGCCTGCCAGTCGCCGAGCGCCAGTTCGCCGAGCAGGGCATCGGCTTCGGCAAAGCGCCCTGCCGCCCGTGCCAGATTCCGTTCGGCGGCGGGGAAGCGCGCGGCCAGCGCGGTCAACACCTGATGGCGCAGGAAATTGCGCGACAGCCCGGTATCACGGTTGCTTTCGTCGTCGACCCAGTCGAGGCGGTGATGTCGCGCATAGGCTTCGATGTCGGTGCGTGGAACGTCGAGCAGGGGACGCAGGATGCGCGGCGGCTGCCCGCGCCGTTCGGCGGGAATGGCGGCGGCCCCGGCCACCCCGGTCCCGCGCAGCAGGTTGAAGAGCAGGGTTTCCGCCTGGTCGCCGCGATGATGCCCGAGCAGGAGCCATTCTCCGGCCGCCTGCGCAAAGGCCCGGTAGCGCGCCTCGCGCGCCGCCGCTTCGAGTCCGTGGCCACTGCGCCGGTCGACCGTGACGCGTTCGACCAGCAGGTCGATGCCGAGATCCCGGCAATAGCCGGTACAGAAAGCGGCCCAGCGATCGGCGTTCGCCGAAAGGCCATGATGGACGTGCACGGCCCGCACCCGCCGGCCCAGGTCAAGGTTGGCCACGACATGCAGAAGGACGACCGAATCGCAACCGCCGGAAAGGCCGACGCACAGGTCGGCATCCGGCGCGCCGCGGGCCGCGAGAAATGCGGCAATCCGGGCCGCGAGGCTACTTCGCGGGCTGTTCCTTGAAGCGGCCATAGCTCATCAGCCGCTCGTAGCGCCTGGCAAGCAGTTCCGTGGTCGCCAGCGCGGAGACGTTGGCCAGCGCATCCTGCAGCGCCTTCTTCAGGGTTTGCGCCATCGCCACGTGGTCGCGATGCGCGCCGCCGAGCGGTTCGCTGACGATCCGGTCGACCAGTCCCAGCGTCTTCAGGCGCTGTGCGGTGATGCCCATGGTCTCCGCCGCCTCGGGCGCCTTGTCGGCGCTCTTCCAGAGAATCGAGGCGCAGCCTTCCGGCGAGATCACCGAGTAGGTCGAATACTGCAGCATCTGCAGGACGTCGCCGACGGCGATCGCCAGCGCGCCGCCGGAGCCGCCCTCGCCGATGATGGTGACGATGACCGGCACCTTGAGCCCGGCCATGACGTAGAGATTGCGGCCGATCGCCTCGGACTGGCCGCGCTCCTCGGCATCGATGCCGGGATAGGCGCCGGGCGTGTCGACGAAGGTCAGCACCGGCAGGCCGAATTTCTCGGCAAGGTTCATCAGGCGCAGCGCCTTGCGATAGCCTTCGGGACGCGGCATGCCGAAATTGCGGTGGATCTTCTCCTTGGTGTCGCGACCCTTCTGATGGCCGATCACCATCACCGGCTGGCCGTTGAAACGGGCCAGTCCGCCGACGATCGCATGGTCGTCGGCAAAGGCGCGGTCGCCGTGCAGTTCCTCGAAATCGGTGAAGATCAGCGCCAGGTAATCCAGCGTGTAGGGGCGCTGCGGGTGGCGCGCCACCTGGGAAATCTGCCATGGCGAAAGCTTGGCATAGATGTCCCTGGTCAGCTGGGCGCTCTTCTTCTCGAGCCGCTCGATTTCTTCGGCGATGTCCACGGCGGAATCGTCCTGAACGAAGCGCAACTCCTCGATCTTGGATTCGAGGTCGGCGATCGACTGTTCGAAGTCGAGAAAGGTCGTTTTCATGGACAGCCCGGTTGCTGGATTGGCGCGTATTCTAACCCAAAGCCCGAAACGCCCCGCTCAATACTCGACCGGCAACGGGTCGAGGCTGCGCCACAGGTGCCAGGTCGCGACCGAGCGCCAGGGACGCCAGCGTTCGCCAAATTCGGCAATGGCCTGACGCGGCTGCCTGGCGCCGGCGAAGTAACGCTCGAAAATCGCCCGCTGCAGGCCGAGGTCGTCGAGCGGAAAAACATCCGGACGCAACTGGTTGAAGATCAGGAACATCTCGGCCGTCCACCGGCCGATGCCGCGCACGCCGGTGAGCGCGGCGATCAGCGCCTCGTCATCGAGCGCGGCCCAGGCGGACGGATCGAGTCGCCCGGCGACAAAATGCGCCGCCAGATCGCGCACGTACTCGCTCTTGCGCCGCGACAGGCCGCAACCGGCAAGACCCTCTTCTCCGGCCGCGAGAACGGCGCGCGGTGAGACATCGGCAAGCGCCGCGACAAACCGCCCCCACACCGCATCCGCCGCCTTCACCGAGATCTGTTGCCCGACGATCGAGCGCGCCAGCGTGGCGAACGGGTCGCCGCGCGAGACGAGGCCGGCGCCGGCGTAGCGTTCGACCAGTTCGCCCATGCGCTCGTCGGCGGCTGCCAGCTCGCGCGCGGCCTGCTGCCAGTAGGAAGGGATCATCGCCGCCGCCGCGAAAACCGGCCGCAAAATGCTGTCGACCGCAGCAGCCGGAAGTCCGCAAGCATTCCGTTTCCGGAGCCATCGTGGCGCGAGGACGAGCCGCGGACCGTGCAACCCGCACGACAAGGTGAAGTCAACAAGGTCACGGTTGCTCCGGTAACGGAATCAGCCGTATCTGCCGCTCAGGAAGGGGTTATGGCGCCGCTCTTCACCCAGTGTGGACATCGGGCCATGCCCGCAGATGAATTCGACATCGTCGCCGAGCGGGAACAGGCGCTCCTTGATCGAGCGGATCAGCGTGTCGTAGTCGCCGCGCGGAAAGTCGGTGCGGCCGATCGACCCCTGGAACAGCACGTCGCCGACCTGCGCCAGCCGGCTCGGCTCATGGAAGAAGACGACATGCCCCGGCGTGTGGCCCGGACAATGCAGGACGTCGAGTTGGATTTCGCCGAAGCCGACCTTGTCGCCGGCGTGCAGCCAGCGGTCCGGCTCGAAGCTGAGCGCGCTAGCCACGCCGAACATCCTGCTTTGCTGGGGCATGCTCTGGATCCAGAAGCGGTCTTCCTCCTGCGGCCCCTCGATCGGCGCGCCGGTGCGCGCGGCCAGCGCGGCGACCCCGCCGGCATGGTCGACATGGCCGTGGGTGACGAGTATCTTCGCCAGCGTCAACTTCTCCTGGTCGAGGAAGTCGAGGACGCGCTCGATCTCGCCGCCCGGGTCGATGACCGCCGCCTGGCGGGTCTTCTCGCACCAGAAGATGGTGCAGTTCTGCTCGAAGGGAGTGACGGGAATGATGGCGTAGCGCATGGCGGGAAGGAAAGGACAGGGTGGCGGGCATTATCGCACGCCGCCGAGGAATCGATGGCCAGCGGCGAGGTGGCGATCACCAAGCTCGTTTGTGCATGGGAAAGAGTACCCGGTGCGGTCTCGAACACGCGGCTCAGGCGGCGTTCCCGGCACGCGCTTCGAGCGCTTCCCAGCGCTCGAGCAGCGCCATCAGTTCATCGTCGATGACCGCCAGCCGCTCGGCCGCCTTCTGCGCCGCCTGCGGATCGCTCTGGTAGATCGACGCGTCCCCGATACGCCGGGTCAGATCGCCCTGTTCGCCTTCCAGTGCGGCGATCCTTGCGGGCAGAGCCTCGAGTTCGCGCTGTTCCTTCCACGACAGCTTGTCGCCCCTGGCTTTGGCCGGCTCGGGAGCCTTGACCTGCCTGGTCTCGGTCTTCTGCCGCGCCGCCTCCCGGGCCACGCTCGCCTGGCAGGCCGCCCAGTCGCTGTAGCCGCCGGCATATTCCTTCCAGCAGCCGCCGCCTTCGGCGGCGATGGTCTGGGTCACCACGTTGTCGAGGAAAGTCCGGTCGTGGCTGACCAGGAACAGCGTGCCGTCGTAGTTGGCGAGCAGTTCCTCGAGCAGTTCCAGCGTTTCGATGTCGAGGTCGTTGGTCGGCTCGTCGAGAACCAGCACGTTGGCCGGCCTGGCAAACAGCCGGGCCAGCAGCAGGCGGTTGCGCTCGCCGCCGGACAGCGAACTGACGGGCGATCTTGCCCGCTCGGGCCGGAACAGGAAGTCCTCGAGGTAGCCGATCACGTGCTTGCGCGCACCGCCGAATTCGACGAAGTCGGAACCGGGCGAGATGACGTCGACCAGCGACGAATCCGGATCGAGCTGGGTGCGGAACTGGTCGAAATAGGCGACATCGATCTTCGTTCCCAGCCGGACGACGCCGGTATCCGGCTTCAGTTCGCCGAGAATCAGGCGCAGCAGCGTCGTCTTGCCGGCGCCATTGGGGCCGATCACGCCGATCTTGTCGCCGCGCTGGATGCGCGCCGAAAAATCGCGCACGACCGGCAGTTGACCGAAGGACTTGCCGACATGCTCCAGTTCGGCGACCAGCTTGCCGCTGCGTTCGCCGGCGTCGAGCTGCAGATTGACCTTGCCCAGGCGTTCGCGCCGCGCCTGGCGTTCGGCGCGCAGCTTGTCGAGCCGCTGCACCCGGAACACCGCCCGCGTCCGCCGCGCCTCGACACCCTTGCGGATCCAGATCTCCTCTTCCTTGAGCAGCTTGTCGGCGCGCGCGTTGGCCAGCGCCTCCTCGTGCAGCAGCAACTCCTTGCGCCGCTGATAGTCGCTGAAACTGCCGGGAAAGCTGGCCAGCTTGCCGCGATCGAGTTCGACGATGCGCGTGCACACGCGTTCGAGGAAGGAGCGGTCATGGGTGATGAAGAGCAGCGTGACACCGCTCTCGATCAGCATGCTCTCCAGCCATTCGATGGCGGCGATGTCGAGGTGGTTGGTCGGCTCGTCGAGGAGCAGCACCTCCGGCGTGACGGCCAGCGCCCGGGCCAGCGCCAGGCGCTTCTTCTGGCCGCCGGAAAGGCTGCCGACACTGGCGTCCGGGTCGAGACCGAAGCGATCGATGACCTTCTCCGCCTGCGCCTCGTAGGTCCACGCGCCGCAAGCCTCCAGTTCGTGCTGCAGGGCTTCCATCCGCGCCAGCAGCGCATCGTGATCGCCCCCGCCTTCGGCCATCCGCTGCGACACCTCGTGATACGCGGCAAGCAGCCGGGACGCCTCGCCCATCCCCGATATCACTGTCTCGAACACCGTCGACCGCGGATCGAAGGGCGGTTCCTGCGGCACGTAGCCGACGCGAATTCCCGGCTGCACCCAGACTTCGCCGTCGTCCAGCCTGCCGCTTCCCGGCCCGGTCGCCAGCGCCGCCAGCATGGAGGACTTGCCGGTCCCGTTGCGGCCGATCAGCGCGACGCGCTCGCCCGGGTCGAGCAGAAAATCCGCATGATCGAGCAGCGGAACGTGACCATACGCGATACTGGCGTCGGAGAGTTTGAGATAAGGCATCCGAATGGTGAAGACAGCGCCCGACCGCAGCGCCAAGCCTGGGAGGCGCCATTCTATCCGCTTGGCGCCGCGCGCGACGCATTCGCCTCAAGATGCGCCGGCCACGCGGCACCTATCCGAACCTGCCCGTGCACCGTTACAATACGCACCTTGCCGATGGCGTCCGTCCCGGACGCATGCGCGGCCTCCATAGTTAAATGGACATAACACGCCCCTCCTAAGGGCGAATTGGTGGTTCGATTCCACCTGGGGGTACCAGGAATTTTCCGGCCGAGTTCGACAAAGTCGGTAACCCCGCGTAAACGCCCGCCCCGAGGCGGGCTCTTCATGGCTTGAAGAACCGTAATCCATGGATTACAATTCAGCCATGATGGAGGTCATCCATAAGTGAAACTTTCGCGCGCTGGCTGGGCAGGCTGAAGGACCGCGTTGCCGTAATGCGGATCAATGCCCGGATTCGGCGACTGACCGAGACCGGCAGCTTCGGCGACGCCAAGCCAGTCCGGGAAGGCATCAGCGAAATGCGGATTGACCATGGCCCCGGCTACCGTCTCTATTTCATCCGGAGCGGCCCGGTAATCGTGGTTCTGCTGGCCGGTGGCGACAAGAGCACACAGGATGCCGACATCAAACGCGCCATAGAGATTGCCAAGGAGTGGAAGCCATGACCGAGAAATTCACCCGCTTTGACCCCGTCGACCACCTCCAGAGCGACGAAGACATGGCCATGTACCTCGATGCCTGCCTGGAGGAAGACCCCGGCGACGGCAGCGTGGTTCGCGCCGCCTTGAACGACATCGCCAGAGCGCGGGGCATGACCCAACTGGCCCGCGAAACGGGAATCAGCCGCGAAGGCCTGTACAAGGCGCTATCGCCTGCCGGCAATCCGGAATTCTCGACGATCCTCAAGGTCATCAAGGCATTGAGGATCAAGCTGCACGCGCAGCCGGAAAATGATCACTTGGCCACAGCCTGATCCGAAATGAAGCCCAACTGGTATGAGCGGACGCTGCTGCCCTGGCTGATCGATTCGGCGTGCAGCCATGGGACGGTGCGCCGACAGCGCGAGAAGGTCGTGCCGCTGGCGCATGGCCGGGTGCTGGAGATCGGCATCGGCACCGGCCTCAACATGCGCCATTACGACAAATCCCGAATCCGGTCGCTCACCGGGCTCGACCCGGCGCTGGAGATGCACACGCTGGCCAAGAAGCGCATCCGCAGGGCCGGCCTCGAGGTCGATCTGGTCGGGCTTTCCGCCGAGCGCATTCCGCGCGCCGACGCCAGCTTCGACACGGTCATCGTCACCTACACGCTGTGCTCGATCCCCGACCCGCTGGCCGCCCTGAAGGAAATGCGGCGCGTCCTCGTTCCCGGCGGCCAGTTGATCTTCTGCGAACACGGACGCGCCCCCGACGCCGGCGTGCGGCGCTGGCAGGAACGCCTCACGCCGTGGTGGAAGAAGGTCGCCGGCGGCTGTCATCTCGACCGCGACATCGCGTCCCTGCTGGAAGAAGCCGGGTTCGCCTGCCCCGACCTGAAGACGATGTACCTGCCCGGACCACGGCCTCTCACCTACAACTACTGGGGCATCGCCTTCGTCAGGGCGGCGCATGGCGGATAGGGGAAGGCTGAACCAGTCGTCACCCCGGCGCAGGCCGGGGTCCGGTTCGTTGCTATTTCCGGATTCCGGCCGGCGCCGGAATGACACATTTTGAATGGACCAGCGCTTGCCTGGCGGGCACGGCGCCACCACCGTCCGGGCATGCGTTCACCCTACGGTTTCGCTTTGGGCGCTTTCGGCTTTCGCGCCTTTTTCCGGCGCCTGGCGCGCGAGCAGTCGATGGCTGCCCAACAGCTCGCCTTGCTTGTCTTCGCACCATGAATCGACCAGAATAAGGCACCAAATTTGGTTTGAATATGAGGCGCGCCATGGAACGGGTTCTCGCATCCCGCTCGGTCAGCATTACCGAACTCAAACGCAGTCCGTCCGCCGTCCTTGAACAGGCCGGGTCGGAACCCGTGGCCGTACTCAACCACAACCGGCCTGCCGCCTACCTTCTGCCCCCTCATGTTTATGCGCTCATCCTGCAACGCCTGAACGCCGATGTGCGCGCGGCGATTCAGGAAGGCATCGACAGCGCCCCGGCGATTGCCGCCGGGGACGTGTTCGCCGAACTCGATGCCCGCTACGCCGAACCTGCCTCCAAGACCAGCGGCAAGCGCCCGTCTTGATGGAAAGGACATGCCGGTCGGGGCGCCGCAGGAAATCAGGAAGCACGAATGCCGCGCCGGCCTGACGCCGGGAAGGCCCTGGCCGATGGCGTTCAGGACAACCGCGGCGTGAAGCGCCGCAAGGAGCCGCCGCAACATTCGGTCGATATCAGCGAGGAGGCCGGCGTGCGTTACCTGCACTTCGGCTCGGACTGGGTGCAGGGCGCGATGCGCATTGCCCGGCCGTGGTCGCTCGAACTCGCCTACACGCGCGAGATGATGGCCGGGCTGTTGCTGCGCGAGGAGACCGGCTGGCCGGGCAGCGCCCTCCTCGTCGGGCTGGGCGCCGGCTCGCTGGCCAAGTTCATCTATCGCAACCTGCCGGAGTGCCGGAGCACGGTCGTCGAGATCAACCCGCGGGTCGAGTTCATCGCCCGCCAGTATTTCCGCCTGCCGGACGATCCGGCGCGCCTGAGCCTGGTAATCGGCGACGGCGCCGACTACATGCTGGCCGGCAACCGCCCTTTCGACTACATCCTCGTCGACGGATTCGACCCCGACGCCCGCGCCGGCGTCCTCGACACCCTGCCCTTCTACCAGGCCTGCCGCGCCCGGCTGAGCGACCGCGGCCTGCTCGCCGTCAATCTGCTCGGGCGCAGCAAGGGCTTCGCCGCCAGCGTCGAGCGCCTCGCAGCCGCGTTCGACGGGCGGGTGGCGGTCTTCCCCTCGAGCGACAGCGGCAATACCATCGCCTTCGCGACCGGCGGCGAGCCCGTGGAGATCACGCTGGAAGCCATGCGCGAGAATGCCCTTCAACTCAGGAAGGCGTCCGGCCTCGACCTGCGGTCGACGATCAGCCGCCTGCAACTCGCCCACCCGCTGCCCGGCGGGGTGCTCAGAATCTAGCCTGTCGCGGTCGACGACGATTCTCCGGCAATTTCCGCTGGAAATTCCCCGCGCGGCGGCGGCTCATTTCTTGCGCGGAACCGCGAAACCGGCGGGAACCTTGATTTCCCGTCGCGGTCGGAGAGATCTGGAATGAATCGAGGACTACCGTAATGCTTGCACTCAGGGACTGTATCGACATGTGTGACCTCACCGAACAGGAAGTCGCCGCCATCGCCGAAGAGGAGAACCTGCCACCGATCGTCGCCGTGCTGGTCGGCTGCAACCTGCTCCGCTCGCGGGATGGCCTCGAGCACATGCGCTGGCTGCTGAGGAATCGCGCCGAACGGGCGGTCGACCGTGGCGATCACGCCAGCGCCGCCATCCACGTGCGCACCTACGAGGATTTCCGCAGGCGCTGCCCGCAGCCCCTCGCCGACTGAGACCGCGCCTAACGGTCGCGCGGCGGCGCGCCGAGGCCGTGCTCGGCGGCATAGAGCGCGGCCTGGACCCGGCTCGACATGTTCAGCTTCTTGAAAATGTTCTGGATATGGATCTTGACCGTGCTTTCGGCCAGATCGAGGGCCCGCGCGATTTCCTTGTTGCTGTCGCCGTGCGCCAGGCAACCGAGGATCTCCCGCTCGCGTGGCGACAGCCTGTCGTGATGGTGGACCGGCGCGTCGGCCTTGACCTGGCCGCGCACCCCCTGCACCAGCTTGGCGGTCATCTGCGGTGAAACCACCGATTCGCCCGCGGCGGCGCGGCGGATGGCATCGACCAGCGCTTCGGTTTCGATGTTCTTGACCAGATAGCCCGCCGCGCCCACGCGCAGGGTCTCCAGGAGATCTTCCGCATCCTCGGAAACCGTCAGCATCAGGACATGGGTTTCCGGCACCTCCTCGACGATCAGGCGCAAGGCGTCGATCCCGGGAACTCCCGGCATGTTGAGGTCGAGCAGCACGACATCGGGCTTGAGGAACTTGGCGCGCTTGACGCCCTCGAGGCCGTCGCCCGCCACGTCCACCACCTCGAATTCCTGATGCCGCTGCAGCAGCGATTTGACGCCACTGCGAAAGAGGGCATGATCGTCGACGATCAGGACCCGGATCCTATCTCCCATTTATGCCGCCTCCCGTTGTCGCCGGGGCAGCCACAGGGAGACGCGCGTCCCCTGCCCCGCCGCCGATTTGACCTGGCACTGGCCGCCCACGCGGTGCGCCCTTTCGTTGATGATCTTGAGTCCGACATGGTGGCCGGACAATACCGCCGGATCGGTTTCCGGGTCAAAACCCACGCCGTCGTCGGCAACCTCGATCTGCATGCCCTCCCGGCTGCGCTTGACGACTACCTTGACGGTCGCGGCGCGGGCATGTTTGCGGATGTTGGACAGGCATTCCTGAACGATGTGCATGACCTGGATCTGGTTTTCGGGCAACAGCGGAAGGCCGCTGCCCGAGCGTTCAAAGTTCACCGCGACGCCGGTCTGGTCCTTCAGCTTGGCAAGCGACGCCGCGATGGCCGAATCGAGATCGGTCTGGTGCATCCGGGTGCGGAAGTGGATCAGCAACTCGCGGACCTTGTCATAGCTTTCCTGGATGCCGGCCCGCAGTTCCGCCACGGCGCCGGTCGCCTCCTCGACATCCTGTTTGTTGAGCGAATCCTGCAACAGCTGGGCCTGGATATTGAGGAAGGCCAGCCCCTGGGCGATCGAGTCGTGCAGCTCCTGGGCCAGCAGGTTGCGCTCCTCGGAAACCGCCAGGTCCTTCTCGCGCGAGCGCAGGCGCTGGTTCTCGATGGCCACGCCAAGATGCCGGCCCAGGGTTTCCAGAAGATTCATTTCCTGCGTGGAGACGCGATGCGCCTGCCGGAAGTAGAGATTGAAGACGCCGATGCGCTGCCGGTCGTACTGCACGGTGAATGCCGTCGCGGTGGCGAAGCCTTCACGGATGCAGGTGCGCAATTTCATGCCCGGCGGCGGGTTGACCGTGTCGAAGGCGACCGGCATCCCGGTATCGACGACATCGCCGCAGAGGCAGTCGCCGCAATCCATTTCCGCCTCGCGGGCGACGAATTCGGCGGACAGCCCTTCGTGGGTCAACAGGTAGAGCTTCTCGGTGTCGGGGGCATAGAGGCGCACGGCGCCGGCATCGGCCCCCAGCGCCGCGCGGATGCGGCCGAGAAAGCCCTGGCACAGCGCCTCGATCGGCACCGGTTCGCCGAGAACGGCGGTGATCTCGTAAAGGATGCCGAGTTCCCGGTTGCGCTCGCCCAGGCTCCGCGTCTTCGCCGCCACCCGCTCCTCGAGCGTGCCGTAGGCAGCCTGCAGATGCTCGGCCATCTCGTTGAAGCCCTTGGCCAGACCGCCGAATTCGTCGTCGCTGGCGACCGGCACGCGAACCCCGAGGTCATTCA
>JAFLDQ010000114.1 GCA_017302355.1 Dechloromonas sp.
CGCTCGACGCGCTGGATATCGAAGATGTGAACGCGCTCGCCGCCTGTGGCGCGCAGATCCGCCGCTGGATCGTCGAAACGCCGTTCCCGACCGAGTTGACCGTGGCGATCACCGAGCAGTACCAGCGGCTGGCCGCCGATTCCGCCGCCGACGTGTCCTTCGCCGTGCGCTCGTCGGCCACCGCCGAAGACCTGCCCGATGCTTCCTTTGCCGGCCAGCAGGAAACCTTCCTGAACATCGTCGGCCTGGAAAACATCCTGCACGCGATCAAGGAAGTCTTCGCGTCGCTGTACAACGACCGCGCCATTTCCTACCGCGTGCACAAATGGTTCGCGCACGCCGACGTCGCGCTGTCGGCCGGCGTCCAGCGCATGGTGCGTTCCGACAAGGGCGCCGCCGGCGTGATGTTCACCCTCGATACCGAATCCGGCTTCCGCGATGCGGTTTTCGTCACCTCGTCCTACGGGCTGGGCGAAACGGTGGTGCAGGGCGCCGTCAATCCGGACGAGTTCTATGTGCACAAGCCGATGCTGGCTGCCGGCAAGAAGGCCGTCGTCCGCCGCAACATCGGTTCCAAAATGATCAAGATGAACTTCTCGGCCGAGAAGGTCGCCGGCAAGTCCGTGGTCACCGAAGAAGTCGAGGAATCCCTGCGTCACCAGTTCTCGATCAATGACGAAGAGGTCATGGAACTGGCCCGCTACGCGATGATCATCGAGCAGCACTATGGCCGCCCGATGGACATCGAGTGGGGCAAGGACGGCATCGACGGCAAGCTGTACATCCTGCAGGCGCGCCCGGAAACCGTGCAGTCGCAGGCCGGCGCCGGCAAGATCGAGAAGTTCAAGCTCAAGCAGTTCTCCAAGGTGCTCGCCTCCGGCCGCGCCATCGGCCAGAAGATCGGCATCGGCCCGGTCCGCATCGTCAAGGACCCGCGCGAGATGGATCAGGTCAAGCCGGGTGACGTGCTGGTCGCCGACATGACCGACCCGAACTGGGAACCGGTGATGAAGCGCGCTTCGGCCATCGTCACCAACCGTGGCGGTCGCACCTGCCACGCGGCGATCATCGCCCGCGAACTGGGCATCCCGGCCATCGTCGGTTGCGGTGACGCGACCCATACCCTGACCGAGGGCGAGGAGGTCACCGTTTCGTGCACCGAGGGCGACACCGGCCATGTCTATCGCGGCCGCCTCGACTTCGAAGTCAGCTCGCGCGACATTTCCGCCATGCCGGAGGTGCCGGTCAAGGTCATGATGAACGTTGGCAACCCGGAACTGGCCTTCGAATTCGCCCAGCTGCCGAACGCCGGCGTCGGCCTCGCCCGCGTCGAGTTCATCATCAACAACGTCATCGGTATCCACCCGAAGGCCATCCTCGACGTCGAGCGCCTGCCGGCCTCGAAGCGCGACGAAATCAAACGCCGCGCCCGTGGCTACGCTTCGCCGAAGGACTTCTTCGTCGAGAAGCTGGTCGAAGGCGTGTCCACCATCGCCGCCGCCTTCTGGCCGAACCCGGTCATCGTGCGTCTTTCCGACTTCAAGTCCAACGAGTACCGCAAGCTGCTCGGCGGCGAACTCTACGAGCCGGAAGAAGAAAACCCGATGCTCGGCTTCCGCGGCGCCTCGCGCTACATCGCCCAATCCTTCCGCGATTGCTTCGAGATGGAATGCCGCGCCATGAAGTGCGTGCGTGAGGAAATGGGCCTGACCAACGTCCAGCTGATGGTCCCGTTCGTGCGCACCGTCGGCGAAGGCCAGGCTGTTGTCGACCTGCTGGCCGAGCACGGCCTCAAGCAGGGCGAGAACGAACTGAAGCTCATCATGATGTGCGAAATCCCGTCCAACGCGCTGCTGGCCGACGACTTCCTCAAGATCTTCGACGGTTTTTCGATCGGCTCCAACGACCTGACCCAGCTGACGCTCGGCCTCGACCGCGATTCCGGTCTCGTTGCCAACCTCTTCGACGAACGCGACCCGGCCGTCAAGCAGCTGCTCGCCATGGCCATCGCCTCCGCCAACAAGGCCGGCAGGTACATCGGCATTTGCGGCCAGGGCCCCTCGGACCACCCCGATCTGGCCGAATGGCTGATGGATCAGGGCATCAGCAGCATCTCGCTGAACCCGGATACCGTGGTCGATACCTGGACGCGGCTGGCCGGCCACAAAAGGGCCTGATTGTCGCGGTCGACCGCAAAATGCGGTCAATAATGAAGAAGGCCGGGAAGCGTTTCCCGGCCTTCTGTTTTACGGCGTTGCCACGTTTAGCCTGGATCGTTCTGGGGTATATGCCGCTCCAGGTCCATGCTGTCGTGCAAGAGCCGCAGAACGTCAATCACCTGGCTATCTTGATCACTGGCGACCCGGAACATGATGAAATGTCGCCCCTTGCGTCCATTCCCCGCAACATGAAGCGTCCGGATGTTGGTGCCGATTTCGGGCCGCTCCTTGACCCCAATGATGGAAGGACCGGCACAAAGGGCTTTCAACGCCGATGACAGTGTATCGGCATAAGCCCGCGCCTGCCCTGAACCAAAGTTATCTGCAGTCCAGCGCAGAATCTGACGGAAATCGGTCTCCGCAGCAGCCGATAGGCGAACCGTCCAGGAATTTTCAGCCACTACGCGCCAATTACTTCGGAAGTCAGCGCGGCCAGATGCTGGCCAAACATGTCCGCCGAGCCAAAACTGCGGAAGTTGCCGGCCTCGATGTCGGCAATGCCCACCTTGGCGGCATCGCGCAAGGCCGCCAGGCGCATTTCGTCTTCCGATTCCCGGCGCTCAACCAGCCGCAAACCTTCGCGCAGAACTTCGCTGGCGTTCTGGTAACGCCCGGAGGTGACGAGTTGTTCCACAAAGTGAGCCTGGTGCTCAGTAAGGACAACATTACGTGTTGGCATGAGAGCCTCCTGAGTCAAGGTTAGTGTTGGCATACTATGCCATGCAGACCGGACTGGCAAGACAAGAGCTATCACCGCCCGCGGATGACCTTCCTGATCGCTGCGACTACCCGCCACCTAGCGCGTCCGCTTCGATGGGGTTTTCCCGGTTGGTAGCAGGGATGCCGCGAGTTGCTGGTACAGCCCGAAGAGAAACGCCACGCGCGCGGCATCGGTGAGGGCGTTTTTGTAGCCATAGGCGGCGTCGACCGCGGCATCCAGTCTCTGGTGCGCCTTCACCAGATCGGGCGGCATGGTCAGCGGGTCGTAGAGGTCGGCGAGCGTCGCGCCCGGATGCGCGGCGCGGGCATCGAGGACGGTTTGTGCGGCGGTCTCGATGGCGGCGCGCTGTTTGTCGGTGGGCGTGGGCCAGGGGAAGGTGTTGTAGGTGTATTTGACAGAATAACGAATATCACTTTTCAGACGGCCCGATGTAATTCGAGTCCAAGCCATGTGCATTGCACTGCCGACAATCCCGAAGTGATAGAGCGACGCATCGGGAATGAATTGCAGATCGTTGGCAGCGACGATGGAATGATCGAGGTAGCCAATCGGGATATAGCGGCGGTTTTCCGACGATGTGCGCGGCAAGGCCAGATAGCGCCCCGATGTGGGCTGCCGGTTCTCCGTGAACAGGGTTGGCGTATTGGCCTTGAGGCGCGTGGCCGCCTTGGCGCTGGCCTCGCGCATGCGGCGCACGCCATTGACGCGCGCACGCACCAACGGCATGGCGCGCAAGGTTTGCGGTGGACAATCGACCAGCCACAGGCAATAGCGTATGTTGCCATTAATGAACCCTTCCGCCCCGAGATAGGGACGAATCCACGGGGCGGCTTGCGGCTCCGCTGCCAGCAACTGGTCGCGCTCTTCCGGCTCCAGAATGAGATTGCCGCCATCGGCGGGAATGCTGCCATTGGCGATGGCAGGCGCGGCGGATAGCGGTGTCATGCGTGACTGTGCAATGACATCCGGTGCGTCCACCAAATACGGATTGATGTTCGAGACCTTCACCGCATGGGCCTCGCCCTTGATGTTTTCATATTCGAAGATGGTCTTCTCGGCCACGTTGCCGAGACCAAAGCCGACGATGACACAGTGCACGGCAGCCTTGCCGCGCGCCTCGTTGCTCCATGAAAAGGTGCGATGGGCGAAATGAATCTTGACACCCTGCGCCAGCATCCAGCCCCACAGCGCGCCGACCTGTTCGCCCTGGGTGATGCTGTTGGTGGACACGAACGCGGCGCGAATGGCTGGATTGGCGGCCAAGTAACGCGCAGCCTTCACATACCAGGCGGCAACGAAATCCAGCAGCCCGGCGTTATCGATGCCGGCGAACACCGTGTGCGTGTCCTCGCGCTGGGCGTCGTCCAGGTACTTGGCACCGACAAACGGCGGATTCCCCAGTACATAGCTGCAACGCCCGGCCGGCAGGACGGCGTTCCAGTCCAGTTGCAGGGCGTTGCCGTGCACGATGGTGGCCGAGTGGGCGAGCGGGATGCGCACGAAGTAGGCGCCGAATTCTTCGCTGACCTTGATGTTCATTTGATGATCGACCAGCCACAGCGCGACTTGGGCGATCTGCGCCGGGAAGTCCTCGATCTCGATGCCGAAGAACTGGTCGACGTCCACGGTGATGAGCTGGTGAATGTCCAGCATCTGCTGGCCGCTGGCATGGGCGGCGCGCAAAACTTCCAGCTCCAGCAGGCGCAACTCGCGGTAGGTGATGACGAGGAAGTTGCCGCAACCGCAGGCGGGGTCGAAAAAGGTTAGCTTGCGCAGCCTGGCGTGAAACTCGGCGAGCTTCTTCTTGTTGCCTTTGATCTTCTCGAACTCGGCCCACAGGCCATCGAGGAAGAGCGGCTTGATCAGCTTGAGGATGTTTTCCTCGCTGGTGTAGTGCGCGCCGAGATTGCGCCGCGCCTTGTCGTCCATGATGCTCTGGAACAGGCTGCCGAAGATGGCCGGCGAAATCAGGCTCCAGTCCAGCCCGCACAGATCGAGCAGGCTTTCGCGCATGGCGGCGTCGAAGCTGGCCGGGGCCAGCATGGCCTCGAACAGTTTGCCGTTGATGTAGGGGAAAGCGCCGAGTTGTTCGTCCAGATTCTTGAGGCGCTTTTCCGGCGGCGTATTGAGAATGTGGAACAGGGTGGCGATGTGGTGGGCGAGGTCGGAACCGTCCACGCTGGTGCGCTGCTCGATGTAATCCTGAAACTGGCGTTTCTCGAAGATGCTCGTATCCTCGGCGAACAGGCAGAACAGCAGGCGGACGAGGTAAAGCTCCAGCGACCTGCCTTCGTAGCCGATGGCCTTGAGCTGGTCGTGCAGGCGGCCCATGCGCTCGGCGGCCTTGATGTTGATCGGGTCTTGCGGCTTGATGACCTGGGTTTGATAGCCGGCGATGAAGCCGAACAGGCGCACATGCTTGTGCAGTTCGGCGAGCGCGAATTCGTGAACGGCGTTTTCGGCGAGATCGAACAGGCGGAAGCGTGCGAAGTCGCAGACCAGCACGAAGCGCGGCAGATCGCGCTCGGCAATGCCGGGGAAGTAGTCCATCGCTTGGCCATAGGCGCGGTCGAGATTCTTGCCGCGCGATTTCATCTCGACCAGCAGGATGCCGGGCCAGAACAGGTCCACGAATCCGGCCGCGCCGCCGTATTTCTTGACGGCATGCTCGAAGCTGGCAATGCGCTTGTCGGTGATGCCGAAGATTTCGAAGAAGGCGATCAGGAAGGGCTTTGCCTCGGCATCTTCATTGCAGGCGTCGGCCCAATGCTTGGAAAACGCGAGGGCGCGGGATTTGATTTCGTTCCAGGAGAGGGGCATCAGTTAAAAGGGGAGAGACCAGGTCTTCTGGTCAGCGAGTTCAGCATGAAGCCAAGCGGGATCAAGATCTGCGCCATTCAAGGCGCGCTTTGGCAGATGACCAACGATGACTTCCAGTGTTCGAATGTCGATCTGCGCTTCGTGTTCTGCATACATGGCGTGAAAGGCGGCGGTGCATGTTCCCGCCAGAACATCTGGATGACGATGCCAAAGAACTGGCTGATCGTAGGCATAAGTGTGCGGGACCTTGAGGGTTTTCAATCCTAGCATGGCGAGATGGCGTTGATTTGATTCAATTAGACCGCCGCCGGCAAGATCGAAAAGTTCAAGCGAAGTCCGGGGTGCTGGCCGGCCATTTGAGAGCCTGATTGACGCGGTCGACCGCAAAAAGCGTGCAAAGATCCGGCAGCGAATCCTGGCCTTCTTTCGCCCTGCTGCTCAAGGAGCGAACTGCGGTCGACGTTGACCGCTGCTCGCCAGCGGCGTCAGAGCGGGAAGACCCAGGGCACCATGACGACGCCGACGACCATGACGATCAGCGTCAGCGGCAGGCCGAGGCGGATGAAGTCGGCGAAACCGTAGTTGCCGGCGGTGGCGACCAGGCCGTTGATCGGCGAGATCGGCGTCATGAAGGCGCTCGATGCGGCGAGCGCGACGATCATCGCGAACGGGTAGGGCGAGACCTGCAACTCGTTGGCGATCGCCAGAGCGATCGGGATCATCAGTACCGCGTTGGCGGTGTTGGCGATGAACAGCCCGAGCACCACGGTGATCGCGAAGAGCAGCGCCAGGATGGCGTAGGTTCCGCTGTTGGCGGTGAAGGCGACCAGCGCGTGCGCCGCCATGTCCACGCCGCCGGTGCGCTCGAGCGCCATGGCGAAGGGCATCATGCCGACGATCATGAGCAGGCTTTTCATCTGGATCGAACGGTAGGCCTGGTCGAGGCTGATGCAGCGGAAGAAACCCATCATCAGGCAGCCGATCAGCGCCGCATGCACGTTGGGCACGACGCCGGTGGCCATCAGGGCGACGACCAAGGCCAGCGTCAGGATGGCGTAGGGCGCCTTTCTCGCGGCTGGCAGCACCTCGTCGAATTCGCGCGGCAGATTGAGCACGACGACGTCGCGGCTGTCTTCCTGGAGCTGGCGGATGGTCCGCCACGGGCCGGCGAGCAGCAGCGTGTCGCCGACCTTGAGTTTCGTCTGGCGCAGGTTGTACGGTTTGCGCGCGACCTTGCCGCGGCGGACGCCGACCACCGTCAGCTCGGAACGCCCGAGTTCCTCGGCCTCGGCGACCGTCTTGCGCGCGAAGCGGGAGTCCTCCGGCAGGATGACCTCGACCATGCCGAACTCGTGAGAGCGGTCGATGAAATAGCTCTCCGACGCCGGCAGCAGGTCAACCTTGTACTGCTCGCACAGCGCCGCCACGTCGAGCTCCGGCAGGTCGAGGTCGAGCAACAGGGCGTCGCCGGCCTGCAGGACGGTGTCAGGGTTGCGCGCCAGCAGCCGGCGGTTGCGGCCCTCGCCGCGCTCGATGAGGATGATCCGCACGCCGATCAGGGCGGTCAGGCCCATCCTGCCGATGGGCTGCCGCAGCAGCGGCGAATCGGGGCGCACGCGGACGCGGTATTCGCGGTCGGCGAGCTGGTAGCGCTCGACCCACTTCTTGAGCTTGGGCCGGCTCTGCGCCAGACCGTCGTCGGCCGCCTCGGCGCGCAGCCAGCGGCGCGCCAGATGCATGTAGGCGATGCTCAGGAACAGAATGGGCAGGCCGAAGGGAGTGAAGGAGAAGAAGTTGAAGCCGTCCGCGCCGTGGCGGATCAGCTCGTAGTTGATGACCAGGTTGGGTGAGGTGGCGACCAGCGTCAACATGCCGCTGATCAGCGCCGCGTAGGCCATCGGCATCATGAGCTGGCTGGGCGCGGCGCCGGTCCGGCTGGCGATGCGCATCACCACCGGGATGAACATCGCGACGACGCCGGTCGAGCTCATCACCGAGCCGAGCAGGCCGACCGCCAGCATCAGGATGGCGAGCTGGCGCCAGGGATTGTCGCCGCCGCGGGTCGCCAGCCAGTCGCCGATGCGCCGCGCGACGCCGGTGCGCGCCAGCGCTTCGCCGATCACGAACATCGCCCCGATGAGGACGATGTTGGGGTTGGCGAAACCGGCGATGGCCTCGTTCACGGTGATGACGCCGGTGAAGGGCAGCGCCACCATGGCGATCAGCGCCACGGCGTCGACGCGCGGCCGGTTGATGGCGAACATCACGATGGCGGCGCCCAGCAGCAACAGGACGGTCAGAAGCTCGGCATTCATCGGCGGCGGCCGCTCTCCCTGCGGATAAGGCTCAAGGATACATCAGGCGCGCGGCGCAGGATTTCTGCTGGTGACGGCCGGGGTTCTCAACCGGCAAAACCGGCAAAACCGCAAAACCGGGGACAGACCCTCATGGCACTACGATAAGCCCGCGTGCGACCCGTTGATCGAAGAGCTTTCTTCTGGCGACCTGTCTGGGCTCGGTCAGCAAAGGAAGCGGTTTGGGCCGTCGTTTTTTGGCGCGAGGTTCGATTCGTCCTGGACGCTGAGGGATCGTCAAACCGGCGATGGTGGCAAGGACGGTGGCGAACATGAAGGACAAACGCCGTCGGCCACAATGGCGAAGCTGCTCGCCAAACGCAAGAAGCACACGCTTGGCGCCAGTAAAGCTCAAGCAGCGGGGCAGCATCTCGCCCAGTCGGGCGGCGGTTGCCATCGTCCATCGCACCAAGTTGTAGGCGAGCAAATACACCGCGATCTCCTTCTCGATCATTGCCGGCGAGCGGCAGCGCAACACATCCATGGCCATCGTCACCTTGATCGTGCGCCAGTCCACCTCGATGTTCCAGCGCAGGGCATAAAGAGCGTCCAGTTCGCGTGGCGCCACGGTGTCTGGATCAAGCAAGGTCGTGACCAATATCCGTCCGTCGATCTCGACTTCGCGCATGCGCAGCACCGCCGGACAATAACGGTAGTCGTCAGGGCTCATCCACTTGGGGCGCTGAGGCCGAGGCCAATCGACCCCATGGTCGTTCCTGCCCAATGAACGGCCTTGTGCGAAGTCGGTGAGGCGTCTTCCCTGTTGAACCATGACCACATCGCCCCCACGACGTTGAACCTCGGCAATAATCCACCAGGTTGCCAGCAGAGCATCGGCCAGCAGAATGTCGCCCCGACCGATCAGCGGCAGCAGTCCGCGCAACAGCGTCTGTTCGCCGGTGCCCTTGCCTTCACAGGCGGTGACGGCATGGCCAAGCACGGCGCCGCTCGCCAGACTGATCAAGCCGCCGATGCGGGCAACGGGAAATCCCAGCCCCGGCTTCTGTTCGGAACTCTGGGGGAATGCACCTTGATTCTCCGGTGTGTCGGGCATGGATACCGTGGTGCCATCGAACAGCTTGACGTGGCGTCCGCGCCAACTCCAAGCCTTGGGCATGCGCGCTTCCAGCCGCTCGCCTACTCTGCGTAACAGCCGTTGCGGTATCGCCAGCGGCAAACGTTGCCGGGCCTGGCAGTACGGGCCGGTGTTCAGCCCGCACCCCGGACGCCCTTCGGCGACGCGCTCCGACAGGTGCCGCCCGACCACCTCCTGGCAGGCGCGGTCTTCGGACAGAACCTGGCCGACAAACAGCCGCAGTGTGGTCAGCGGTGGGTAGAGCCGATCCCGGTCGTCGCCCGCTTCCGTCGCCACGATGTCGGCGACCTCCTCGCCCGCCAGAACATCCGAGAACACCCCGTTACCTCCTTGGGCAAACTGGTGACGCAGTGCCATCACGCCACGACGCATACGTTCCCGTCGTTTGATAATATCCATGCGGGCTGACCTCCCTCATTGCCGTGCCGTTGTCGATCAACTTCAGCATAGCAATTCGCGGACCAGTCAGCCCATATGCCTTTCGCCTATCGTAGTGCCATGATGGTCTGTCCCTTGTACCGGCCAAGGAAGAAGGGGAGCCCCTCTCCGACCTTGCCATAGGCGACGTTCTGCGCGAGGTACACGAAGACCGATGCAGCAAGACAGCCCATGAGTAGCCCAAATAGGGACGGGAGAATGGTCCTGCCGAGTGCGCCAATGAGGGTCATGTGCGCCCTAACGTTGAAGGTAAGGGGCGGCCCGCTTGCGGGACGTCCCAGCAGCCGGAGGCTGCGCCTTGACCGGGATGTTAGGCACCGGACGGGAAGACCCGAGCCTTGCGTACTTCGTATACAAACTCTGGCGCATTGGCGTACTGCAGCGCCCTGTCCCAGAGTGAGCTGGTACGATCTTGGAGATTGTTGGCAAGGGCTTTAATCTCCGGTGGGGCATCATCTTTAAAGAAATTCATATTTCCAGCATTTCTGTCATAGCTAACACCTTGCAACTCGAATTTAAGCGGAATAATTTGTTTCGCCTTTTGCTGCTCAATGTCAGCGTGTGCTGCTTCCCATGTTATTGCGCGGGCCATCAGATAGTAGGCGCGCTCATCAAATTTTCCGTTTGATGTGTAGTCGGAGCGAGGTGGATATTTGGGCTGAATTTTTCTTTTGAATAGGCCGCCAACGATGAACCGAAAATGCATGGGATCGGTGGACATCTCATAGCGCCTAGAGTTGGTGACATCAACCCAGTGCCCTTTGGACTGCGTGAGATGCTTTTTCACGAGCAGGACGGCAAAAGCCTCTTCTGTGTTTGCGTATTCTCGATATCTTTTAAGTAGTTTTTCGTCCATGTATCGACTGCCTTGAAAGCAATTCTCCGGTGCCTAACGCTGGAATTCAGCCGCCGACAGCCCGCGTAGCGGGATGGAGGTCCGCTGCAATGACTTGTTAGGCATTCTTACCCGGATTGGTGTTCTTTGGGAACGTAGACCATGACACCCTTGCAAGTTTTCCTTGCCCTTTGGATAGCTGGTTTCTCTCGATGAGTTTGCCATGGAATTCGAAATCCGGCGAAACCTTGACTATAAGCAGCTTGCTGAAGTTGCCTGACCGCTTCACCTGAACATATTCGTTGTTCTTCTCAGGTGAAATGGTTTTGACCTCGACAAAGTCGTTGCCGAGTTTTCCGTCCGAGCCTTGTGCGTGAGGCTTATGCAATTTGAGACCAAACTTTACAGCTGCGAAGAGTTCCCCAAGTTCTCCCCAAATTTGCAAATATCGGTTCGTGAGTTGATGGTACGCCTGCGCCGTTGCCACAAGCTCTTGAAACAGAGATTCAAGCTCCACATCCGCGCCTTCATCCTCGCTCGAAAATAGTGCAACATTGCTTCTGTAAATTCGTGGCCTGCTGGTTTTGCGGTGTTTTGCCGGCCGCAGCGATGAGGGCGCGTAGCGCCCGAAGCGCGGAGGACGGCAAAACACCGCGGCGCAACCCCGG
>JAFLDQ010000115.1 GCA_017302355.1 Dechloromonas sp.
AGCTTGAACGGAAGCACCGTCTGTGCCAAAGTCCCCATCGCCCCGCCTCCTTTCGTCACCCGATAGGTGAGTGTCTCGATCACCTCAACTCTACCGGATCGCTTGTGTGGCGGGGATCCTCAGAAACCATGTCGTTTCAATCGCGGAAACTGGGCGGCAAGGGCAGCCCGCGAAAAAAAACGCGGCTCGACGAGCCGCGTTAAATCCACACCAAAGGAGGAGGGTGGAGGAGACAACCTGAACTGCCGCAACCGTTGCGACCGGGCCAACAGCAGTCCGTACGCTGTGCATTATGCCCTAAGGACACGACACTGGCAAGAGTCTTTTTTGCAACGCAGCATTTCTATCCTTATGCACGGATTGCAATTATTAATCGCTATGCCGGCTTTGGCACATATATATTTACGGACGTTGATGCAACGCTTTTTTACAATTATGAATGCGACCGATGGCGGGCCGTCGCGAAATGCACTTGGGAGCCATGCTGCACTGCAACATCCGGCGCCCACCGACGATTTGCGGTCAACCTCAATTACAATCGGCCTTCTTTGACGGGAGAGTCTGAATGGAGTGCACCGTGCGCTGGATGGGGAATGACGCCGGAATGTCATTCGTGGCGGAAAGCGGTAGCGGCCATGCGGTGGTGATGGACGGCGCCCCGGATGCCGGCGGTCGCAACCTGGGATTGCGGCCAATGGAAATGGTGCTCGCGGGAACCGGCGGGTGCACCGCTTTCGACGTTGTCCTCATCTTGAAGAAGGGCCGGCATGCTGTCACCGGTTGCGAGGTGAGCCTCAACGCCGAACGCGCCGAAACCGACCCCAGGCTGTTTACCCGGATTCACTTCCACTACAAGGTAAAGGGTCGCCAACTGAAGCCGGAAGCCGTTGCGCGCGCCATCGAGCTCTCGAAGGAAAAATACTGCTCGGCTTCGATCATGCTCGGCAAGACGGCCCGGATGACTACCGACTTCGAGATCATCGAGGAATCCTGAAGCCGCTGCGGCACGGTCCCGGAATCAGATCCGATAGGCCGTTTCCGTCATCACCTTCGCCGCCAGCTTCATGGCGACCCTGAACGGCGCCGGCAGCTCGGCGGCCCCCAGGCGGACCGCGGTTTCCGCATGCCGGATCTCGTCAAGACGCATCTGGTCGACGATCTCCCGCGAGCGCGTATCCTGCTCCGGCAGCAACGCGAGGTGACTATCGAGGTGCGCCTCGACCTGACGCTCCGTTTCGGCGAGGAAGCCAAGGTTCCACTTGTCGCCAAGGCGCCCGGCAAGCAGGCCGACCGACAGGGCCCCGGCATACCACAGCGGATTGAGCAGGCTCTTGCGCCCCCCCAACTCGGCCAGACGCTGTTCGGTCCAGGCCAGATGTTCGGTCTCTTCATCGGCCGCGCCGCGCAACGACTCCCGTACCGACGCATCGCGCGAAGTCAGCGCCTGCCCCTGATACAGCGCCTGCGCGCAAATCTCGCCAACATGATTGACCCGCATGAGCCCGCGGACATGCGCCTTCTCCTTCTCGCCAAGCCGAGCTTCAGGATGCCCCGCCCCCGGCACCGGGCGCTGACTGCGCGCCGTCGAGAAGACGGTGCGCAAGGCGCGGTCGAATTCGACGATCGCTTGCTCCGGGGACATCATAGGTCGCGGTCGAGGCCGCTCTTGCGTCTGTTGGGATGCCCGCCCCGCAGCAGCGCATCGCGCGCCTCGGCGGCATCGCGGACAATGACGCCCGACGGGCAGAAGTAGTCGAAAGCCAGTGCGGCGTGATGGCGATTGGCGGCCATGTTCTGAAGCCGTAGCCACTCGTCGTTGCGTGACTCGGCCCAGGTTCCGTCAGGCCGGCCGGATGCATACAACCGGCGCTCCTTCGTTTCGCAGCGCAAACCTTCGTAGGTGACGTTCCTCGCCCCGCCTGGCGTCTGGACCACCAATACATAGCGAACCACGCCATCCGTACCGACGCTCAAACTCGCACCATCGACATAGAACTCGTTGTTGGTGGCCGCGCTGACATAGAAGGGCAGCAGATTCCCCTGCACCGGGGCTGCCGGGAACTGCACGGCGACCTCCTTCCAGGGCCGGACCTCGTCATCCTCATCGGAATCCGCCATGACCGGTTGCAGCCCCGGCCCGCCCAGAAGGATGGCCAGAACGAGAGATCTGCGGAGAAGACCGCGGCTGGCACCCACGATCAACTCCCGCCTCGGTCGGCACGGGCAACCAGAGCGCCGCCCGGGCGCGGATAACGAATACGGCGGTCGTGATCGATGAAACGGATCAACTCGCTGAGCGCCTGTTGATAGACGGCACGCTTGAATTCGATGACTGCATCGAGCGGAACCCAGTAATCGTTCCAGCGCCAGGCGTCAAACTCCGGCTTGCTGTTGGCGCGCAAGCTGACATCGTTGTCACGACCGACAAGGCGCAGCAGAAACCATATCTGTTTCTGCCCCTTGTAGGACCCGCGCCAGTCGCGCTTGATCCACTGTGTCGGCACTTCATAACGCAACCAGCCTCTCGTTCGCCCGAGGATGCGCACATGTTCGGGCTGCAGCCCGATTTCCTCCTGCAGTTCACGGTACATGGCCTGCTCGGGCGTTTCGCCACGCTTGATGCCACCTTGCGGAAACTGCCATGAGTGTTCGCGTATGCGCTTGCCCCAGAAGACCTCGTTCTTCGCGTTACAAAGGACAATGCCGACGTTCGGGCGATAGCCTTCACGGTCGAGCATGATAATCCTGCAATATTGAAAGTTGCGTCTATTCTTTCACAAAGCCAGCCCGCATGCAAAGCCGGCCCAGCGTGTAGAATTCCCGGTTCGCACCGAATTCACGAGCATCCCATGCGCACTTCGCAGTTCTTTTTCACCACCCTGAAGGAAGCCCCCGCCGACGCCGAGGTCGTCAGCCAGAAATTGATGCTGCGCGCGGGCTACATCAAGCGGGCAGCTGCCGGCATCTATACCTGGATGCCGCTCGGGCTGCGCGTGCTGCGCAAGGTCGAGCGCATCGTCCGCGACGAAATGGACAAGGCCGGCGCGGTGGAACTCCTGATGCCGGCCGTGCAGCCGGCCGAACTGTGGCAGGAGTCGGGACGCTGGGACCAGTACGGCCCGGAACTGCTGCGTTTCAAGGACCGCCACCAACGCGAATTCGTCATCGGCCCGACCCACGAGGAGGTCATCACCGACGCCGTCCGCCGTGACGTGAAGAGCTACCGCCAGCTGCCGATCCACCTCTACCAGATTCAGACCAAGTTCCGCGACGAAATCCGCCCGCGCTTCGGCGTCATGCGCGGCCGCGAGTTCCTGATGAAGGATGGTTATTCCTTTCATGCCTCACTGGAAGACCTCCAGCGGGAATACCGGAACATGCACGAAACCTACAGCCGCATCTTCACCCGGCTGGGTCTCACGTTCCGCGCGGTCGCCGCCGACACCGGCGCGATCGGCGGCACCGGCTCGCACGAATTCCATGTCCTTGCCGAATCCGGCGAGGACGACATCGCCTACTGTCCCGACTCCGATTACGCCGCCAATGTCGAGCTCGCCGAGGCGCTGCCCCCCGCCTCCCCGCGCCCTGCCCCGTCAGCGCTTCTGACCAGGGTCGCCACGCCGGGCAGGACGGCCTGCGCGGACGTTGCCGAATTCCTGGGGATCGCTCTCGACAGGATCGTCAAGGCGATCGCCGTCGTCAGCGAGCAGGAAAATGGAGGCAGGAAGTTTTCTCTGCTCCTGCTGCGCGGCGACCACGAACTCAACGAAGTCAAGGCCGGCAAGATTGCCGGCATGGCGCCCTTCCGCTTTGCTGCGGAAGGCGAGGTCGAGGACTACCTCGGCTGCAAGCCCGGGTATATCGGACCGGTTGCGGTCGACGGCCAGAAAGTGGCAATTTTCGCCGACCGCGCGGTCGCGGCGATGAGCGACTTCATCTGCGGCGCCAACGACGCGGGATTCCACCTGAGCGGCGTCAATTTCGGCCGCGACCTGGCGGAACCGCAGGTTGCCGATCTTCGCAACGTCCTTCCTGGCGACCCGTCGCCGGATGGCAAGGGCAGACTGGAAATCCGCCGCGGAATCGAAGTCGGCCACATCTTCCAGTTGCGCCAGAAGTACGCCAAGGCGCTGAACTGCGCCTATCTCGACGAGAACGGCAAGAGCCAGATCATGGAGATGGGCTGTTACGGCATTGGCGTTTCCCGTATCGTCGGCGCCGCCATCGAGCAGGGCAATGACGCCAGGGGCATCATGCTGCCGGCAGCCATCGCCCCCTTCGCAGTCTGCATCGTGCCCATGGGCTACCACAAGAGTGAAGCCGTCAAGGCTGCCGCCGACGGGCTCCATGCCGAACTCGGGAAGCGTGGCGTCGATGTCCTGCTCGATGACCGCAACGAGCGCCCCGGCGTGATGTTCGCCGACATGGAGCTGATCGGCATCCCGCACCGGATCGTGATCGGCGAGCGCGGTTTGCACGAAGGCAAGCTAGAATACCGGTGCCGCCGCGACGCCGAGTCGACACTGGTCGACCAGGGCGGCGTCGTTGACCTGCTGCTGGAGAAACTGTGCGCCTCCTGATTGCCGTCCTGCTGCTGCTCGAGGCTTCCGCCGCGATTGCCGGCGCGCAGATTTACGAGCCGCTCTCGGCAAGTGTTCAGGCCGCCCTGCACAAGGCCGTTTCCGACTCGCGACCGCCGACGACCTCGTTCAGCAATCCGCTGGATGCGGTCGAATGGCTGGCCGAGATGTCGCCACGACTGGAAAAGCGAATCCCCAACCGGGAGTATCGTCTCGACCTGTTGCGCAGCATCCACTATGAGGCCACGCGCGCCGGACTGGACCCGCAACTGGTGCTCGGACTGATGCAGGTCGAGTCCGGCTTCCGGAAATATGCCGTTTCCTCGGCCGGCGCCCGCGGTTACATGCAGGTCATGCCGTTCTGGGTCAGGCTGATCGGCCGGCCGGACGACAGCCTGTTCGACCTGCGCACCAACCTCCGTTACGGCTGCACCATCCTGCGTCACTATCTGGACATCGAGAAGGGCGACCTCTTCCGCGCCCTCGGCCGTTACAACGGCAGCCTCGGCAAGCCGGAATACCCGAACATGGTGCGCGCGGCCTGGCAGAACCAGTGGAGTTACCGCAAGCCCGTCCGGCTGGCCCAGGCCGGCCGCTGATTTTTGCCCATTCCTCACGGTCGACCGCAGCAGGGCCGCCGTCGCCGCCCGGCCGGCGAATCTCAGCGCATGCCGGGGAGCATCCCCCTCATCCCGCGCATCAGTTTGCCCATCCCGCCTTTCGATACCATCTTCATCATCTTCTGCGACTGCTCGAACTGGTTGAGCAGCCGGTTCACGTCCTGCACCTGAACCCCGGCGCCCAGCGCGATACGCCGCTTGCGACTGGCCTTGAGGATCTCCGGCCGGGCGCGCTCGGCCGGCGTCATCGAGTTGATGATCCCCTCGACGCGTCCGACCATCTGGTTCTCGGCGCCGGCCGGCAACTGCCCCGCCGCCTGGGCGATCTGCGCCGGCATCTTGTCCAGCAGCGCCGACAGGCCGCCCATGCTGCGCATCTGGGCGATCTGTTCCTTGAAATCGTTGAGGTCGAAGCCCTTCCCGGATTTCAGTTTCCTGGCGAAGGCAACGGCCTTTTCCTCGTCCAGCCCCTTCTTGGCCTCCTCGATCAGCGACAGCACGTCGCCCATGCCGAGAATGCGCGACGCCATCCGCTCGGGGTGGAAAGCCTCCAGCCCGCCGAGTTTTTCGCCGACGCCGGCGAACTTGATCGGCTTGCCGGTGACATGGCGCACCGACAGTGCCGCACCGCCGCGCGCATCGCCGTCGAGCTTGGTCAGCACGACGCCGGTCAGCGGCAGCGCCTCGTTGAAGGCGCGGGCGGTATTGACCGCGTCCTGGCCGAGCATGGCATCGACGACGAACAGGGTTTCGACGGGATTGAGCGCCGCGTGCAGACGCTTGATTTCGGCCATCATTTCCGCGTCGACCGCAAGACGGCCGGCGGTATCGACGAGCAGCACGTCATGGTAGTGCCGCCTGGCCCAATCGACCGCCGCCAGGGCGATCGCCTCCGGCTTCTCGCTCGCGGTCGCCGGGAAGAAATCGACCCCGGCCTGCCCGGCGACCGTCTTCAACTGGTCGATGGCCGCCGGACGATAGACGTCACAGGAAACCACCAGCACCTTCTTCTTGTGGTTTTCCTTGAGGAACTTGCCGAGCTTGCCGACGGTGGTCGTCTTGCCCGCGCCTTGCAGGCCGGCCATGAGCACGACGACCGGCGGCCGGGCATTGAAGGCGATGCCTTGGTGCGCATCGCCCATGACCCGGGTCAGTTCGCGATGAACGACACCGACCAGCGCCTGGCCGGGACTCAGCGAGCCGATGACCTCCTCGCCGACCGCCTTCTCCCGGACCGCGGCGATGAAATCCTTGATCACCGGCAGCGCGACATCGGCCTCGAGCAGCGCCATGCGCACCTCGCGCAGGGCGTCGTTGATATTCGATTCGGTCAGGCGCGCTTCGCCCTTGACCGTCTTCATGACGCGGGCAAGGCGATTGGTCAGGTTGTCGAGCATGGCGGATGGGCTTCTAGTAGAATCGGCGAATGGCCGACATTGTAATTCAGCTTCTGCCCCATATCCTCGCCGCCCTGCTCTACGGCGCGCTCGGCCTCCATTTCTGGAACACGCGATGGCGCGAACATGAGGGACAAAGCATCGCCTCCCCCATGCTGCCGTGGGAGCGGCTGGCCATTGCCGCAGCCCTGCTGATCCACGCCGCCGGCCTCTACGGCGCCCTGTTCGGCCAGGCGGGCATGCGCTTCTCGTTCAGCTTCGCCCTGTCGCTGATGATGTGGCTTGCGGTCCTGATCTACTGGCTGGAAAGCTTCATGGCGCGCATGGAGGGGATGCAGCCGATGGTCCTGCCGCTGGCCGCGGTCTGCGCCGTGTCGCCGGTCGTCTTCCCGCAGGCGCATCTGGTCGCCAACGCCAACGCCACCGGCTTCAAGCTGCATTTTCTGGCGGCCATGCTGGCCTACAGCCTGCTCACGCTTTCGGCGCTGCACGCGATCTTCATGGGCTTTACCGAGAATGCCCTGCACAAGCGCCTGATGAAGCGCAGCCTGGCCAGCCTGCCGCCGCTTCTGACCATGGAGTCGCTGCTTTTCCGCATGCTTCTGCTCGGCTTCGTTCTGCTGACACTGACAGTCGGCAGCGGCGTGCTCTTCTCGGAGACGCTCTTCGGCAAGCCCCTGTCCTTCGACCACAAGACCCTGTTTGCCTTCGCTTCCTGGGGCATTTTCGCGACCCTGCTGGTCGGGCGGCACGCCTGGGGCTGGCGCGGCAAGCGCGCGTTGCGCTGGACGCTCGCCGGATTCTCCCTGCTGATCCTGGCCTATGTCGGCAGCCGCTTTGTCGCCGAGGTCATACTCGGCCGCGCATGAACCTTGGATGACGTTCCCCTATCCGCGCAACTGATCGTTCTTGCCGTTCTGCTCGCCCTCTCGGCATTCTTTTCGCTCAGCGAAACGGCCATGATGGCCTCCAACCGTTACCGGCTGCGCCATCTCGCGCAGTCCGGAAATCGCGGGGCCGAAAAGTCCCTCACCCTTCTCGACCAGACCGACAAGATGCTGGGTGTCATCCTGCTCGGCAGCAACCCTGGTCAGCGTCATCGCCATCAAGCTGTTCGGCGAGGAAAAGTGGGCATTGGCGGCGGGAACCCTGATCGTCACCTTTGCCATCCTGGTGTTCTCGGAGATCACCCCGAAGATCGTCGGCGCGACCCACGCCGATCGCCTCGCGCTCGTGCTCGCCCATATACTCGCACCGCTGCTTCGCCTCTTCTACCCGCTCGTCTGGTTCATCAACCTCTTCGCCAGCGGACTTGGTCTGTTGACGGTCGAGGACATCGTCGAAGAGTTCGTCGGCGAGTTCACCACCTCGGTGCCCGGCCCCGGTCGGTCGCTCGCCTGGGATGACCAGGGAAGCGCGATCGTCGAGGGGTCTCGCCATTTGCGCGACATCAACCGCCTCCTTGGCCTGCAGTTCCCGCTGGCCGGACCGAAAACCCTCAATGGACTCATTCTTGAACACTTTCAGGACATTCCGGATGCCGGTGTGAGTATCCGCCTGACCGGGGTAGCCATCGAAATCCTCAAGACCGGGGAGCGCAACGTCGTCACCGTGCGCATGTTCAGGCCCGCCCGTCGCTGGGCCTGTCTTGTGCAGTCTTTACAAACGGGGGTCTCCGTAGCATCATCGCCGAATCTAAACGGCATCTGACGCGCAACCAATGTCCGCCCTACCCCAAGCAAGCCCCCTCAGCGGTCTCGCCCGCGCCCTGGTCCAGGCGGGACGGCTCAAGGAACCGGAAGCCGAACAGCTGATCAGCCAGGCTCATCACGAGCGGCACTCGCTGATCGAACAGATCATTGCCAGTCAGAAGATCTCGTCGCTCGATCTCGCCCGATTCGTCGCCGACACCTTTGGCTATCCGCTGCTCGATCTGGCGGTTTTCGATGAGGCGCACATTCCGGCGAACGCCATCGACCGCAAGCTGATCGCCGCGCATCGGGTCATTCCGCTGAACAAGCGGGGAAATCGCCTCTCGGTTGCCATTGCCGACCCGACCAACCTGCGGGCGCTGGACGAGATCCGCTTCCAGACCGGCCTGGGTGTCGACCCGGTCGTCGTCGAACACCCGAAGCTGGTTCCGCTGGTCGCCAAGTATGCCGAGTCCGCGGAAGATACGCTGAGGAGCCTCGCCACTGACGACATCAACCTCGATTTCCTCGACGACGATGCCGCCGGCAAGGCCGAGGATGTGGCTTCGCAGGAAATCGACGATGCGCCGGTCGTCCGTTTCATTCAGAAAATGCTGCTCGACGCCATCAACGATGGCGCATCGGACATCCATTTCGAACCCTACGAGAAGTACTACCGAATCCGCGTCCGCGTAGACGGCGTTCTGCGCGAGGTCGCGACGCCGCCGCTGGCGATCAAGGACAAGATCGCGTCGCGGATCAAGGTCATTTCGCGCCTGAACATCGCCGAAAAGCGGGTACCCCAGGATGGCCGGATGAAACTGGTCCTTTCGAAGAACCGCGCCATCGACTTCCGGGTGAGCACCCTGCCGACGCTGCAGGGCGAGAAGATTGTGATGCGTATTCTCGACCCGACCTCGGCGACCCTCGGGATTGAGTCCCTTGGTTATGAACCCGAACAGAAGGCGATCCTGCTCAATGCCATCAGCCGCCCCTACGGCATGGTTCTGGTGACCGGGCCGACCGGTTCGGGCAAGACGGTGTCCCTGTACACCTGCCTCAACATCCTGAACAAGACCGGCGTCAACATCTCGACTGCCGAGGATCCCGCCGAAATCAATCTGGCCGGCATCAACCAGGTCAATGTGGACGACAAGGCGGGGCTGACCTTCGCGGTTGCGCTGCGCGCCTTCCTGCGCCAGGACCCGGACATCATCATGGTCGGCGAGATTCGCGACCTGGAGACGGCGGAAATCGCCATCAAGGCCGCCCAGACCGGCCACATGGTCATGTCGACGCTGCACACCAACGATGCCCCGGCCACCCTGACCCGCCTGATGAACATGGGCGTGCCGACCTTCAACATCGCCTCGAGCGTCCTGCTCATCACCGCGCAGCGCCTGGCGCGCCGCCTGTGCAACTGCAAGAAGGCGATCGACGTACCGGCCAAGACCCTCCTCGACGCCGGCTTCAGCGAAGCGGACCTCGACGGTTCCTGGACGCTCTTCGGCCCCGGCGGTTGCGAGCGCTGCAAGGGTAGCGGTTACAAGGGCCGCGTCGGCATCTATCAGGTCATGCCCGTTTCCGAGGCCATCCAGCGCCTGATCATGAACGGCGCGGGCGAATTGGATCTGGCGGAACAGGCGGCGCGCGAGGGGGTGAGGAACCTGCGCGAATCCGGCCTGCTCAAGGTCAAGCAGGGCCTGACCTCGCTCGACGAGGTTCTGAGCACAACGAACGTATAACGGGGAAGGAAGACGGATGGCTACCGCCACAAGGGCTAGAACGCTTGCAGTCAGGGAATTCACTTTCGTCTGGGAAGGAAAGAACCGGGACGGCAAACCGGTTCGTGGCGAGATGCGGGCGGCGAGCGAGGCCGTCGTTCAGACCAGCCTGCGCCGCCAGGGGGTGATGAACGCGCGCGTCAAGAAGGCGCGCTTCAAGATGGGCGGCAAGGTCACCGAGAAGGAAATCGCCCTCTTCACGCGCCAGCTCGCCACGATGATGAAATCCGGCGTGCCGCTGCTCCAGGCGTTCGACATCGTCGGTCGCGGCCACGCCAACGGTGCGGTCGCCAAACTCCTGCTCGACATCAAGGCCGACGTCGAAACCGGCAGTTCGCTGTCGCAGGCGTTCCGCAAATATCCGCTGTATTTCGATGCCCTGTACTGCAACCTCGTCGCGGCCGGCGAACAGGCCGGGATCCTGGATACCCTGCTCGAGCGCCTCGCGACCTACAAGGAAAAGATCCTCGCCATCAAGAGCAAGATCAAGTCCGCGCTGTTCTACCCGATCTCCGTCATCGTCGTCGCCTTCATCATCACCGCCGTCATCATGATTTTCGTGATCCCGGCGTTCAAGGACGTGTTCAAGAGCTTCGGCGCCGACCTGCCGGCGCCGACCCTGCTGGTGATCGCCATCTCGGACTTCTTCGTCGCCTACTGGTGGGCCATTTTCGGCATCCTCTTCGGCGGCCTCTACGCCTTTTTCGAGGCCTGGAAGCGCTCGGAGAAGGTGCAGATGGCGATGGACCGCCTCCTGCTCCGCCTGCCCATCTTCGGCGACATCATCCGCAAGGCGGTGATCGCCCGCTGGTCGCGCACGCTGTCGACGATGTTCGCCGCTGGCGTGCCACTGGTCGAGTCGCTGGATTCGGTGGGCGGCGCCGCCGGCAACTACGTCTACAAGGCCGCCACCAAGCAGATCCAGGGCGAGGTGTCGACCGGCACCAGCCTCACCAATGCGATGACCAACGTCAATCTGTTCCCCAACATGGTGACGCAGATGGTGGCGATCGGCGAGGAATCGGGCGCGCTCGACTCGATGCTCTCGAAGGTCGCCGACTTCTTCG
>JAFLDQ010000116.1 GCA_017302355.1 Dechloromonas sp.
CGACGTTCTCGGCGTAGAAATTGCAGTCGGGGGTCTGGCCGTAGGTCACGATCTGCCGGGAAATCCGCGGCATGATGGCGCGCACGTTGGCGTCATCGGCGCAGAGGACGGCGACCCCGTAGAAGGGAAGGCGGTTCAGGAAGTCGACAAAGGTGCCCTTCAGCCGCTCGAAGTCGTGGCCGTAGGTCTCCATGTGGTCGGCGTCGATGTTGGTGACGACCGAGATCACCGGCGACAGAAAGAGGAAGGAGGCATCGGACTCGTCCGCCTCGGCCACCAGGAAATCGCCGTGCCCGAGGCGGGCGTTGGCGCCGGCCGCGTTGAGCCGGCCGCCGATCACGAAGGTCGGATCGATGCCGCCTTCGGCGAGGATGCTGGTGACCAGGCTGGTGGTGGTCGTCTTGCCATGGGTTCCGGCGATGGCGATCCCCTGTTTGAGGCGCATCAGTTCGGCGAGCATCTGGGCGCGCGGGACCACGGGGATCTGCCGCTCGCGGGCGGCGATCACCTCCGGGTTGTCGCCCTTGACCGCCGTCGACACCACCACGGCATCGGCCCCGGCGACATTCTCCGCGGCATGACCGATGGTCACCCGGACGCCTTCGCCCTCGAGACGGCGCGTGGTGGCGCTGGCTGCCAGGTCGGAACCGCTGACCAGGAAGTCGAGGTGGGCGAGAACTTCGGCAATGCCGCTCATTCCCGAGCCGCCGACACCGACGAAGTGGATGTGCTTGACCTTGTGTTTCATTTCGCCGCCTCGGCACAGATGTCCGCAAGTTCGTCCGTGGCTTCGGGCCTGGCCAGGCTGCGGGCTTTTTCGGCCATTTCCAGCAGTTGACCGCGGCTGTAGTTGCGGATCAAGGCGATCGCCTCGGGCGTCAGTTCCGCCTGCGGCAGCAGGAAGGCGCCGCCGACGTTGACCAGGAACCTGGCATTGCCGGTCTGGTGATCGTCGACAGCGTGCGGGAAGGGGATCAGGATGCTCGCCACGCCCGCGGCCGCCAGTTCGGCGACGGTCAATGCGCCGGCGCGGCAGATGACCAGATCGGCCCACTCGTAGGCGCCGGCCATGTCCTCGATGAAAGACACGCAGTGCGCCTGGACGCCGACCGCCGCGTAATTGGCCTTGAGCGCCTCGATATGCTTTTCGCCGGCCTGATGGACGATCTGCGGCTGCTCGCTGGCGCCGAGCAGGGCCATCCCCTGCGGGACCGTCTCGTTCAGCGCCTGCGCTCCGAGGCTGCCACCGATCACCAGCAGGCGCAGCGCGCCGGTCCGGCCGGCGAGACGCTCCGCCGGTGGCGCGATGTCGGCGATCTCCGGGCGCACCGGGTTGCCGACCCAGCGTCCCTTCCCGATAACGTCCGGGAAGCCGGTCAGGACGCGATCGGCAACGCCGGCGAGGACCCGGTTGGCCAGTCCGGCGACCGAGTTCTGCTCATGCAGGACCAGCGGCCTGCCCAGCAGGGAAGCCATCATCCCGCCGGGAAAGCTGATGTAGCCGCCCATGCCGAGAACCACGTCAGGGCGGGCCCTGCGGATCCCCTTCTGCGCCTGCCAGAACGCCCGCAGCAGGTTGAGCGGGAGCAGCAACTTGCGCAGGAGACCCTTGCCGCGCAGCGCGGCGAATTTCACCCAGACCATCTCGAACCGGTGTTGCGGCACGAGGCGCGCTTCCATGCCGTCGGGACTGCCCAGCCAGCAGACGTTCCAACCCCGCCCACGCATCCTTTCGGCGACGGCGAGGGCCGGAAAGATATGTCCGCCCGTACCGCCAGCCATCACCAGCAAGGTCTTAGCCATGGCGCACTCCTTCGCATGGAGCGACGTCGGGGATGTTTTCAGCGCAGGCTGGAACATGCGTCATCGGCCTCATAAACTGCCTCCGCGCATCAATTGACGATTCTCCCAGTCGACCCGCAGCAGGATGGCCAGCGCGACGCAATTGGCGAGGATCCCGGAGCCGCCGAAACTCATCAACGGCAGGGTCAGGCCCTTGGTCGGCAGCAGGCCCATGTTGACGCCCATGTTGATGAACGCCTGGACGCCGATCCAGATGCCGGTGCCCATGGCGACCAGCGCCGGAAAGAGGCGGTCGAGCTGGACGCTTTGACGACCGATGGCGAAGGCGCGCTGGACAACCAGGGCGAACAGCGCGATCACCGCCAGCACCCCGAAGAAACCCAGCTCCTCGGCGATCACCGCGAGCAGGAAGTCGGTATGCGCTTCCGGCAGGTAGAACAGCTTCTCGACGCTGGCGCCAAGACCGACGCCAAACAGCTCGCCGCGGCCGAAAGCGATCAGCGAATGCGAAAGCTGGTAACCGCGCCCGAAGGCGTCGGCCCAGGGATCCATGAAACCGAAGACGCGGTCGCGCCGGTAAGGCGAGACGACGATCAGCGCGGCAAACGCCGCCAGCAGGCCGACGATCAGCAAGGCGAACAGGCGCGCCTTGAGCCCGCCGAGGAACAGGATGCCCATGGCGATCGCGATGATGACGACGAAGGCGCCGAAATCGGGCTCCTTCAGCAGCAGCATGCCGACCACGGCCATCGCGCCGAACATCGGCAGGAAGGCCTGCTTCAGGTCGTGCATGACGTTGATCTTGCGCACCGTGTAGTCGGCGGCATAGAGCACGGCGAACAGCTTCATCAGTTCCGACGGCTGCAGGTTGACGATGCCGAGCGGCAGCCAGCGCCGCGCTCCGTTGACGTCGCGGCCGATACCGGGGATCAGGACGATGGCCAGCAGGGCGACGCCGGCCATGAAGAGCATGGGTGCGTAGTGCTGCCAGACCTTCATCGGCACCTGAAAGGCAATGCCGGCGGCGGCGATTCCGATCGTCAGGAAAATCGCGTGGCGGATCAGGTAGTAGGTCGGCTGATGGCCGGTCATGCGGCCGGCCTCGGCGGTGGCGATCGATGCCGAGTAGACCATGACCATGCCGGTGAACAACAGCAGCAGGACGCTCCACAGCAGCACGTAGTCGATCTCGGACAACATGCGGCGCGGCGTTTCGAGGGCATTGAGCATCATGACGGCAGCCCTCGCACCGCCGCCACGAAGGCGGCCGCCCGCTCGGCATAATTGCCGTACATGTCGAGACTGGAGCAGGCCGGCGACAGCAGCACACAATCGCCGCGTTTCGCCTCGGCGGCCAGCCAGCGCACGGCTGTCTCCATGTCGCCGGCGCGCCGGATCGGCAACCCGCAGCCGGCGAGCGCCGCCTCGATCTGCCCGGCGGCGCTGCCGATCAGGGCGACCGCCCGCCCATGCTTCTTCAGCGCCGCCAGCAGCGGGCTGAAGTCCTGACCCTTGCCGTCGCCGCCGAGAACGATGGCCACCTTGCACCCGAGACCTTCGACCGCCGCGAGCGTCGCGCCGACGTTGGTCCCCTTGGAGTCATCGACATAACGGACCCCGGCGATCTCGGCGACCGGTTCGACGCGGTGCGGCAGGCCGGCAAACGACTGGAGCGGCGCGACCAGACCCTCCGGCGCGACGCCAATGGCATCGCACAGGGCAAGCGCCGCCAGCGCATTCGCGACATTGTGCAAACCGGCCAGTTTCAGGGCGTCGACCGCGACCAGCGGCTTGCCGCCCCGGCACAGCGCGCCGGCGGTGAACCCGTAGTCGACCGGCCGCGGCGCGGCGTCTAGCCCGAAGGTCAGCATGCGGCGCCCGCAGCGGCCGTTGGCCATCGACCGGTCGTCGCCGCGGTTGAGGACCATCGCTCCCCTGCCCTGAAAGATGCGCGACTTGGCGGCGGCGTAGGCGGCCAGACTTCCCTCATAGCGGTCGAGGTGATCCTCCGACACGTTGAGGACGGTCGCCGCGTCGGCATTCAGGTGATGGGTGGTCTCGAGCTGGAAGCTCGACAGCTCGACGACCCAGACTTGCGGCAGGGCATCCGCATCCAGGGCATCCATCAGGGCGTCGAGCGCCGACGGCGAGATGTTGCCGCAGGCAATGGCCGAGACGCCGGCGCCGTTCAGCAGGTGGGCGGTGAGCGCGGTCGTCGTCGTCTTGCCGTTGCTGCCGGTGATGGCGATGATCCGCGAAGCGGGCGCCCGTTCGCGGACACCGGCGGCGAAGAATTCGATTTCCGAGACCAGCGGCACGTCGACCGCGGCAATCCGCGGTGTCGCCTTGGGAACCCCCGGCGACAGGGCGACGAGATCGACGCCGGCAAAGGTCGCGTCGGCGAACGGACCGCCGATCACTTCGGCGTCGGGCGCGACGCGGGCCAGCGCGGCCAGATTGGGCGGGTTGTCGCGCCAATCGGCGACGCGGATCGACGCGCCCTGGCGATGCAGCCACCTGGCCATCGCCAGTCCGGACTCGCCGAGCCCGACCACCAGAACGCGTTTGCCCTTGACTTCCATCAGCGCAATTTCAGGGAAGAGAGCCCGATCAGCACGAGCATGATGGTGATGATCCAGAAGCGGACGACGACCTGCGTCTCCTTCCAGCCGGTCTGTTCGAAATGGTGATGCAGCGGCGCCATGCGCAGGATGCGCCGGCCCTCGCCAAACTTCTTCTTGGTGTATTTGAAGTACGACACCTGGACCATCACCGACAGCGTCTCGGCGACGAACACGCCGCCCATGATGACCAGGACGATCTCCTGGCGGATGATGACGGCGACGGTGCCGAGCGCGGCGCCGAGCGCCAGGGCGCCGACGTCGCCCATGAAGACCTCCGCCGGATAGGCGTTGAACCACAGGAAGCCGAGCCCGGCGCCGGCAATCGCCCCAAGCAGGATGCACAGTTCGCCCGCGCCCGGCACATAGGGAATCAGCAGGTACCGGGCGTACACCGCGTGGCCGGTGACATAGGCAAAGACGACGAAGGCGGCGGCGATCATGACCGTCGGCATGATGGCGAGGCCGTCGAGGCCGTCGGTGAGGTTCACCGCATTGCTCGTGCCGACGATCGTGAAGTAGGTCAGGGTGATGAAGCCGACGACCCCGAGCGGATAGGCGACGGTCTTGAAGAACGGCACGATCAGTTCGGTCTGGGCCCCCGACCTGGCCGAGAATGCGAGAAACAGGGCGGCGCCGATGCCCAGCAACGACTGCCAGAAGTACTTCCAGCGCGCCGCCAGTCCCCGGGGGTCGCGGTACACCACCTTCTTCCAGTCGTCGTACCAGCCGACGATGCCGAAGCCGAGCGTGACGACGAGCACCGTCCACACGTACTTGTTGGTCAGGTCGCCCCACAACAGGGTGGTGACGCCGATCGCAATCAGGATCAGGACGCCGCCCATGGTCGGCGTCCCGGACTTGATCAGGTGGGTATCCGGCCCGTCACTGCGCACCGCCTGCCCGATCTTCTTTTCCGCCAGCCAGCGGATTACCCGCGGGCCGGTGGCGAAGGAGAGCAGCAGCGCCGTCATCGCCGCCAGCACGGTGCGCAGCGTGATGTAATTGAAGACGTTGAAGAAACGCACGTCCTGGGCGAGCCATTGGGTCAATGCGAGAAGCATCAGTTCTCTTCCTCGCCGACGATGGCATCCGCCACCCGCTCCATCTTCATGAAGCGCGAGCCCTTGACCAGCACCGTGGTTTCCGGGTCCAGCTGCTTGTTGACCGCGGCAATCAGCTTCTCGATGTCGCAGAAATGGCGGGCGCCTTCGCCGAAGTTGCGCACCGCCTGCTGGCTGGCATCGCCGAACGCCAGCAGACGGTCGACGCCCTGGCTCTTCGCGTAACCGCCGATCTCGTCGTGATACTGGCCGCTGGCTTCGCCGATTTCGCCCATGTCGCCGAGGACCAGCACCTTGCGGCCGATCGTTGCGGCGAGGACGTCGATGCCGGCGCGCACCGAGTCGGGATTGGCGTTGTAGGTATCGTCGAGCACCACCGCTCCGGCGCGTCCCTGACGTCGCTGCAGGCGCCCCTTGAGGCCGGCGAACCCCTCTAGTCCGGCCACGACGGCCGCCAGGGGGATTCCGGCGGCGAGGCAGGCGGCCGCCGCGGCCAGCGCGTTGCGCGCATTGTGGCGGCCCGGCACCGCCAGTTTCAGTTCGGCCTCGCCTACAGGCGTCCACAGGCTGAGGAGCGTGGTCAGCCCCTGCTGGCGCACGACTGCCCGCACGTCGGCCGCGCGCTCGATGCCGAAGGTGAGCAGTGGATGGCGTCCCGCCATCCTCCGCCAGAGTCCGGCATACGCATCATCGGCGTTGACCACCGCCACGCCGCCCGCGCCGAGGCCGGCGAAGATGCTGCCTTTTTCGCGGGCGATCTGGTTCATGTCACCCATCCCCGCGAGGTGGGCCCGCTGCGCGTTGGTCACCACCGCCACCGTCGGCGCGCCGATCTGCGTCAGATAGGCAATTTCGCCCGGCTGATTCATTCCCATCTCGATGACCGCCGCGCGCTGGCCAGCGGCGAGACCGAGCAGGGTCAGCGGCAGGCCGATGTCGTTGTTGAGGTTGCCGCGCGTCGCCAGCACGGTATCGCCATACTGCCTGCGGAGAATGGCGGCGATCATCTCCTTGGTCGTCGTCTTGCCGTTCGACCCGGTCACGGCGATCACCGGAATCTCGAAGCCGGCGCGCCAGGCGGCGGCCAGCCGGCCGAGGGCAAGCCGCGTATCGGCGACGACGAGCGCCGGGAAGCCCGCCGGAATGCGCGCCCCGTCGGTCACCAGCAGGGCGCCGGCGCCGGCAGCGACGGCCTGTTCGAGGAAATCGTGGCCATCGAAGCGCTCACCGCGCAGCGCCACGAACAACTGCCCGGGCGCAACCGTGCGCGTGTCGGTGGAGACGCCGGCAATCGCCCGGTCGGGACCGCACAGGTCGCCGCCGACGGCGCGCTGGATCGCGGAAAGGGGCCAATCGATCATGCCACCACCCGCGGGCATTCCCGGCGCAAGGCGAGCGCCGCCCGCGCCTGATCGGCATCGGAGAACGGCGCCCGGATGCCGGCGACCTCCTGGTAGGGCTCATGCCCCTTGCCGGCAAGCAGGACGATGTCGTTGACCCCGGCGCCGGCGATCGCCCGGCGGATGGCGACGGCGCGGTCGACGACCGACTCGACCGGCGGCATGCCCGCCTGGATATCGGCGATGATGCGCGCCGGGTCCTCGCCACGGGGATTGTCGCTGGTCAGCACGACCCGGTCGGCCAGCCGCGCGGCGACCTCGCCCATTTGCGGCCGCTTGCCGCGGTCGCGGTCGCCGCCGCAGCCGAAGACGACACAGAGGCTTCCCTTGCGCGCCTGCGCCACGCCGCGCAATGCCCGCAGCACGTTCTCCAGCGCATCCGGGCTGTGCGCGTAATCGACGACGATCAACGGCTCGCCGGCCCCGCCCAGACGTTCCATCCGGCCGGCGGGAGGCGTCAGCGCCGACAGGCGGCGGCCGATGTCCGCCGCTTCGGCCCCGGCATCGTGGAGAACCGCTGCCGCCGCCAGCAGATTGGCGACGTTGTAGCGTCCGAGCAGGCAGGTATGCACCTCGGCGCGCCCGCCCGGAACGACCAGGGCGAAGCGCTGGCCCCCCGGTGTTTCCGCCGGATCCTCGGCGCGCACCGCCACGCCGCCCGCCGTCCTTGCGCCGCCGATGCCGTAGCCGAGAACGGAGCGCGCGGTCGTCTCGCGCAGCAGCTTGCGGCCCAGTTCATCGTCGGCGTTGATGATCGCCGTGCGCAGGCCGGGCCGGACAAAGAGGCGGCGCTTCGCCGCCGCATAGGCTTCCATGCTGCCGTGATAGTCGAGGTGGTCGCGGGTGAGATTGGTGAACACCGCGACATCGATCTGCGCGCCGTTCAGGCGCCCCTCCTCGATGCCGATCGAACTGGCCTCGAGCGCGCAGGCTTCGGCGCCGGCGCGGCGCAAGCCGGCCAGCAGGCGCATCAGGGTCGTCGCTTCGGGTGTCGTGAAGCCGGTATCTTCGAGGGCGCCGGGGAAGCCGGCGCCGAGGGTGCCGATGACCGCGCACTTGCGGGCGTGGGCGCGGGCGATGAACTGGCTGACCGTGGTCTTGCCATTGGTGCCGGTGACGGCGATCAGCGAGAGCCTGGCGCTCGGCTCGCCGCAGACCAGATGCGCCAGCGGACCGGCGAGCGCGCGCAGCCCGTCGATCGGCATGTTGGCTGCGGTCCACGCCGGATTCCAGGCAAAATCGCCGCCGGCCTGCCAGAGCACGGCAACGGCCCCGCGGGCGATGGCGTCGCCGATATAGCGGCGGCCATCCGCGACGCCGCCGGGATAGGCAAGAAAGAGGTCGCCCGGCCGCACCTGGCGGCTGTCGTCGGCCACCCCCCCGGGCCGAACGCCCAGCGCCTTCAGGCGCACGAGGATCGCATGCACCTGGTTCACAGCCGCCCCTTCGCGCCATCGGCGCCAGCGACCTGCGTCGGCGCGTCAGGAAGGATGCCTAGGGTCCGCAGCGAGGCGCCCATCACCTGCGAGAACACCGGTCCCGCGACCGAACCGCCATAGTGCTTGCCGGCGCTGGGTTCGTCGATCATTACCGCGACGATCAGGCGGGGGTCGGAAACCGGCGCGAAGCCGACGAAGGCCGAGACATACTTGTTGGCATAGGCTCCGTCCACAAGCTTGTGGGCGGTCCCGGTCTTGCCGCCGACCCGGTAGCCGGGCACCCTGGCCAGGGGCGCGGTGCCCTCGGGTCCGGCGGCCATCTCGAGCATGGCCCGCATGCCGCGCGCGGTCTCCGGCGAAAACACGGGGACGCCGGCAACGGCGGGTTCGTCGGTCTTGAGCAAGGACAGCGGGATCAGGTCGCCGTCGCGGGCGAACACCGAGTAGGCACGGGCCAGCTGGATCAGGCTGACCGAGATGCCGTGCCCGTAAGACATGGTCGCCTGCTCGATGGGCCGCCAGTTCTTCCACGAACGCAGCCGCCCGGTCACCTCCCCGGGAAAGCCGAGACGCGGCAACTGGCCGAAGCCCACCGCGTCGAACATCTGCCACATGTCCTGCGCCGGCAGGGTCAGCGCCATCTTGGTGACACCGACGTTGGACGACTTCTGGATCACCTGCGCCACGGTCAGCGCGCCATGCGGGTGGGCGTCGGAAATCGTGGCGCGGCCGATGGTGATGCGGCCGGGCGCACAGTTGATCACCGTATCGGGGCGGAACTTGCCGCGCTCCAGCGCCAGCGCCGCGGTAAACGGCTTGAGCGTCGACCCCGGCTCGAAGGTGTCGGTCAGCGCCCGGTTCCGCAGCTGGGGCCCCGACAGGCTTTCGCGATTGTTCGGGTTGTAGGTCGGCAGATTGACCAGCGCCAGGACCTCGCCGCTGCGGACATCAATGACGATGATGCCGCCGGCCTTGGCCCGGTTGACCTCGACCGCCGCCTTGAGCTGGCTGTAAGCCAGGTACTGGATCTTCGAATCGAGCGCCAGGCGAATGTCCTGGCCATCCTGCGGCGGTTTCAGCGCTCCGATGTCTTCGACGATGTTGCCGCGGCGGTCACGGATGACGGTACGGCTGCCGTGGCGTCCGATGAGACTCGGCTGGAAGGCTCGCTCGACGCCTTCGAGCCCCTTGTCATCGACGCCGGTAAAGCCGACGATGTGCGCCGTCATGTCGCCCGTGGGGTAGTAACGGCGGTATTCCTTTTCCTGATGGACTCCCGGCAGCTTGAGCGCGGCGATGCGGTCGGCGGTTTCCGGCGGGACCTGGCGCTTGATGAAGACAAACGTCTTTTCCGGGGCAATCCTGCCCTCCAGATCGCGGACGCTCATGTCGAGCAGCGCGGCGAGTTGCCGCTTCTGCCCGGCGCTCATGGTGCGCGCGTCGGCGGGAATCGCCCAGATCGACTTCATCGGCGTCGACACGGCCAGCATGTCGCCGTTGCGGTCGACGATCTTGCCGCGTGAAGCCGAGACCTCGATATCGCGCAGATAGCGCGATTCGCCCTTTTCCTGCAGGAAATCGTTGTTGATGACCTGCAGATAGAAGCTGCGCCCGACCAGCGCGGCGAAGGCGCCCATCAGGAGCAGGCCGACCATGCGCGAACGCCAGCCCTGCAACGCCAGTTGCAGCACCGGGCTCTCGGTGAAGCGGTGTCCGCGTCGGGTTCGGCGGCGAACGACCATCAGCGACCTCCTTTCGAAGCCGGCCTGGGCGCCGGCTTCGTCGCCGGCTTGTCGACCACCCTGCCGACCGCATCGGGCGTCACCATGCGCAAGCTGCCACGGGCGATCTGCTCGATGCGCGGATGGGTTGCCCAGGTCGACAGCTCGAGCTGCAGCTGCCCATATTCGATGTCCAGTTTCCGCACCCGCTCGTGTTCCCCCTCCACCGCCTGGAAGAGCTTGCGCGCGCGGTGCTGGGAGGTCACCGTACCCAGTGCGCAGACGACGGCGATGAGGAGAAGGATCATGTTGAAACGGACCATCAGACTTTCTCGGCCACCCGCATCACCGCACTGCGCGCCCGCGGATTGGCGCCGACCTCGGCAGCGGAGGCCTTGACCGCCCGGCCGACCAGCCGCAACTTCGGCTTCGGCAACTGGTCGGCGCGCACGGGAAGATCCCTGGGCAGCGAGTCGGCCGTCGACTGCGCGCGCAGGAAGTTCTTGACGATGCGGTCCTCGAGCGAATGGAAGGAAATCACCACCAGCCGCCCCCCCGGCCTGAGCAGTTCGACAGCCTGCGGCAGGGCTAGCGCCAGTTGGTCGAGCTCCTGATTGATATGAATCCGTAGAGCTTGAAAGCTGCGCGTCGCCGCGTCCTGCCCTGGCTCACGGGTGCGCACGGCCGAGCGTACGATTGCCGCAAACTGGCCGGTTGTGACCACAGGCTGTTCGAGCCGAGCAGCCACAACCTTCTTTGCAATCTGGAAAGCAAACCGTTCTTCGCCATAGCTCCTGATGACCTCCGTGATTTCCCTTGTCTCCGCCCGCGCCAGCCATTCGGCCGCCGTCTCGCCCCGAGTCGTGTCCATGCGCATGTCGAGCGGCGCATCGTGGCGGAAGCTGAACCCGCGTTCCCCGTCAT
>JAFLDQ010000117.1 GCA_017302355.1 Dechloromonas sp.
CGGCGTGGCGCTGGGCGCCCACCGCGACACGTTCATGGGTCTCGCCGGCATGGGCGACCTGATCCTGACCTGCACCGGCGACCTCTCGCGCAACCGCCGTGTCGGCCTGGCGCTGGCGGCAAACAAGGCGCTGCCGGATATCCTGAAGGAGCTCGGGCATGTCGCCGAGGGCGTCTATACCGCCCGCGAGGTGGAGCGTCTGGCTGGCGAACTGAACGTGGACATGCCGATTTCGCGGGCCATCGCCGCCATTCTCGACGGCCGGGTCAGCGCCAGCGAGGAACTCGAACTGCTGATGGCGCGCGACCCGAAGGAAGAGGCGGCCTAGTCCGTCACGGCAGCCGACCGGCTGCGACCATCTTCGACTTGAGAATGCTGGGGGCGATCCAGACGACGAGGTCGTCGAAAGCCGCGTTGGATGCTCCTGCAACGAACATTGGGTTAGTGCTGGCGGCATCAGCATTTTCCGCCTCGTCGCACACATCGCCGGCGATCCTGGTGCCGTCCGGCAACCGGCCGCCGGCCCCACGGCTGCCGTGGCTGACGATGACAGCGGACAGATCCGAGGCGATGGTCTTCCCGACGGTTGGGGGGCACAGGGGTGGGGGGACTGGTTCCCGGACGTTGGCTTTGCCGTTGGTCGACAGCGAAAAACTTGCCAGGCTGCCCGCCGGCAGTGCACCGGTGAACGCGCTGCCCGCATAGTACGTGAAACGTCGCCCCCAGGGGTCTGTCTCCGGCAGGGCTAAGGTTGCCCATGGGAGGACGCCGTGTTCTAGCGCGCAATCTTCGGTTCCGGCAGCCAGATCCGGGCGTGCCGGGCAGGGCAGGCGGCCGTTGGTCATCGCGAACCCGAGCAGCGCCTCGCGGACATTCTCTAGTTGCCGCTGGGCTTCTGCATTCTCCGCCAGGTTGCGCTGGGCCGAGATGCCGAGCAGAAGCCCGCCGGTCAGCAAGGCGACGATGACCAGGACGATGGCCAGTTCGACCAGCGTGAAACCCGAGCACCCGAAGCTCCGGCGGCGTGATGGCCGGGTCTGTTGTTCGTTAGGTTCTGACAGGTTCTGCATGGAGCCGGATGCCCAAGGCGGAAATAACTTTGAGGATGGTCGGGATGGTGGGGGCGGTCTATTGTCGGCTTCTTGGGGGCTTTGCCAAACGGTGCTCAGAAGGCTTTCGGGAGTCCAGCCTGTTTCAAGACGGCATTCGCGGTGTGCCTGGATTTGATCTTTGAATCGACGGGGAAGTGAACCCCGGTATGGCGGGAAAACCAAATATCATGGCCTCCCTTGCCGGGCCGCACAAACTGACACCCGGCTTCGAGCAGCAAGCGCTTGAGATCGGGGGTGAAGCTCCCTCCCATCAGCGAGAAACCCTGTGAGCCACGGAAAATTTCCTGGCAAGTAGCTCGAAGGGCACTTCCGGCCCGTCCGGATAGCCGTTGACATCCAGCAACTCGGGCACCATGGTTTCCAGTTTTGTCGACAAGGCTTCCAGGGTAGCGGCTTCGGTGGCGAGCCCTGGAACATCGTCCGAAGTGGCAACCCAGACATCAGCCTCTTCGTCCCACTCGGCGCGAATAAATAGAATTTTTGGCATTGCAAGCGCTCCTCTCAAATACGGTTACTTCAAAATGGACAACTCTAACCCGGCGCTGTTTCTGCTATCAGAGAATACCTCAATACGCAAGGCGGTCGTTGAATGCAGGAGACACCTGGGCGTTTGTGAAAGTGGGGACCGGATTTTGTGCGTCATCGTCACGCGAGGATTTGGCAGGCTCCACTTGGGGGTCAGCATTGATGCCCTCAAGAAAGTCGCCTACCTTTTTTCTCAGAAGGGGTGTTTGCGGTTGCGTACCGATTGCCCTGCCAGCGCTGAGGGTAACCACGCGATAGGAGCCTGCCCCGTTGACTTGCAATTTGCCGCTGGCCAGGCGTACGCGGTCGCTGATCTGATAGAAAGTGGTATTGGCCCAGTTGTTGGCCGTCCACCATGACGTGTCGCCGCTCGCCGGCTGCAGGAAGGCGCAGGCGCTGCCGAACCACACGGTGGGCAGCGCTTCGGCGCTACCACTGTCGAGCATGCTGTCGAGCGCACCGGCGCTGGTCAGCAGGGCATCGGCCTGAGCCAGTGTCGAATTCAGCGCGGCGGTTGCGGCCGCCTGCCTGGCAGCATTCGTGGGAGCGTTGATGTAGGCCTGGAGCAGGGCCTGCGTGCCACTGGAGCCGGCGATGCCCGACGTCAGCTGGTCGGCCGCATAGTAGGCCGAAGCGGCGTTGTCGCTGGTGGCGGCGGGCGCCTTTCTGGCCTGAGTGGCGATGTCCGTCGCATTGCGGGCGGTGACTTGTGCCCAGTAGGCAATGTCGACTGCGGGATCCTGTACGGCGCGCACATAGGGAACCATTGCCGCCTGGGTGGGCGGGGTCACGGTATTGAAGGCTGCTTGGGCGGCGAGATACTGGCTTGCCGCCACTGCCAAGCTCTCCTTAGTGACATTGTCGCCATTGTTGGCCATGGCTAAGGATAGGGCTCTGGCGTTAGCGACGGCCAGGTTGGTCTGTGCGTCGATGGCCGCGAAGTCGGCCGCGGCCTTGGCGGTGGCCAATGCGCCGGCCGTGCTGACCAGGGTCGCACTCCGTGCCGCAACGACCAAACTCGAATTTGTGACTAGCGTATTGACCAGAGTTTGCTGGGCAGTCAGCACCCTGGCCAGTGCGGCGGCTGTCTCCGCGTCAGGTCTGGCATTGAAGGCCGTGAGCAGGGCGGCTGTCCGGTCGGCCTGAGCGCTAATCTCGTTGGCCGGTAGGTTTATCCTGCTCCCCGCGACCGTACGGGCCAGATCGTATGCCGGAGCAAGGGCTGTGTTCGTGGTTGTCTGGATCAGTACAAAATCGTTTGCCGCGTTTGCAACGACCAGTGCGCTGTCGATGGCGACCAGCGCATTGTTGCGCAGTACAAGTATGGAGGGTGAGTCGCTGGTCAGTCGGTTGAGCAGGGCGCGCAACTCGCCGAGACGGGCGCTGATTCTGGCGGCGCCCTCGGCAGACGGCTGTGCCGCGAAGTCAGCGAGAGCGGCTGAAACCTGAAGCGTGACGAGCTGGATTTCGCCGGCGCTTAGATTGACTGTTGGTTGGATGGTGTCATGCAGCGTCACCGTCGCTGCGACGAGACTCCCGGCGCCATTGATGGCTGCCGTGACCAGCGCGGTATCGGCGGGAGTGGCTGCCGCGCTTGCCGCTGCGCTCTGCGCTGAATTGGCGGAAACGAGGGCTGCATTGAGCGCCGCGCCGATATCCGGATTGGGGGTCACGCTCCGGCTGAAGAGATCGACGAGGACCGTTGCCCGATTCATCAGGGCGGTGAAGTTCGCCGTGTTGCGAGTGGCCGTCGCCGTGGCCAGTTCTTGCTGCAGGACCAGGTTCTGCGCCAGGACCTCGCCGGGGAAGGGGTCGATGCCGCTGTCGGTCAAGGCATTCTGCAGGGCGGTCAGGCCGGTTTGCACCGCGACGGCTTCGGCGCGCAGGTTGGTGCGCTCGGTCCGGCTGATACGGTTGTTGGCGGCGGCGGTGTCGATGTGGCCGGCGAGCGTCGCGAAGGCCGTCCGCGTATTGCCGGCGACGAGCGCGAGGGCGCTGGCGACCCCGTACAGGCTGTCGTAGAGCGCCCTCGCGTAGGTGGCGGCGTCGCTGAAGGCGACGAGCGCCGCCATCTGGTCGCTTGCGGTCGACGCCCCGGCGAGGGCGGTTCTCGCACTGGTCAGCGTGGCGGTGCTCTTCCGGAGCAGGCTCTCGGCGCCGGCGCCCGGTTGCGTGGCAGGCACCTGCCCGAAGAGGCTGCCGGCGGTTCCACGGAAAGTGCTGTTGGAGAGGGGGGCGGGCCACGGATAGGCATGCTCGGTATTGGCCGCGCTCGCCGCATGCTCTTCCAGGCAGGCCTTGATCTCATTGGCGACCCGCTTTTCGACGGCGGCCATCAGCTCCTGGCGGGTGACGGCGACGACCATGTCGTTGAAGCTGGCCGCGGGCGGGCCGCTGACGTAGACGCCGTCATCGCTGTTGCCGTTTTCGCCGTCCAGGTAGTCGGCGGGGTTGTTCGATGGCCGCGCCTGGCTGGCGATTGGCGCACGCGCGGCGATGACAAGCGCGGCGACGCTGTCGGCGTTGCCGTCAAGCCTGAGCGTGAACGCCCGGTCGCTGTTGATCGGCTGGGCAATGTCGTCGTCGCGCAGTTCCGGCGTCAGTACGTACCACAGGTGGGTGCCGGTATCGTCGGTGAGTTCGGGGAGGTCGAGCGTCACCCATGGCAGCCAGCCGACGTACCTCGGGCAAACAAAGAAATCTCTTGGGTCAGTGTCATTGTCATCAGCCTTGCCGTCGCCGGGGATATTGCCGAGACCGCCGCTGTTGGTGATCAGGTCGGGGCAGGGGAGACTGCCGGGCCGATTGGCATCGGTGACGGCGCGGGCGATCAGCGCTTCCTTGGCGCGCGCCAGGGTGGCCGCCAGCTTGGCCTCCTGCGCGGCGCGGCCGGTCCCGATGCCGGCGCTGCGGAAGAACGCGAAGGCGCCGGCCATGATCAGGATGACCAGCAGCAAGATCAGCGCGATTCCCGACTGCCTCTTGCTCTTCTGGATCCGCCGGCGATTCATCGCGCCGCCGGCTTGCGCTGGATGACGATCGTGCCGCCGCCGAGCAGGCTTTCATGCTCTCCGGTGGCCGGGTGATAGGTGTCGCCGGCGGGAACGCCGGGGCCGCGGCCGCCTGCCGGCTGCGCTTCGCCGTTGATCCAGCGCGTGTTCCTGCCGCTGCTGCGGCGCACCTCGCCGTTGAACGTGTAGCTGGCATCGCCATCGAGGCCGCTCGGGCGCTGGCTGATTCCGAGGAGGCGCTCGCGGTCGAGCGCCGCGCGCTGCTGCGGGGTGAAGAACAGGCGGCCCAGCGGTTCGCCTTGCGCCGAGGCCGGCGCCGCGGCAAGAGCGATCAGCAGGGAGATCGGCAGGCGCCTCATGGCTGTTTCGTCCCGCTGGCGCGGCGCAGGGTGATCCACTCCATGGTGCATTCGCCGACCAGTTGCGCGGCATCCCTGGACGCGCTTCCGCCCGGCACGCGCGAAAGCTTGCAGCCGCGCAGGACGACCAGCGCCTTGGCCTCCTTCTGCAACTGCCCGACGAAGTTGAGCAGGTCTTCCTCATGCAGCAAGCGCAGCTGGATCTTCAACTGGCTGCTGTGGTAGGCGTAGCCGGCCCCGGCAACGCTTTCGAGCGGAACTTGCGGTCCGAACTCATAATTCATTCCCGGCAGCCGCAGCTGGCGCTGCAGGTCGCGCAGCAGTTCGGTCCATTCCAGCCGCTTTTCCTGCCCGATCATGCCGGCAAGCTCCATCTGCTGGAACTGCTGGGTGCGCGCCTTGATCTCCTGCTCTTCGGTTCGCACCCGGCCGAGGCGCTTCTCGATCTCCAGCTTGCGCGCGGCCGCCGCGTCGCGTTCCGCCCGTGCCTGGCCGGCGCCGCCGGTGCTCCAGAGGCCGGCGGCGATGGCCAGGCCGATCAGCAGCGCGGCGAGCACGGCGAACCAGACGATCTTCGGGAAGTCGCGGGCGGTGAATTTCATGACGTCACCCGGCGCACGATCCGCACCGTGAACTGGCGCGGGGGTGCGCTTTCCGTCTCCATGTCGCCGCCGCGCAGGGAGCGTCCCGATTCGATATCGAACGGCTGCTGCTGGACGCTGACGTCGCTGTCGCGGTCGACCCGCAAAAACTCGACGAAATGCTCGAAAGTGGCCAGCGTCTGGCGCGCCGTCGCGGCCGGCCCGAGGCGAATCGAGCCGCGCAAGGTGAGCACCTCGGACCTGCCGTCGGGCAGCGCCGTGGTCTTGCCGGGGGCGGCGGCGGCCGTTGCCGGCGCGCTCTCGCCGAGCGACCATTCGAGGGCCTCGAGATAAACGTTCGGCGCCTCGTTCAGCGCGCGGCCGATCAGGCGGTAGGCGTCGTCCGGGAGACGCTGTTTCCTGACCAGTTCGCCATGGCGATTGGTGACGTTGCGCAGGGTCTCGTTGTCGATGCCCAGTTGCGGGAAGGTGGCGGAAATTTCCCGGTAACGCCAGTTGAGGTCGCCTTCGCTGCGTGCCAGAGCCCGGGTTTCCTCGCGCATGACGCTGGCGTCGTAGAGTTGCTTGGCGACGAAGAGCGCCCCGCCGAGGACGGCGATGGCGCCGAGCGCGAGCAGCCCGTAGCGGATCCGTGAAATGTGGTAGTCGTGGCGATGGTCTTCACCGGCAAACTGCTGGCGCGGGGGGGCGGTGGCCAGCAGGTGCAGGAACAGCAGTTCGCTGCCGCTATCGTCGGGCAGGCTCTTGAGGTCGATCTGGCGGGCCGCCTGGTGGCTGTCGACGATCTCGAAGCCGAGGTTGGCGATGCCGCGGCACGACTGACGCACGGCGGGGACCGCCTGCGGGTGGGCGAGAACATAGACCGGCAGATCCTCGTTGCGCCCGACATGGCGCTGGGCGAGCAGGTACTGGTGGAGCTTGTTCGCCTCGGAGGCGAAGCGCGAGGCGAGGCCGCCAATGCTGCTGTCGAGCAGCGGCGCCATGCGCGAGAACAGCGGCTGGCCATCGACCAAATAGCTCTCGCGGATCGAGTGGTCCTGAAAGGTCAGCAACAGGGCGCGGGGAGCGGTCTTGCCGAGCTTCCGGAGCAGGATGCCGCCCAGTTGCGCCACGGTGTAGATGCCGGCCAGCGCGGCGTCCGCCTCCTCCAGGCACTTCAGCCACGGCTCGAAGTGCGCCGGGTTGGTCAGCGCGGTGAGCAGGAGATTCTCGTTCTTGCGCTTGCGCTTCTCGTAGCCGAGCGAGATGGCGGTGGCCAGCGGCGATCCGAGAAAATGCTGCCCCAGCTTGCGCGTGATCAGCGCCTTGCGGTCGGCGCCCTGCAGGAACGGAATGGTTTCGAGTTCGTGTCCTTCCTCGGCGACATTGACCAGCATCCGGAAATGGCTGTTGCGGTGCGCGCGCAGGTAGTCGGTGAATCGCGTGAATTCCTCGGGACGCATCTCGAACACGCCTTCCGGGCGCAACCTGCCGCGTTGCCAGACATGGGCCGTCAGGCGCTGGGTGTCGAGATAGAGGAGGCGGCGGGGAATCACGTCTTGATCTTGCTGATGACGTCGTAGACCGGGCCGATCACCGAGAGCATGATCCAGCCGAGCAGGGCGCCCATGAAGAGGGTCAGCATCGGTTCGATCAGGGTCTGCGCCTTTTCGACCGATTCCTTGACGTCGCGATTGTAGAAGTAGCTGACGTTGCGCAGCGACTTGTCGAGTCCGCCGGTATTCTCGCCGACCCGCAGCATGCGCACGACGAGCGGCGGGAACAGTCCGGCATCGTGGAAGGCGCCGGCCACGTTCTGGCCCTCGCGTATCGACTGCTCGACCCTGACCAGCGCCTTGCGGACGACCCGGTTGCCGACGATGTCCTGGGTCGTGCGGATCGACTCCAGGATCGGGATGCCGGCCGCGTAGAGCATGGCGAAGGTGTTGGCGAAGCGCGAAAGGATGATCTTCTTGAGGATCGGACCGAAGATGGGCAGGGCCAGCTTCATTCCGTCGAGCCGCAGACGGGCGAGGGGATTGCTGCGCAGGACGAGTTGCCCGACGACGACGGCCAGCACCGGCAGGCTCAGGAACAGCCACCAGTAGCCAACCAGCAGGTCGGAGACGAAAAAGAGAAGCTGCGTCTGCGGCGGCAGGGCCTGGCCCATGTTTTTGACGAACTGCTTGAGCTGCGGCACCATGTAGATCATCAGGAAGAAGGTGGCGCTGAGGACGATGGTGCCGACAAAGGCCGGGTACATCAGCAGTTTCTTGGTGTGCGACGCCAGTTCGTCTTCCCACTTGAGCGATTCGTTGAGGCTGCTCAACACTTCCGGCAACTGGCCGGTGGCTTCGCCGGAGCGGATGAGGCTGACGAAGACCTTGCTGAAGACGGAAGGATGCCCGGCCATGGCCTGTGACAGGGTCTGGCCGCCTTCGATGCTCTCGATCAGGCCGGCGATGACTTCGCGAAAGCGCGGGTTCTCGATCGAGTCGCGCAGGTCGCCAAGGCCTTCGAGGATCGGCACGCCGGCGCGCGCCAGCTGGTCGAGATGAAAGCAGAAGTTGATCAGTTCGGGACGCGGAATCTTCCGGCTGCCAAACAGGGTGTGCCGGTCGATCGGCCTGCCGGTCACCAGGTCGAGGTCCATGCGCTTGAGGCGCATTTCGAGATCGACCAGGTTGATGGCGTCGATTCGTCCGAAGACCATGCGCCCTTCCATGCTGACGGCCTTGTAGTCGAAGAGCATGGCTACATCCGGTCGGTGAGGTCGATGACCCGCCCGAGTTCCTCGAGCGAAGTGGTGCCGTTGAGAACCCGGCGCATGCCGTCGTCGGCCAGCGTGACGAAGCCCTGCGCGAGCGCGCGCGTGCGGATTTCGTGCGTCGTGGCGCGGCGGGCGATCAGTTCGTCGATGCCGGAATCGATGCGCAGCAGTTCCAGGATGGCGATGCGCCCGCGATAGCCCTGGTAGTCGCAGCGCTCGCAGCCGGTCGGGCGGAACAGAACCGGGCGCGGGCCGCCGGCCGGCGATCCGACCAGTTGCATCTCGTGCGTCTCGGCATGATAGGGCGTCTTGCAATGGTCGCAGAGGCGACGGATCAGGCGCTGGGCGACGATGCCGATGATGTTGCCGGCCATGATGTCGGGCAGGACGCCGATGTCGAGCAGGCGCGGGATGGTGCCGACGGCGGAATTGGTGTGCAGTGTCGAATAGACCTGGTGTCCGGTCATCGCCGCGCGGAAAGCCATGTCGGCGGTATCGGCGTCACGGATTTCGCCGACGAGGATGACGTCCGGATCCTGGCGCATCATCGAGCGGATGCCGTTGGCGAAATCGAGCTTGGCGGTTTCGGCGACCGAGGTCTGGCGCACCAGCGCCATCGGGTACTCGACCGGATCCTCGAGGGTCATGATGTGGATGCCCTCGGAATTGATGTGGTTGAGCACCGAGTACAGCGTCGTCGTCTTGCCGCTGCCGGTCGGGCCGGTGACCAGGATGATGCCCTCGGGGCGGGCGATCATCAGTTTCAGCCGGAAGAGGTGTTCCTCGGCGAGGCCGAGATTCTCCAGCGGCACGATGCCCTTCTGGCGGTCGAGAACCCGCAGCACGATGTTCTCGCCATGGATGGTCGGCTGGCAGGCGACGCGGAAATCGACCTGGCGGCCGGAGACGGTGAGCCCGATGCGGCCGTCCTGCGGCGCGCGCATCTCGGCGATGTTCATGCCCGAGAGCACCTTGATGCGCACGGTCATCGCCGGCCAGTACGACTTGTGCAGGGCGCGGATCTGCCGCAGCATGCCGTCGATACGATAGCGGATGCGCAGGAAGTTGGCTTCCGGCTCGAAGTGAATGTCCGATGCGTCGCGCTTGACGGCATCGGTGAGAATGGCGTCGATCAGGCGGACAACCGGCTGACTGTATTCGTCATCGGTGGCCGAAACACTTCTCCAGTCGATCTCGCCGGTCTCGATTTCCTGCAGGATGCCGTCGATCGACAGCTCGTAACCGTAATACTGGTCGATCGCGTGGTCGATTTCGGATTCGCCGGCGATCAGCGGATCGATCTCGACGTTTTCCGGGAGCAGGGCGCGCACCCGGTCGAGTCCGACGATGTTGTCGATGTCGGCGATCGCCACCGTCAGCCGGTGGTTGGCGGGATCGAAATCGAGCGGCAGCAGGTGGTGGCGCAAGGCGATGTCGCGCGGCACCAGCTTCAGCGCCTGCGGGTCGACGATGGCGTTCGAGAGGTCGATGCTCTGCCGCCCCAGGCTCTCCGAAAGCGCCTCGCGCAGTGTCGTCTCCGAGACGAAACCGAGCGAAATCAGCAACTTGCCGATCGGCTGGTTGGACTTCATCTGTTCCAGCAGGGCGATACGCAACTGATCCTCGGACAGGATGCCCTTGGTCATGAGGATCTGACCCAGCGGGCGGTGCTGTCCTGCGTAGTCGTTCATGATCGGCTCGTCGTCAGGGCTGGAGTTCGGCGAGGCGAAGCTTGACCCGGTCGCGGTCGAACGCGGCCGGGCGCCGCTGCGCTGCCTCGAGGGCCAGACGGTAGTGCTGGGCGGCGAGCTTGGGCTGGCGCAGATGATCGAGACTGACCGCCAGGTTGAACAGGTAGTCCGGGTTGTCCGCTTCGGCGGCCACGGCATTGAAATAGACCTGCTGCGCCTCGGACCAGCGGTCCTGGCGTGAATAGAGGTTGCCCAGGGCGAAATTCAGCGGCCCGGATTCCGGCTGGCCGGCGAGCAGGGTCTTCAGGCGGCTTTCATTGGCCAGCGGGTCGCCGCCGCCGCCGCTGCCGAGAACCGCCGCCTGGGCCGCCGGGTTGCCTGGATCGGCCTCGAGCGCCCGTTGCCGGTAGTGGTCGGCATCGCTGGAGCGCCCCTGGCGCTGGGCGATGGCGGCCAGCGCCAGCAGCGCGTCGACGTTGTTGGGATCGGACTTCAGCGCGCGTTCGTAATCGTGGCGCGCCGTATCCAGCCGATTGCCCTGCAGGCTGGCGTAGCCGGCTTCGACGTTGGCATCGGGTGCGGGGCGCGAGCGGGTCAGGCGGATCGTCGGCGCGGCGGTTCGTTCCTCGCCGGGGGGCATGGCGGCGGCGGATTCGGCGCGGGAGGAAAAGGCCGGTCGCGATGCGGCGGGCGGGGCTGCCGCGGTCGACGGCGAAATCCGGGGCAAATCGGCTTGCGGTGCCGGCGGGCTCAGCAGCAGGGCGGGCGCCGGGGCGGGCGGCGGTGCCGCCTTGACCGCCGGCGGCAAACCGCCCAGAGCAATCTCCTGCAGGCGATAGGCGAGACGCGCTTCGAGGTATCGGCGATGCACGCGTTTGGGCCGGCGCGG
>JAFLDQ010000118.1 GCA_017302355.1 Dechloromonas sp.
CTTTCCGGAACTGAAAGACAAGCGGGTGCGCGGCCGGCTCGAAGGCAACAAGGTCGTGCCCTACTGGTCGCGCGCCGAGATCGCCGCGCGCGGCGACAAGGTGCCGGCACGCACGCTGCTCTACATTGATGATGCCGTCGAACTCTTCTTCCTGCAGGTGCAGGGCTCCGGGCGGGTCAAGCTGCCGGACGGCACGACGATCCGTCTCAACTACGCCGACCAGAACGGCTATCCGTATCAATCGATCGGCCGTGTGCTGGTCGACCGCGGCGAGCTGAGACTCGAGGATGCATCGATGCAGGGCATCCAGGCGTGGGCGCGGGCCAACCCCGGGCGTCTCGACGAACTGCTCAACAGCAACCCGAGCTACGTCTTCTTCCGTGAAGCGCCGAACGGCAACGGCGGCCCGGTCGGCGCCCTGGGCGTTGCGCTGACCCCCGAGCGCAGCATCGCCGTCGATCCCCGCTCGGTGCCGCTGGGGGCGCCGGTCTATCTGGCGACGACGCGCCCGAATTCGCCGAAAGCGCTGAATCGCCTGGTGCTGGCGCAGGATACCGGCAGCGCGATCACCGGCGCGGTGCGCGCCGACTTCTTCTGGGGTTTCGGCAAGGAAGCCGGCGAGCAGGCGGGCAGGATGAAGCAGTCCGGGCGAATGTGGGTCCTGCTGCCGCCCGACGCAGCCGCGAAATAGGAGAATCTCCACCGCTGCCGGGCGCCTGGACCAGCCTGTACGCCCGTGCGGCGCGGCGGCTGGTCTCTGCCGTGAGGCAATGCGCGGGTTGGTGACAGGAACTCCGCACGGGAATGCCGCCGGCGCTTGCTCCCCGATCATTCGTTCCGGAGGGCACGGTCCGGAAAGGGAATCACTTGCCGAAACTGAAACTCTCCGCCTGGTGCGAGCGCCAGGCGCTGTCGCCGGTCAGTTCCAGCACCTGTTTGTGGTATTTCAGGATGGTCGAGCGGTGGCCGACGCTGATCAGCGTCGTCTGCGTTGCCGTCAGTTGCCGGTAGAGGCTGGCTTCGTTGGCGCTGTCCAGCGCGCTGGTCGCCTCGTCGAGGATGGCGAACAGTGGCCTGGTCAGCAGCAGGCGCGCGAAGCCAAGGCGCTGCTGCTCTCCGACCGAGAGGACCTTGTGCCAGTCCATCTCGACGTCGAGGCCGCCGAACCGGGCGGCGAGACCGGGAAGATTGACTTGTTGCAGCAGGTCGAGAAGCTCTTCGTCGGAGACCGGCAGGTCGTGGTTGGGATACAGCAACTGGCTGCGCAGGGTGCCCAGCAGCATGTAGGGCTGCTGCGGCAGGAACAGGATGTCGTCCTCGGGCGGGCGGTAGATGGTGCCGCTACCCGAGCGCCACAGGCCGGCGATCGCGCGCAGCAGCGAACTCTTGCCGCTGCCGCTCTCACCGACGATCATCAACCCCTCGCCGGGCTTGACGGTCAGCGAAAGGTTGTTGATCAGGATGCGGTCGTCGTTGGGCGTGTGCAGGGTGACGCCCGCGAGCGTGATGTCGGCAGCATCCATGGTCCGGATGGTGCTCTTCCCCTGGGGCTGGCCGCCGGACTGCCCGGGAAGGACCCGGGCCAGGGTGTCGAGGCGGTCGACGCCGGCGGCGAAGCGGCTGAGGCTCTCGAAGTTCTCGACGATCAGCGAGATGGCGCTGAGCACCGCGGCAAACGCGCCCGCCGCCTGAACGGCGCGCCCCACTTCGAGTTCACCCGAGAGCACGCGCGAGGCGATGATGGCGCTGGGGATGACGAGGGTCAGCAGGTTGTAGGCCTGCTGGAAGAGATTGAGTGCGAGCTGATTGCGGATGAGCCGGTTGAAATTGTCGAAAGCCTTGGCAAAACGGCGCTGGACCTGCTTTTGCTCCTGGTCCTCGCCGCGATAGAAGGCGATCGACTCGGCGTTTTCGCGCACCCGCACGAGGCTGAAGCGGAAATCGGCTTCGCGGCGCAACTGGTTGAAATTGAGGGACATCAGTTTCTGGCCGAAGATGAGCACTACCACCAGCGTGCCGGCGACGGCGTACACCACCAGAAACAGGACCAGTTCGCGGGAAATCGACCAGAGGACGGCGCTGAAGGCGATCAACTGCAGGACCGACGCGATGATCACCAGCAGGAAGTAGAGCGAGCGCTGGGTGAAGGTGGCGATGTCCTCGGCGACACGCTGGTCCGGGTTGTCGATGGCGGGGTCGCCGTTCAGCTCGTAGAAACACCGGTGGCTGAAATAGCGGTCGAGGAAACGGTTGGTCAGCCAGCGCCGCCAGTGGATGCCGAGCTTGTCGCGGACGAAGTAGTAGAGGGCATAGACGGGAACCGCCGCGATGAGCAGGATCAGGTAGAGCCGGATGGCGTCCCAGAAGCGCTCTTCGTTGCGGGCCGCGAGCGCCGAGGTAAACTCGCCGGTCTGCTCGATGAAACGCACCGCGAAGCGCGTCTGGGCCAGCAGCAGGATCACCAGCAAGCCGAGCAGGCCCCAGGCTTTCCATTTCTCGTCCGAGCGCCAGTAGGGCGTCGCAAGGAGCCAGAAGCGCTGCCAGAGATGGCGGTCAACCGTCTTCATTGCCTTGCCAATGGATCGGATCGCCGTTGCATCGGGCCCTCTCCGGCCATGCAGAAGAGATATCTGGTGGGCATCGCTGCGCGCATGGAATCTTTTACTCCCGGCCCCCGGGTGGGGTCAAGTCCGCACGCTGCGCAGAGTCGGGGGCGAACGCGGCAGTCCGGACCCCGCGTCGGGATGCGCCGGGCCTTGCCGTCCATCCGGATGATCCGGTTGGCCGGCCGGAAGCCGGCCAGCCTAGTCGCCCATGTCGTCGAGCTTGAGCGGCCGGGTGCGGGGGCCGAGGTTGCGCGGCAGGAGCAGCGACAGCAGACCGGCGACCAGAACGAAGGCCGCGGACGCCCAGAGGCAGGCGATCAGGCCGTCGTTCGGTCCGCTCCGCACGCCCCACTGGTAGAGCGCGCCCGATAGAACGGTGCCGGCAAGACGGCCGGCGGCGTTCGCCATGTAGTAGAAGCCGACGTTCATCGCCACCTTGTCGCTGTCGGTGTAGGCCAGGATCAGGTAGGAATGCACCGCCGAATTCAGGGCGAAGACGAAGCCGAAGACGATCAGCCCGGCGACCACGACGATGCCTGGCGCGACTCCGCCGTTCAGGCTGAGGGCGATGCCGGCGGGCAGGGCGGCGAGAACGAAGGCGAGGAGCGTCGCCGTCCGGCCGTCGGGTTCGTGTCTTTCCTCGACGCGGCTGCGCAGCAGGCCCGGCGTTGCCGCCTGGACGATGCCGTAGCCGATCACCCACGCCGCCAGGAAACCGCCGGATTGCCAGAAGGTCCAGCCGAGCACGCCCGAGAGAAAGACCGGCAGACCGACGACGAACCAGACGTCGCGGGCGCCGAAGAGGAAGATGCGCGCCGCGGCGAGCTTGTTGACCGCGCCGTTGCGCGAGAACATCTGGCCGAACCTGGCCTTCTTGTTGGCCTGGCCGAGGCCGCCGCGCATCAGGATGGCGGCGAGGACCAGCGTGCCGCCGACCAGCGCGACGAGCAGCTTGAGCGCGGTCTGGAAATCGAACACGGTCAGCAGCAGGCCGCCGAGGAAGAAGCCGACGCCCTTGAGGGCGTTCTTCGAGCCGGTGAGGATCGCCACCCAACGGTAGAGCGTCACCGACGCGTCTTCGGGGACGATCAGCTTGACCGCGCTCTTCGAGCTCATCTTCGTCATGTCCTTGGCGATGCCGCTCAATGCCTGCGAAACCATGACCCAGGCGACGACCAGCCAGCCCGGTGGAGCGAAGGCGAGCATCGACAGGGCGACGATCTGGGCGCCGAGTCCGATGAAGAGCGTGGTTTTGAGTCCGAAACGGGCGCCGAGGTAGCCGCCGAAGAGATTGGTGACGATGCCGAAGACTTCGTAGAAGATGAACAGCGAAGCCACCGCCAGCGGCGTGTAGCCGAGGTTGTGGAAATGGAAGAGCACGAGCATGCGGGTGGCGCCGTCGGTCACGGTATCCGACCAGTAAGCCGCGGTAACCAGGATGTAGTTGCGCAGGCTGGCCCGCGGTGAACGGTCGCCGGCTGTCGCTGGCTCACTCATGAACTTCCTCCGGCGGGATGTCGCCTCCCGCGGGCCGCCGGCCGCCAGTTGCGGTCGACGGCGAAAAATGGTGCATTTCGGGGGTCGCACTAGAGCGATGCGGCGACCTTGCGTGCGAGTTCGACGTAACGGTTCACGTAACCCCACTCGTTGTCGTACCAGGCGTAGATCTTGACCAGCGTGCCGTCGGTCACCAGGGTGTGCGCCGCGTCAACGATCGCCGAGCGCGGATCTCCACAGTGGTCGATCGACACCAGCGGCCGCTCCTCGTAACCGAGAATTCCCTTGAGCGGCCCCGCCGCGGCCGCCCGGAGCAGGCCATTGACCTCGGCGGCGGTCGTCGCACGCCGCATCTCGAAGACGCAATCGGTAAGCGATGCGTTGAGCAGCGGCACACGCACCGCGTGCCCGTCGAGCTTGCCTTTCAGTTCCGGGAAGATCAGCGCGATCGCGGTCGCCGAACCGGTCGTCGTCGGTACCAGCGACAGGCTGGAAGCGCGCGCGGCGCAGATCCTTGTGCATCTGGTCGTGCACGCTCTGGGTGTTGGTCGAACTGTGGATGGTGGTGATCTGGCCGTGGGCGATGCCGATCGCCTCGTGGACCACCTTGACCACTGGCGCCAGGCAGTTCGTCGTGCACGAGGCCGCGGTCACGATGTCATGCCGGGCCGGGTCGTAGAGGTGGTCGTTGACCCCCATGACGATGTTCAGCGTGTCGCCGCCCTTGACCGGCGCGGCGACAATCACCTTCTTCACGCCCGCTCCCAGGCAGGGCGACAACTCCTCGACCGTCCTCCACTTGCCGCTGGCTTCGAGAACGATGTCTACTCCGGCATTACGCCACGCCGGTTGGCCAACATCCCGTGAGGAACTGTAGCCGATCGCCTTGCCGTCCACCACCATGCGCCCGTCGCTTGTCCCGATGTCGTGCCGCCAGCGGCCATGCACCGAGTCGAATTCGAGGAGATGGGCAGCGGACTCCACCGGCCCGCCCGGTTCGTTGATATGCACGAACTCGATCTCCGGGCAATCCCATCCGGCGCGCAGCGCCAATCTGCCCATGCGACCGAAACCGTTGATGCCGACCCTGACCGTCATTTCCCTTTCCTCCAATCGGTGAGTGGCGCCTGCATCGATGCCCGGCGAAAGGCATCGCTGGAACGCCGCAGGCGACCTTGCCCGCAAACGTTTCCATATTGCTGGAATTCTAGAATCAAGTAAACCCCGGGATTCGCCGGCTGCCCCAAAGGATCGCCGTCGTGTCTTTTCAGGAATTGCGGGAGTGCCGTGAATGCCCGGTGTGGGGGCAAGCCTTTGCCGGATCGACGATATTTCGGTATCTTTGGAAACATGAACAACACCGATGCCGTGACCGCGCTGGCTGCGCTCGCCCAGGACAGCCGCCTCGCCATCGTCCGCCTGCTGATCCAGAACGCGCCCGCCGGCCTGACCGTAGGGCTGATCGGCGAGCAGCTGGAGTTGCCGGCGCCGACGCTGTCGTTCCACCTGAAGACATTGAGCCACGCCGGCCTCGTGACGACCAAGCAGGAAGGCCGCTTCGTGCGCTGCCGGGCCGAGATGGGCAGGATCAACGCGCTGATCGGTTTTCTGACCGATGATTGTTGCGGCGGGCGTCCGGAGGTCTGCAAGCCGTCCGCGAAGTGCTGAGCGTTCGCCTGGCGCCGCACCACGGCGAGACGATTCAGCTTCCGCCGTCGATCACCGTAAAGGCCATTCCGGAATTCTCTTGGAGACGCTCGATCAGGCGGTCGCCGAAAATGGTCGCCGGCGTCCAGAAGCCGCCGGGTTTCTTCGCCTTGGGCAGGTCGCGGGCGAGGAATGCCGCGGCCTGCGCGAGCATTTTCGCCGTAGACCCGTAACCGGCGTCGCGGTCGCCGGTCACCTTGACCATGATGCTGCGGCCGTCATCGCTGCGGCCGAGGAAACGCAGGTCGTAAAAGCCCTGCTGCTGCGCTTGCGGGCTCGGGCCCGCGCCTGGCGCCGGCAGCACGAAGCGCTCGAGGGCCCGGCGCGCCGGGCCGATGGCGCCGGCGGCCATGAAGCCGGCGAGCCCGGCGGTCATTCCCAGCGCCGCCAACCGGCCCTTGACGCCGCCGCCGGCCAGCACCGCCTCGTCATAGCGGAACCCGGCGCCGTAGGCTTGCCCGGTCAGGGCGTTGGTCCGCTGCACGATGCGTGTGTTGATCGCGCTCATGATGAAGGGCGCCACCCAGACCTGGAAATCGTTGTCGAACTCGGCGAACCGGATGTCGGGCTGGCGCACCGGCGGCGCGTAGCCCCCCGGACAGAGCGAGTAGGGATTGGCGAGTTCCTTGCGCAGTTGCGGATCGGCGGCGGCCTCCTTGGCGATATTCAAGATACTGGCGACGGTGCCCCCCGAAACCCCGCCCCGTAGCGCCTTGACCCGCATCTTGACGCGCGGGCAGGGCTGGCCGAAGCGTCTGATCGCCGCCTGCTGCAGGAAATGCACGCCGAGATCGGAGGGGATCGAATCGAAGCCGCAGCAGTGCACGATGCGCGCCCCGGACTTGCGCGCCATCTCCTCATATTGGCTCAGCATCCGCCGGATCCATTGTGTCTCCCCGGTCAGGTCGCAGTAGTCGGTCCCGGTCTCGGCGCAAACCCTGACCAATGGTTCGCCATGGAGCGCATAAGGTCCGACGGTCGACACCACGGCCCTGGTGCGGGCGCACATCTGGCGGAGAGCCGCCTCGTCGGCGGCGTCGGCGACGACGAGCGGCAGTTTCGCCGCCTCCGGACCGAGTGAGGCGCGCAGTTCCTCGAGTCTGGCGAGCGAGCGACCGGCCGCCGCCCATTTGAGATCGCCGCAGGCGCCGAACTGCTCGAGGAGGTGGCGGGTCAGGATTTTCCCGACGAAGCTCGTCGCGCCGAAAACGATCAGGTCATGGCGAGGAGAAGCGGCAGTCATCGGGCGCCCGGAGGAAAGATGGAAAGGTCAGTGTGGCGGCCGGCGGCGCCGCAGTCAATCGAAAGATCCTGCGGAAAATCCTGTCCCGCCCGCCTGTGCGGACCTCCGCCGGCCAGTCCCGATCCGTGCCGGAACCGGAAACTCGCGTCCGGATCCGCCGAAGCCGCAAAATTTGAGCCGGTTGACTTGAAATCCCCGGTGCCTGCCCCTATCATCAGCACTCAACGGAGACGAGTGCTAATAACAGCCTTGCCCGCTCCCGGGCCCGGCCCGGCAACTTCCCATTTTCTGAACTACAAGGAGTCATTTCCATGAAAATCCGTCCTTTGCACGACCGTGTGATCGTCAAGCGCGTCGAAGCCGAGCGTACCACCGCCTCCGGCATCGTCATTCCCGATTCTGCCGGTGAAAAGCCGGATCAGGGCGAGGTCCTGGCGGTCGGCCCGGGCAAGCGCGACGAGAGCGGCAAGCTGAACGCTCCCGACGTCAAGGTCGGCGACCGCGTTCTGTTCGGCAAGTACGCCGGCCAGGCTGTCAAGGTCGATGGCGAGGAAGTCCTGGTCATGCGGGAAGACGACATCATGGGCGTTCTGGTCGCCTGAGCGCCGCCCGTCCCCAATCCCTGTTCAAATTAGGAGAATTCAATGGCTGCAAAAGAAGTCAAATTCGGTGATTCCGCCCGCGCCCGCATGGTCGAGGGCATCAACATCCTGGCCGACGCGGTCAAGATCACCCTTGGTCCAAAGGGCCGCAACGTCGTTCTCGAGCGCTCCTACGGCGCCCCGACGGTGACCAAGGACGGCGTTTCCGTCGCCAAGGAAATCGAGCTGAAGGACAAGTTCGCCAACATGGGCGCCCAGATGGTCAAGGAAGTCGCTTCCAAGACCTCCGACATCGCCGGTGACGGCACCACCACCGCCACCGTGCTGGCCCAGGCGATCGTCCGCGAAGGGATGAAGTACGTCGCTGCCGGCATGAACCCGATGGACCTCAAGCGCGGCATCGACCGGGCGGTCGTCGCCACCGTCGGCGAACTTCAGGCCTTCTCGAAGCCGTGCACGACGACCAAGGAAATCGCCCAGGTCGGGTCCATTTCCGCGAACTCCGACGCCGACATCGGCGACATCATCGCGCGCGCCATGGAGAAGGTCGGCAAGGAAGGCGTCATCACCGTCGAGGACGGAAAGTCGCTGGCCAACGAACTCGACGTCGTCGAAGGCATGCAGTTCGACCGCGGCTACCTGTCCCCGTACTTCATTAACAACGGCGACAAGCAGCAGGCGCTGATGGAAAACCCGTATGTCCTGCTCTTCGACAAGAAGATCTCCAATATCCGCGACCTGCTGCCGATCCTCGAACAGGTCGCCAAGGCTGGCCGCCCGCTGCTGATCATCGCCGAAGACGTCGATGGCGAAGCGCTGGCCACCTTGGTCGTCAACAACATCCGCGGCATCCTCAAGACCGTCGCCGTCAAGGCGCCGGGTTTCGGCGACCGGCGCAAGGCCATGCTCGAGGACATCGCCATCCTGACCGGCGGCACCGTGATCTCCGAGGAGACCGGTCTTTCGCTGGAAAAGGCTGTCCTCAAGGACCTGGGGCAGGCCAAGCGCATCGAGGTGGCCAAGGAAAACACCACCATCATCGACGGCGCCGGCGACGCCAGCGGCATCGAAGCCCGCGTCAAGCAGATCCGCATCCAGATCGACGAGGCCACCTCCGACTACGACAAGGAAAAGCTGCAGGAGCGTGTCGCCAAGCTGGCCGGTGGCGTCGCCGTCATCAAGGTCGGCGCAGCGACCGAAGTCGAAATGAAGGAGAAGAAGGCGCGTGTCGAGGATGCGCTGCACGCGACGCGTGCTGCGGTCGAGGAAGGCATCGTCGCCGGCGGCGGCGTGGCGCTGATCCGCGCCCGTGCCGCCGTTGGCAAGCTGAAGGGCGACAACCACGACCAGGATGCCGGGATCAAGATCGTTCTCCGCGCCCTCGAGCAGCCGCTGCGCGAAATCGTCGCCAATGCGGGCGACGAGCCGTCGGTCGTCGTCGACAAGGTGCAGCGCGGCGAAGGCAACTACGGCTACAACGCCACCACCGGCGACTATGGCGACATGGTCGAGATGGGCGTCCTCGATCCCACCAAGGTCAGCCGCACCGCGCTGCAGAACGCCGCTTCCGTCGCTGGCCTGATGCTGACGACCGAATGCATGGTCGCCGAACTGGCCGAAGACAAGCCGGCCGGCGGCATGCCCGACATGAGCGGGATGGGCGGCATGGGTGGCATGGGCGGCATGGGCATGTAACCGTCCCGTCCAGGCCTCCCTGCCGGAAAAAAGCCCCGCTGCGGCGGGGCTTTTTGCTTTCCGCGGTCAACCGGGAAAACCACCCGATTTCAACGCCAGCCTTGTGCATGACTCCGGTAACGCTCTGTAAGGCGGCTGTAAGTAGCCCGACCTACATTACGCTCCGCAGCAATGCCTCCATAACCACTATTTGAGGAGCAAATCAATGCAAGACGTACTGGATCGGATCGATGCGAATCCGAAATTTCACGAGTTCTGCGATCGCCGTAACACCTACTCGATCATCATGACCATCATCAGCGCGGCCGCTTATTACGGCTTCATCCTGCTGGTCGCCTTCCAGGGTCCCTGGCTGGGCACCAAGCTCGGGGCGGGGATGACCATGAGCATCGGCGTGCCGCTGGGGGTTGGCGTCATCGTGTTCACCATCATCCTGACCTGGATCTACGTCCGTCGCGCCAACAGCGAGTTCGACGAGACCAACGAGGCGCTCATCAGGGAGGCGCAGAAATAACATGAACCGCAAACATCTTCTCGCGGCAGTCGCCGCGCTGACGGTTGCCGGAGGCGCCTTCGCCGCCGGCGCCGACCTCGGGCAAGCCGCCAAGCAGGCTACCAACTGGACGGCCATCGTGATGTTCGCCATCTTCGTCTTCGCCACCCTGTGGATCACCAAGTGGGCGGCCTCCAAGACCAAGACGGCGGCCGACTTCTATACCGCCGGCGGCGGCATCACCGGCTTCCAGAACGGCCTGGCGATCGCTGGCGACTACATGTCCGCCGCGTCCTTCCTCGGTATTTCCGGTCTGGTGTTCGCCAACGGCTTCGACGGTCTGATCTTCTCGATCGGCTGGCTGGTCGGCTGGCCGGTCATCACCTTCCTGATGGCCGAGCGGCTGCGCAACCTGGGCAAGTTCACCTTTGCCGACGTCGCGTCCTACCGCTTCGCCCAGACGCCGGTGCGCACCTTCGCGGCGATCTCGACGCTGGTCGTCGTCGCCTTCTACATGATCGCCCAGATGGTCGGCGCCGGCCAGCTCATCAAGATCCTCTTCGGTATGGACTACATCTACGCCGAGATTCTGGTGGGCACGATCATGATGATGTACGTGCTCTTCGGCGGCATGACCGCGACGACCTGGGTGCAGATCATCAAGGCCTGCATGCTGCTCGGCGGCGCGACCTTCATGGCGCTGGCCGTGCTGATGCAGTTCGGCTTCTCGCCGGAGGCGCTGTTCACCAAGGCGGTGGAGGTGCATTCCAAGAAGGACGCCATCATGGCGCCGGGCGCTCTGATCAAGGATCCGGTTTCCGCCATCTCGGTCGGCATGGCGCTGATGTTCGGCACCGCCGGCCTGCCGCACATCCTGATGCGCTTCTTCACCGTGCCGAACGCCAAGGAGGCCCGCAAGTCGGTCGCCTGGGCGACCACCTGGATCGGCTACTTCTACATCCTGACCTTCATCATCGGCTTCGGCGCCATCGTCAACCTGATCGCCGATCCGGCGGCCTTCTACGTCGATGGCGAACTCGCCAAGGGTCTGAAGGG
>JAFLDQ010000119.1 GCA_017302355.1 Dechloromonas sp.
CGTTCGAAACGGGGCAAAACGACCCGACGACAGCCGCTTCGGCACACATCACGGGGCTGACCAGCCAGAAAATCATGCGTTGGTAGCCACAGAGAAGGTTTGAAATATTACGAACACGGATTCAGGACTATCCCACATCAGTTTGAATCGCACCCGAAGCGCCCCAAGGCTGAGCGTTTTGGCTTAGAATTCCAGATACGAAGAATAGCTTCCGGGGTTCGAAATGGACATCAAGAGAGTCTTGCTGCTGGGGGGTAGCGGTTTCGTCGGCACCTATATCGCCAACCGGTTGTCACAGCGCGGTGTCGAGGTCACCATCCCGACGCGCCGCCGCGAGCGTACCAAGGCGCTGATCATCCAGCCGAACGTGCTGATGCCGGAAGTCGATGTCAATTCCGAAGGGGCTCTCGTTTCGCTGATGCAGGGTCAGGATGCGGTCATCAACCTCATCGGCATCCTGCACAGCCGCGACGTCGTTCTGCCGTACAGCAAGGATTTTGCCGAAGCGCACGTCGAGTTGCCGAAGAAGATCGTTGCCGCCTGCGGGAAGGCTGGCGTCCGCCGGCTGGTCCACATGAGCGCACTGGGCGCCAACCCGAAGGGTCCGTCGGAGTACCTCTGCTCGAAGGGCGACGGCGAGGCGATCGTGATGGCGGCCAGGGGTGATCTGGACGTTACCGTCTTCCGCCCGTCGGTCATCTTCGGCCTTGGCGATTCCTTCCTGTCGATGTTTGCCGGAGTGCTGCGCAAGGTGCCGGTGTTCCCGCTCGGTTGCGGCCAGGCGCGCTTCCAGCCGGTCTGGGTGGCCGATGTCGCCGATGCCTTTGTCGACAGCCTGGGCGATCCGGCCACCTTCGGACAGGCCTACGACCTAGTCGGCCCGACGGTCTACACGCTGCGGGAACTGGTCGATTACACCGCGACGCTGGTCGGCAGCGGTGCGCGGATCATCGCCCTGCCCGAGGGCCTGGCCTACCTGCAGGCCGGCCTGATGTGGCTGTCGCCGAAGCCGCTGATGTCCCCGGACAACCTACGTTCGATGGAGGTCGACAGTATCTGCGGCAGCGACTGCCAGTTGCCGGCGAACTGGAAGCCGACGGCGCTGGAAGCCGTCGCTCCGACCTACATCGCCCGCAACACGCCGAAGGGCAAGCTCGACGGGTTCCGCTACCGGGCGGGACGTTAGGTCTCCCGGCCGCCGATGGAGATCTACATCGTCGGCGGCGCGGTCCGCGATGAACTGCTCGGGCGGACGGTCGCCGACCGTGACTACGTCGTCGTCGGCGCCACCCCGCAGGCCATGCTGGAAAAGGGCTTTCGCCCGGTCGGCAAGGATTTCCCGGTCTTCCTCCATCCCGCGACGAACGAGGAGTATGCGCTTGCCCGCAGCGAGCGCAAGACCGGGCGCGGCTATCATGGTTTCGCCTTCCACGCGGCGCCCGATGTCACGCTCGATGACGACCTCGCACGGCGCGACCTGACCATCAACGCGATGGCCAGGGCGCCCGACGGCACACTGGTCGATCCCTTCCACGGTCGACGCGATCTGGAGGCCGGAATCCTGCGCCATGTCGGGCCGGCCTTCGCCGAGGATCCGGTGCGCATCCTGCGCCTCGCCCGCTTCGCCGCCCGTCTTGCCGACTTTTCGGTCGCCCCGGAGACCATCGAACTGATGCGCGGCATGGTCGCCAGCGGCGAGGTCGATCACCTGGTCGCCGAGCGCGTCTGGCAGGAACTGGCCAAGGGTCTGATGGAGGCCGCGCCCTCGCGCATGTTCGAGGTGTTGCGTCAGTGCGGCGCGCTGACCCGCCTGCTGCCCGAGGTCGATGCGCTGTTCGGCGTGCCGCAGCGGGCGGATTACCATCCGGAAATCGATACTGGGGTGCACACGCTGATGGTCGTCGACGAGTCGGCGCGCCGGGGTTATTCGTTGCCGGTTCGCTTCGCGGCATTGACCCACGATCTCGGCAAGGCGACGACGCCGGCTGACCTCCTGCCGCGCCATCATGGCCACGAAGCGCGCAGCGTGCGGCTGGCGACCGCGCTCTGCGAACGTCTGCGGGTTCCCAACGACTGCCGCGATCTGGCGCTGCTCGCCGCGCGTTACCATGGCGACGTCCACCGCGCCGCCGAACTGCGTTCTTCGACTCTCGTCACGCTGCTGGAGCGGACCGATGCGCTGCGCCGGCCCGAGCGCTTCCAGCGGCTGCTCGAAGCCTGCCAGTGCGATTTCAACGGCCGCCTGGGTTGGGCGGATCGGCGCTATGAGAGTGACCGCCGGCTGCTGGCGATCCTGGCCGCCGTGCGGACGGTCGATGCCGGGGCGATTGCCTTGGCCTGCGCCGACAAGACGAAGATTCCCGCGATGGTTCACGCGGCGCGGGTTGCCGCAATCAAGCGCCTGCTAGATGAGACGCCAGACGAACATGAAGAGCAGTGAAAGGATGATGGTCGACGCAAACGGCAGATAGTAGGTCCGGCCGCGAAAGCGGAACGCGATGTCGCCCGGCAGGCGGCCGAGGCGGATGAAGCGGGCGACGTGCGGGGCGGCGATGCCGAGCAGAAATATGGCGATTACCAGGGTCAGTACCCACTTCAGCATGTCGACTAGCGCCACCCTCGTGAATTGCGCATTTAAGCATGCTTCAACGGATGACAGGGCAGCAATGATGAAAACCGAAATGATCAAGGGTATCGAGGTCTTCTCGTGCCTGCCGGCAGATGCGACCGATCGGGCGCCGTTGCTCTTCGTTCATGGGGCGTTTGCCGGGGGCTGGATGTGGGCCGACACCTTCATGCCCTTTCTGGCCGATGCCGGTTACCCGTGCCACGCGGTCTCGCTGCGTGGTCACGGGGGCAGCCGCGGGCGCGAGCGCATCGACTGGCATTCCATCGCCGACTATGTCGAGGACGTCGCCACGGTGATCGACTGGCTGGAGCGGGAGCCGGTCCTGGTCGGGCACTCGATGGGTGGCTTCGTCATTCAGAAATATCTCGAGCGCCATACCGTGCCGGCGGCCGTGCTGCTGTGTTCCGTGCCCCCGCAGGGGTTGATCGCGGCCCAGTTTCATCTGCTGTTCCGGAAGCCGCACCTGTTCATGGACATCAACCGCATCATGGGCGGCGACTACGCCGATACCGGCACACTGCGCGAGGCCCTGTTCGCCGGCGAGGTTGACGAGGCGATGCTGGAGATCTGGCTCAGGCGCATGCAGCCGGAGTCGCACCAGGCGCTGTGGGACATGTCGATGTTCAACCTGCCCCGCCTGCACGCGATGAACCGGCCGCCGATGCTGATTCTCGGAGCCGAGCACGACGTCCTGGTTCCGGCTTTCCTCGTGCAATCGACGGGGCGAAGCTACGGTCTGCCCGTACATATCTTTCGCGACATGGGCCATGCCGTGACCCATGAGCGGGAATGGCGCGTGGTCGCCGGCGCCGTGAGCGCATGGCTCGAGGCCCTGGGCGCCTGGTCGCGGCCGGGTTCTGCCGTTGTCCGGTGACACCGGGGCGCGGCTGGCGGCCGACCTTCCGGCGCTCGTGAAGTATTTCGCAGTCGTTCCGGGTGCGATCGCGCTAGCCTGTGCGCCTGGGAGAGACTGCCAGGGCAGGCCAGGCAAGGCGTGACGGTCGTCCCTGTTTCGGGCAGGCGATCCGCACGCGGGGACTCATCCGCCGGGGCGTGTTTCGCATGCGGATTGCCGGCGGCAGGCGGGGCGGTTATGGCCAGGCCGAAGGATTGCAATTCGCGTTGTTTCGTTTCACCATGAACCATTTTCAGCAGAGATTTGCCGACGTGATGACTACACACAAGAAGGCGGGAGACTCCAGCCGAATCCTTGATGCGATCCGCGCCAAGCGGGAACACCGGACTTCGCAGGCGGGCGAACTCGAGCAGCTCGAAGCCTCGCTGCTGGCCGATATCGATTCTTTCGATCTGAACGAAGCCGAGCGCCAGGCGCGGCGGGAGCAGCTGGCAAGCATGCAGGGCGGGATGAGCAACCTGTCGATGGTGTTTCCCGAGATCGTGCCGGCAGGCGCCGTCCGCCATCTCGATCTGCGGACCCGGGATGGAGACACCCGGGAGGATCCGGAATGGATCGCCAGGAGCAGCGATTTCCTCGGCCAGCTGCGGCAGCGGGCCGAGCTGCGCCAGCGCGAGTTGCACGTCGAGATGGCCGTGCGCTCGGCCAGCAACGACGTGCTCGAACATGCCCTCAAGACGCTGTTCTTCTTCCTGCACGATGTCGTGCAGCAGCTCAATATCGTCAAGCCGGCCATCCAGCGCGAATATGTCGCGGCCGGCGACGTGATGTTCAGCGGCCTCGTCTGGCAGGAGGGCTTCGCCGACTATCGCACGCAGTCGCAGAGCCGGGGGGCGATGGTCGAGCTGGTCACCCTTGCCTACCAGCTCGAGTCGCCGCTCAGGTTTTCGATCAAGCGGGAGGGCCCGGGCGTCGAACGGCTGCGAATGGTCCTTTTCGATTACGGCCTGCAGTTCACCTGCAAGGAATTCAAGAACGAACGCAGTTATGTCGAGCGCGCCGAATTCGAGATCGGCGGCCGCGTCGGCGTCAGTGCGCGCTGGAAGGCCGACTTTGCCAACGGTGTCCTGATCCTCGAATCGCGCAACCTTGAACGCCTCGGCAGCGTCGCCCATACCCTCAGGCCCGGCGCCATCGACCAGGAATTGCTCGACGAATTCGGCCGGCTGCTTCTCGGCATGCCGAACCATTTCCGGGAGCTGGCCAAGCGTTAGACGTGCCGGCCGCTTGCCGACCGTCCTGTCTTGCGGGATCGATCAGCGACCGGCGCCGAAGCTGGAAACCGACTGGTCGAGGCTTTCGATGACGCTGGTCGCCACGGCGATCTCGCGCAGGAAGCAGACGAGCCCGGCAATGAGGGCGAGCATCGCGGTGATGAACAGCCCGGCGATCGTCCCGGGCAGTTCGACCTGGAACACGGCGCCGACGAAGAGCGCGGCGATGACCAGGCACACCAGCAGGTCACAGAACGTGCACAGGGTGATCGCCCAGTGAATCAGCCGGGCCCGGCGCGCCAGCGAGGTGATCGTTGTCCGGGCCTTCTGGCGATAGTCGGGTGACGGGTTCTCGGCGAGTTCGCGTTCCAGTACATGAAAACGGTCGATGACCCTGGCCAGGCGACTGGTCAGCACCGCGAGAAGCGCCCCGACGCCGGCGAGCAGGAAGACGGGAGCGACCGCCAGCTGGATGACGTGGGCGACGGAAGAAACCTGGCTGACGAGCTCGTTCATGACGTGGCCTCGGAGGGAATTGGCGGTCGCGACGCGGCGCCGGGTGTCGGGGAAATGGCCCGGTTGCGCGGGCAATCAGAACTATCCCACGGTTTTCCACTCTACCCAACTCCCGGGGCGAGATCATGGCGCTCCCGCGAACGCCCAATCCTGACGATTCCATCCGACGATGTCATGAACGCACCCGAGCCGCACCGGCGACTGGTTCGCCTCGAAGACCTTGAATTCGCCAACGGCTTTGCCGGCCTGCCGGAAGCGTTTTACACCCGCCTGGCTCCCCTCGGGCTTCCCGCGCCCTATCTGGTGGGCGCCAGCCGCGAGGTGGCGGAACTGATCGGGCTCGACCCGGAGGAGATCGGGCGTCCGGAGTTCTGCGAGATTTTCGCGGGGAACCGTCTTCCCCCTGGCAGCGCCGCGCTGGCTGCAGTCTATTCCGGGCACCAGTTCGGTGTCTGGGCCGGGCAGCTGGGGGACGGGCGGGCGCATCTGCTCGGTGGTCTGCAGAGCGCCAGCGGGCAGTGGGAAGTCCAGCTCAAGGGCGCCGGGCGCACCCCGTACTCGCGCGGCGCCGATGGCCGCGCGGTGCTGCGCTCGTCGATTCGCGAATTTCTCTGTTCCGAGGCGATGGCCGGCCTCGGCATCCCGACGACGCGGGCGCTGTCGGTGGTCGGCGCCGACCTGCCGGTGCGCCGCGAGGAAATCGAGAGTGCGGCGGTCGCCGCCCGGGTGGCGCCGAGTTTCGTGCGTTTCGGCTCCTTCGAACATTGGGCCGCGGACGGACGCGGTGACGAACTGAGGCAGCTGGCCGATTACGTGATCGCCACCTTCCGTCCCGAATGCCGTGATGCCGCCAATCCCTACGCCGCCCTGCTCGCCGATGTCAGCCGCCGCACCGGCGAGCTGGTCGCGCGCTGGATGGCGGTCGGCTTCATGCACGGCGTGATGAACACCGACAACATGTCGATCCTCGGCCTCACCCTCGACTACGGTCCGTTCGGTTTCATGGAGGCTTTCGACGCCGGGCATGTCTGCAACCACTCCGACCATCAGGGGCGCTACAGCTACCGCAACCAGCCGCATGTCGCGCAATGGAACCTCCATTGTCTGGCCGAGGCCTTCCGCCCGCTGACCGGCGGCCGGGCGATGGTGCAGGCGGTGGTCGACGACAGTTTCGGCCCCGCTTTCGAGGCGCAATTCGAACGGCTGATGCGCGCCAAGCTCGGCTTGCGCGAGGCGCTTGCCGACGACGAAGCCTTCATCGGCGAGACCTTCGCCCTGCTGCAACGGCATCGTCCCGACTTCACGCTGTTCTTCCGGGCGCTGTCACAACTGCCTGCCGCGGTCGACCGCGAAAATCGGCCAAGAATCGATGCCCCGCTGCGCGACCTGTTTGTCGACCGCGCCGCCTGCGACGCCTGGCTGCCCATCTGGCGCGCCCGTCTGGCGCAGGCTCCTTGGGACGATGCCGCGCGCCAGGCTGCAATGCGCGCCGCCAATCCGAAATACGTGCTGCGCAACTGGCTGGCCGAGGCGGCCATCCGCAAGGCGCAGGACAAGGATTTCTCGGAAGTCGACCGCGTGCTCGCCTGCCTGCGCCAGCCCTTTGCCGAGCAGCCCGAGTTCGAGCGGTACGCCGCGCCGCCTCCCGACTGGGCAAGCGGGCTCGCCGTCAGCTGTTCCAGCTAGGCGGGGACGAACCAGCGCCGGCCGGCCTGCTCGCACTGGCGCAGCGGGTAGCCGTAGAGCGCGCTGAGCTTTTCGGCGGTCAGAACGGCGTCGACCGCGCCCAGCTCGCAGTGGCCGTCACCGTCGATCAGCAGCGCCCGGTCGCAGAAGCGGTGCGCCAGAGCCGGGTCGTGCAGGACCATGACGACGCCGGCGGTGCGGTCGCGCGCCGCGCCGGCGAACAGTTCGAGGACGGCCATCTGATGGTTGAGGTCGAGGTGGGCGAGCGGCTCGTCGAGCAGGTAGAGCGGCGCCGCCTGGGTGAGCAGCGTGGCGATCGCCAGGCGCTGGCGCTCGCCGCCGGACAGGGTGTGGATCTGGCGCCGTTCGAGCCCGCCGAGACCGACCGCGGCTAGGGCGTTGCGCGCCAGTTCGGCATCGCGGGTGGTTTCCCAGTCCCAGCGGCCGAGGTGCGGATGACGGCCGGTCAGCGCGGTTTCGAGTACCGTCGACCCGAACGGGTCGGCCTGCACCTGCCCCAGCCAGGCGCGGCGCAGCGCCGCCTCGCGGGGGCCGAGTGCGGCGTAGGCGGCGCCGCCGAGATCGACGCTGCCGGCGATCGGCGAGCGGAGTCCGGCCAGCGTGGCGAGCAGGGTGGACTTGCCGGCGCCGTTGCGCCCGAGAATGGCCAGACGCTGGCCGGCCTCGATATCCAGGTCGAGGGCGCGGGTGATGCAATGGCCGGCGATTTCGACCGCCAGCCCCCTGGTGGTCAGCAGCGGCGCGCTCATTTCGCGTGCCGGGAGAGCAGGAAGAGAAAGATCGGCACGCCGATCAATGCCGTCAGAACGCCGACCGGCAGCTGCTGCGGGGCGATCAGCGAGCGCGCCAGCGTGTCGGCGAGCATCAGCAGGGCGCCGCCGGCCAGCGCCGAGGCCGGCAGCAGCAGGCGCTGGTCGTTGCCGATGGCCAGCCGGACCAGATGCGGCACGACGAGGCCGATGAAGCCGATCGAGCCGGCGGTCGTCACCGCCGCCGCGGTGGCCAGCGATGCCAGCAGATAAACGGCATGGCGCAGGCGGTCGACCGCGACACCGAGCGACTGTGCCTGCAGCAGGCCACGCGCGAGCAGGTTGAGTTCGCGCGCGAACGGCATCGCCAGCGTCAGCGCCACGGCGAGTACGGCCAGCGGCGGCCAGGCGGCGCCGGACTGCGCAAGATCGCCCATCAGCCAGAACAGCATGCCGCGCAGGCGATCGTCGGGGGCGATCGCCAGCATCAGGGCGACCAGTGCGCCGCAGCCGGCGGCGACGATGACCCCGGTCAGCAACAGCCGGGTCTGTGTCCAGCTGCCGTCGCCATGGGCCAGCCCGAAGACCAGCAGCATGGCGCCGAGGGCTCCGGCGAAGGCCAGCCCGTCGATGGCGAGCGCCGGCAGGCCGATCAGGATGGCGAGCAAAGCGCCGGCGCCGGCGCCGCCGGAAATGCCGAGAATGTACGGATCGGCGAGCGGGTTGCGCAGCAGCACCTGCATCAGCGCGCCGGCCAGCGCCAGCAGGCCGCCGCAGGCGAAGCCGGCGAGGGCGCGCGGCAGGCGCAGTTCGCGGATGATGTCGGCACCGGGCGCATCGCGCCCGAGCAGCGCGGCGACGATGTCGCCCGCCGCGACCGGGATGCTGCCGGCCGCCAGCGCCGCCCAGAAACTCGCCAGTGCCAGCAGCACGAGGATGGCGAGGATCAGGACGGCGCGGCGGCGGTTGGGCATCAGCGGAAGTTGTAGCTCGCGGTCATCAGGAAGGTGCGTCCATCGGCCGGGTAGTAATAATAGTCCGACTGGAAGGTCGAATAGCCGGCGTAGGGCGAGTACTTCTCGTTGAAGGCGTTGAGCAGGCGCGCCGAGATCGACCACGGCTTGAAATTCCAGCCGGCCATGAAGTCGACCGTCGTGTAGCCGTCCAGTTTGTCGTGGGCGTTGGCGAAATCGCCGCTGTAGTAACGCTGGCCGACGTAGTTGACCACCGCCGTGTATTGGCCGATGGCGGCGCCGTCCCAGGTGAGCCGCGCCGACGCCTTGTTGTGCGGGACGAGCGGCACCTGCTTGCCGTCGTACACGCCCTCGCGGAACGTCGAATCGGCGTAGGTGTAGGTGGCGCGGGCCAGCAGCGAGGGAACGATGCGCCAGTCGGCTTCGAGTTCGATGCCCTGGCGGCGGGTCTTGTCGAGGTTGACGTTGGCGAAAACCGAGCCGTCGTAGGCGATTTCGTCTTCCAGATCCATCCGGTAGAACGCGGCGCGCGCCTTGACCGGGCCGGCGCTCACGCTGCCGCCGATTTCGCCGAGCCTGCCGGTCTGCGGCTTCAGGTTGCCGGCAAAGGTCGGGTTGCCGGTGAACGGGTCGTAGCCGAACAGCTCGTCGGTGTTGGCGAAGCGGAAGGTGGTCCCGCCCTTGCCGTAGACACGCCAGCCCTCGCCGCCATAGCTGAGGCCGAGATCCCAGGCGTTACGCGTGTACTCGGCGCTGCCGTGCATCGCCGGCGTCGTGCCCCAGAGTCCCGGGTAGGCATCCTGCCAGGCCGATTGCTCCATGCGCTGCCTGCGCGCGCCGAGCGTGCTGGCCAGCCCGGCGACCCATTCGGTGACGTTCTGGAAGTAGAAGGCGGTGCTGTCCTGCTCGGCGCCCTGGGAAGCGGCAGTCGTGTAGGTGGCGTCGATTTCGCCGGAATAATAGTCGAAACCAGCCACGGTCTCGCTCTTCAGGCTGCCGAGGCCGTGCTGCCAGCGCAGGCGCGGGGTAACCGACCAGTTGTCGCGCGTGCGGTCCGACTTGCTGCTGAACGAGGCGAAGTTGGCGTGGTAGTCCTGCTTATCATAGGAAACCTCGGCTTCGAAGCGCAGGGTGTCGGTGAGCGGCAGGGCGACGCCAGGACGCAGGCGGTAGCCGTCGCTGCGCTGCGAGTCGTTGGGGGTGGCCGCGGCCTGCGGGTTGGCCTGGTAGGCAGGGCTCAGCAAGGCGCCGGGCAGGCCGGAACGATCCTTGTATACCGCGTAGTCGAGGAAGGCCTCGCCCTTGCCGATGTAGAGTCCGCCGCGCCCGCTGAGGGCGGCCAGCTCGGCGTGCGAGTTGTCGCGCCACCCGTCGGTGTGGGCGTAGCGGGCGAAGGCGTTGGCGTAGCCGGTTTCGTTGCCGAAGGCGCCGTTGAGGTCGACGGTCTGTGTGTCGTAACTGCCGATGCCGACGGTGGCGCCAAAGCGCGGCGTACCGGACTTGTCGGTGATGATGTTGACGACGCCGCCGGTCGCCTTGTCACCATACAGCACGGTGCCGGCGCCGCGCATGACTTCGATGCGCTGCACGCTGTCGAGCGGGATCGCGGACCAACTGATGCTGCCCATGTCGATCGGATTCATGCGCTGGCCGTCGAGCAGGATCAGCGTGTTGCTGCCGGCGGTTTCGCCGAAGCCGCGGATGTCGACCGTCGAGTCGATGCCGAGAGTGCCGTAGAGGGCGCGCACGTCGACGCCGGCGCTGCCCTTGAGCACGCTCGGCAGGTCGCGCGCCGGCGTGTTGCGGATGTCGTCGCGAGTGATGACGCTGACGTTGGCGGCGACGTTGGTGTCGGGTTCGCTGAAGCGGGTGGCGCTGACGATGACGGTGTCGAGTTCGGCCGGTGTAGCTTGCTGGGCCAGGGCCGGGGCGGCGAAAGCGACGGATACTGCCGCGGCGAGCGGCGTGAGACGTGGATTCATGGTTCTCCCTTTCCCGGCAGGCGTCCCCGCATGCCGGAATGACTGAAAAAGGAAGCATCGGGAGATTGAACGCAGGCCGGAGACCGGCGCCACACCCCCGTGGCACTTCCGCTGGTTTGTCCCAGGCCGGTATCCGGGCTCGCGAGTCTTGACGCGCCGCCTTCCCAGGTCGAAACCCAGTGGCATCATGGCG
>JAFLDQ010000012.1 GCA_017302355.1 Dechloromonas sp.
TGCGGATGGATGCGATGAAGGCAAGATACCGATTCCTCGTGGCAGTGATGATCCTCGGTCTGCTGATGACCGGGCCATTCATGGTCACGCTGCTCCTGGTCTGGCTGGACATGGACCAGGCCCAGCACGATCTGCTGGTTCATCTACTGTCTTCCCATCTGCCGGTCGGCGTCGCGATGACCGTGTTCGGCTTCGTGATCGGCGTGCTGATCCTCAACAAGCTGTTCAAGCAGTACGTCGACGGGCTGCTGAGCATGTCGGAAAAGCTGCGCCTGATGCTCGGGGCCAACCGCAATTTCCGGGTGACGCCGGAAGGCCCGCCGGAAGTGCAGCATCTGGCGCGCGCCGCCAACGACCTGGCGCAGCAGCGTGATGTCCTGCTCGACGACGTCAGCGAGCAGATCGCCGCCGCCAAGGCCTCGGTCGAGGAAGAAAAGAACCGGCTCGCCGCGCTGATGTCGGAGCTGGCCCAGGCCGTCGTCGTCTGCAACCTCGACGGCCGCATCCTGCTCTACAACAACCGGGCGCGACTCCAGTTCAAGGCGCTGGCGCAGGGGCCGACCTCGGTGTCCGGGGGGGCGTTGATCGGCCTCGGGCGCTCGATCTTCTCGATCCTGGAAAAGAACCAGGTGCAGCACGCCGAGGGCGTCGTCCGGCAGCGGCTGGCGGCCGGCAAGACGGCGCTGTCCAACTTCATCACGGCGCTGCGCGGCGGCCAGCTTCTGCGCGTCCAGATGGTTCCTGTCCTCAGCGGCAGCGAGCGCAGCGACCGGATGTCCGGCTACGTGCTGACCATCGAGAACATCACGCGCAACGTCGAGGAGGAGGCGCGCCGCGACCAGGTGCTGCACACGCTCACCGAAGGCAGCCGGGCGTCGCTCGGCAGCATCCGCGCGGCGGTGACGAACCTGATCGACTACCCGGAAATGGAACCGGAAATGCGCGAGCGCTTCCTCGGCGTCGTCGGCGACGAGGTTGCCGGCATGAGCCAGCGCCTCGACCGGACCATGGTCGAGTTTTCCGACTCGATCAAGATGCGCTGGCCGCTCGAGGATATCCTCGGCATCGATCTGATCGCCGCCGCCCAGCGTCGCATCGAGGAGAAACTGCGGCTGCCGACCAAGACCGAAGGGCTGGACGATGCGTTGTGGGTCAAGGCCGACAGTTTTTCGCTGGTCTTCGCGCTGCTCTTCCTCGCTTCCCGGTTGCAGGATCATTATGGGCCGAGAGAACTGCGCCTGCGCCTGTCGGCCCAGGGCCGGCTGGCGTACCTCGACCTGATCTGGGCGGGTCCGGCGATGTCGTCGGAAACCTTCTACACTTGGGAAATGGAGTCGATGCAGGTCGGCGCGGAAGCGTCGCCCCTCACCCTGCGCGACGTCATCGACCGTCACGGCGGCGAGATCTGGTACCAGCGCGAAAAAGCCGCCCACCGCGCCTACTTCCGCTTCGTGCTGCCGGTGGCGACGCCGGAAGTCGAGGCGGAGCAGGAGGACAACAAGCGCGGAGCGGGGCGGCCGGAGTACTACGATTTCGACCTCTTCAACTACGAAGACAAGTCAATCGATCTCGACCGCAGGCTGAGCGAGCTGACCTACACCGTCTTCGATACCGAAACGACCGGGCTGCAGCCGTCGGACGGCGACGAGATCATCCAGATCGGCGCGGCGCGCATCGTGAACAATCGCCTGCTGCGCCAGGAGGTCTTCGACCAGCTGGTCGATCCGGAGCGGCCCCTCAAGCCCGAATCGATCCCGATCCACGGCATCACCGAGGACATGGTGCGCGGCAAGCCGAACATCGACCTGGTCCTGCCGGCCTTTCACGAATTCTGCGCGGACACCGTGCTGATCGCCCACAACGCGGCTTTCGACATGCGCTTCCTGCAGCTGAAGGAGAAGCGGACCGGCGTCCGCTTCGCCCAGCCGGTCCTCGATACCCTTCTGCTGTCGGCGGTGGTCCATCCGAATCAGGAGTCGCACAAGCTGGACGATATTCTGGGGCGTCTGGGCATCGAGATCGACACCCGTCACAACGCCCTGGAGGATGCCCTGGCGACGGCCGAGGTATTCCTGCGAATGGTGCCGCTGCTGGAAAAGATGGACATCGTCACGGTGCGTCAGGCGCTGGAGGCTTCCGAGAAGACCTACTTCGCCAGGGTCAAGTACTGACATGCCCTGGTCGCTGGAGGGCATCCTTCCGTGCCGCCGGCAGCTGGCGTTTGAGACGGAACTGGAAGCCTTCGCGTCGCTCGATGAAGCGCCGCGGGTTGCCCTCAGGGTTCATCAGTTCCTGCGGGACTTCGCCGCGCGCGACCTGAGCGGCGGCCTGGTGACCCGTCTGATCGCGGCGTTCAACGATCGCCTGACCGTCCGTGTCATCGAACTCACCGCACGTCGCCACCGGATGCCGGAGGGATCGTGGTGCTGGCTGGCCCTCGGTTCGGAGGGGAGGCACGAGCAGAGCCTGGTCAGCGATCAGGACAACGGACTGGTGTTCAGCGCCGCCGACCGGCATGAAGCGGATGCCCTGCGCGAAATCTTCCTGCCCTTTGCCCAGGACGTCAATCGGCGTCTGGCCGATTGCGGCTTTCCGCTGTGCAGCGGCGGCATCATGGCCGGCAATCCGGCGTGGTGCCTGTCGCTCGACGAGTGGCGGCAGCGCTTCTACGAGTGGGTTCGCCGCCCCGAGCCGGAAGCCCTGCTCAACGCCAGCATCTTCTTCGACCTCCACCCGCTCTTCGGCGATCGCGATCTCGGCGAGGCGTTGCGCAGCCTGCTCCTTTCCCTGACCGCCGACACCCCGGCCTTCCTGCACCTGATGGCGGTCAATGCCCTGCACGTGGAGGTGCCGCTGAATTTTCGCGGCGAAGTCGTGGCCGGCGACGGGGGAAGCGGCAACGAGGTCGACCTCAAGAAGTTCGGCAGCCGCATCTTCGTCGATGTGGCGCGGATTCTGGCGCTCTCGGGCGGCGTTCGCGCGGTCAATACCAGCGCCCGCCTGCGCGATGCCGGGCCGGCGGCCGGGATGCAAGCCGGCGAGATCGACGCGGTCGACGCCGCTTTTTCGCACATTTTGCGGCTGCGCCTGACGCGGCAGATCGCCGCCGGCGCGGCGGTGGCCGAGACCGGGAACAGCGTCCGGCTGGACAGCCTGCACGAGGTGGACATGGCGATCCTGCGGGCTTCCCTGCGGCAGGCGAGGCGACTCCAGCAGCGTCTCAGGTTAAACTATGAGCTTTGAATGAAGACGAGGTTGCCGTGAGTCACAGGGAAAAGGCCATCAGCCAGGCGGAAATGGATCTGCGGCAGCAGGGAAGCCGCCGTGTCGTGGGGAGCACCGAGAAATTCCTCAAGCGCTACGCGCCGTTCGACAAGATGAATGGCGATGCCCTGCAACTGTTCGCGGAAAAGGCGCAACTGGCTTTTCACGCGGCCGACAGCGAGATTGTCGGCCCCGATTCGGGCGCTGTCCGCTTCTTCTACGTGATCGAGAGCGGGAGGGTGCAGGCGCGCCAGGCCGGCGAGGTGATGGTCACCGAATATTCGGTCCTCAACCTCGGGCCGGGCGAGAGCTTTCCGATCGGCGCGGCCACTTCGGGACGACCGACGACGAACGCCTACACGGCGGTCGCGGACACCTTCTGCTACCAGTTGCCTGCGCAGGACCTGATTGCGCTGATGGCGATGAGCCCGGAATTCACGCTCTTCTGCACGCAGCACCTCGCCAGCCTGCTGCAGCAGGCGCGGCAGCAGTTGCAGCAGCAGTTCGCCCAGCGCGCCAGCGAGCAACAGACGCTGAATTCGCCGCTGATCCGGATCGGCTCGCGCTCGCCGCTTTCGGTGTTGCCGGAAACGCCGCTGCGCAGCGCCCTCGAGGGCATGTCGAAGGCCGGTGTCGGTTCGCTGGCCGTCGCCGGCGCCGACGGCAGGCCGGTCGGGATATTCACCCGCTCCGATCTCCTCGATCGTGTCTTTCTGGTCGATCTCCCGGACTCGGCGCCGATCAGCCGGGCGATGACGCCCGATCCCTTCATGCTGGAAGAGCACGCGAGCGCCTACGACGCGATGCTGGCGATGGCCACCCACGGCATCCGGCATGTGCTGGTGACCGATGCCGAAGGGCGGTTGACCGGAGTCGTCTCCGAACGCGACCTGTTCGCCCTGCATCGCGTCGGCCTGCGCCAGATTCGCCAGGCCATCGAATCGGCGGAGGACATCGGGTCGCTGCAGCAATCGGCGGCGGATGTCCGCCAGCTGTCGTTCAACATGCTCGCCCAGGGCATCGGCGCCGAGCAGTTGACCCAGTTCATCTCGGCGCTGAACGATGCGCTGACGCGCCGTGTGCTCGAACTGAATCTCCACAACCATCACTTCGATGGCGTCGAGTGGGCCTGGCTGGCGTTCGGCTCGGAAGGGCGCGACGAGCAGACGTTCAGCACCGACCAGGACAACGGGATCGTCTTCACCTGTCCCGACGCCGCCGAGGTCAAGGCGCTGCGCAAGCGGTTCCTGGCTTTCGCGCTCGACGTCAACAAGGATCTCGACCGCTGCGGCTTTCCGTTGTGCAAGGGCGAGATCATGGCCAGCAATCCGCAGTGGTGCCTGACCCTCGAAGAATGGAAGAACCAGTTCAGCAAGTGGGTGCGCTCGCCGGAGCCCGTCGCCCTGCTCAACGCCTCGATCTTCTTCGACTTCCGCGCGCTGTTCGGCCATGCCGAACTGGCCGAGCAGATGCGTCGCTTCCTGCTCACGGCGACCGGCGGAAATTCCCTGTTCCTGCAGTCCATGGCGCGAAACGCCCTGAGCGTGGCGCCGCCGCTGGGCAAGATCCGCGATTTCATCACCGATCTCGAGCCGGGGCATCCGGGCAAGATCGACCTCAAGAAATACGGGTCGCGGATCTTCGTCGATGTCGCGCGCATCTACGCACTGGCCACCGGCGTCCATAACACCAACTCGGTCCAGCGCCTGCGCATCGCCTCGAAGCGCCTGGCGATCCGTGACGAGGAGGTCAATGCGGTGCTCGAAGGGCTCGATTTCATCCAGTTGCTGCGCCTGCGTCACCAGTCCCTCAAGGACAAACCCGGCGTCCAGGGTGACAATCTGATCGATCCGAATGACCTCAACGAACTCGATCGCCAGGTGCTCAAGGAGTCCTTCCGTCAGGCACGCAAGATCCAGACCCGGCTCAAACTCGACTATCAGGTGCATTGATGGCTTTCAAACTCGGCAAACTCCTGGGCAAGGGCGGTTCCAGATCGCCGGAGAAATTGCCTGGCGACCTGCGCAAGGCGGTCGAGGCCTGGCGCAGCAGCATGGCGCCGGAACTCGATGAGTGGCATTACCATGTGCGCTACGTGGTGGTCGATATCGCGACATCCGGGCCGAGCGCGGAGGACGGCACATTGCTCGGCATTTCCGCCGTCGGGGTGCGGGAGGGCGCGGTCATGCCGGCCGATGCCTTCACGTTCGACCTCGCCGCGGACGCCGACGCGGATGCGGTCGACCGCCAGTTGATGGCATTTCTCGCCTATTCGGCAAAGGCGCCGCTGGTCACCTACCACAGCCCGTTCGTCAACAGCTTCCTGAAACCCGCGTTGCAGAATCGCCTGGGGGTCAATTTCCAGCCGAGCTGGGTCGATCTCGGCTGGATGCTGCCATCGCTGTACAGCGACAGGTCGGTGGGGCTGCTGCCCATGGACGACTGGCTCGAGCGGCTGGGCATCCTTGGCCAGGGCGGCGGGCGCCGCGACCCGATGACCAATGCGCTGATGCTGGCGCGCCTGTTCCAGATGGTGCTGGTTCGCGCCATCAACAAGGAAATCCTCACGGCGGAGAGGCTGGTCGAGGAGTCGCAAGCCACGGTCTTCCTGCGCCGAAACCATTAAGGTCCGGCGATGCTGGCCTCCCTGACCAGGCTGCAGCGCTACTACCTGCTGTACACGGGCGGCTTCCTGATGTTCGTGGGGACGCTCGCCGTGCTCGAGCGGCACGGCATGCCGCCGCGCTGGATCGGCTACTCCTTCCTGATCTTCACGATCTCGATGTACGCGGTGATCGGGATCATGAGCCGGACCTCCGACGTCTCGGAGTTCTACGTCGCCGGACGCCGGGTTCCCGCGTTCTTCAACGGCATGGCGACCGGCGCCGACTGGATGAGCGCCGCCTCGTTCATCGGCCTTGCCGGCACGCTCTATCTCTCCGGCTACCAGGGGCTGGCCTTCGTCCTCGGGTGGACCGGCGGTTTCGTCCTGGTCGCACTCCTGCTGGCGCCGTACCTGCGGCGCTTCGGCGAATTCACGATCCCCGATTTCCTGAACGCCCGCTACGGCAGCAACGCCATCCGTCTGGTCGCCGTCGGCGCGGCGATTCTCGCCTCGTTCGTCTACGTCGTGGCGCAGATCTACGGGGTCGGAGTCATCACCAGCCGTTTCGTCAGCCTGCAATTCGAGATCGGCGTCTTCGTCGGCCTCGCCGGCATCCTGGTCTGCTCCTTTCTCGGCGGCATGCGCGCGGTGACGTGGACGCAGGTCGCGCAGTACGTGATCCTGATCGTCGCCTATCTGACTCCGGTGGCGATCCTGTCCTGGTCGGTGACCGGCATCCCCGTCCCGCAGGTGGTCTATGGGCAGGTGCTGCAACAGGTGCAGCAGATCGAGGACAGGCTCTTCGACAGCCCGGCCGAGGTGGCCGTGCGCCGCCTCTATCGCCAGCAGGCCGGCGAATATGCGCGCAAGATCGCGCAGCTGCCGGATTCGCTGTCGCGCGAACGGGAGGAACTGTCGTCAAGAATCAACGAGCTCAAGGCCACCGACGCGCAGGTGAGGGACATCATGGCAGTGGAGAGGCAGCGCCGCGATCTGCCGCAGCACCCGGGGCAGGCGCGGCTGCGCTGGGAGGCGGCCATGGCTGCCGCCGCCGAGCGCGCTGCTCCGCCGGTCCCTCACGCAGCGGCGTTCCCGGGCGATGGCGCGGACGGCGGCTGGTCGCAGCGCATCAACTTTCTCGCGCTGGTCTTCTGTCTGACGGTTGGCACGGCGGCGCTGCCGCACCTGCTGATGCGCTACTACACGACGCCGAACGTGCGCGAAGCGCGCGAATCGGTCTTCTGGTCACTGCTGTTCATTCTGGTGCTCTATCTGACCGCCCCGGCCTATGCCGTGTTTGTCAAATACGAGGTTCTCGCCCACGTCGTCAACATCCCCATCGAGAAGCTGCCGGGGTGGATCGCCGCGTGGAGCAGGGTTGGACTGGTGAGCTACGAGGACATCAACCACGACGGCATCCTGCAACTGGCCGAGCTCGTCCTCAGTCCCGACGTGGTCGTACTGGCGACCCCGGAAATCGCCGGCATGCCCTACGTCGTTTCCGGTCTGGTCGCCGCCGGCGGCCTGGCCGCCGCCTTGTCCACTGCCGACGGCCTGCTGCTGACGATCACCAGCGCCCTGTCGCATGATGTCTATTACCGCGTGTTCCGGCCCGCTTCATCGACGCAGTTGCGCCTGGTGATCTCGAAGTCGCTACTCCTCGTCGTTGCCGTGCTGGCGGCGACGGTGGCGGCGCAAAAGCCGGGCACCATTCTGGCCATGGTTGCCTGGGCCTTCTCGATCGCCGGATCGGCGTTCTTCCCGGCGCTGGTGCTCGGCATCTTCTGGCGCCGGGCGACGCGGGCCGGCGCGCTGGCGGGGATGATCGTCGGCCTGGCGGTGGCCGCCTATTACATCTTCCGCGTCGAGGCGGGCAGCCTGGCCGCGCTGGGACTCGGCAGCCTGCGCATGCAGCCGTGGTTCCAGATCAGTTCAACCGCGGCGGGCGTCTTCGGGGTGGCCGCCGGGTTCGCGGCCATCATCGTCGTCAGCCTGTTCACGAGAGCGCCGGGCAAGGAGGTCGAGCGCTTCATCGACGTCATCCGGCGTGCATCGCCGGCCAAGGGCGCCTGATGGCGAACGATCGTTACTGGCCGAGGACGCGGCGGCTGACCTTCCGGTTGCTCTTCGTCTGGGCGATCGTCACCTTCGTCCTCACCTGGTTCGCGGCGGAACTCAACCGTTTCAACCTGTTCGGCTTTCCGCTCGGCTTCTACATGGCCGCCCAGGGGAATCTCCTGATCTATCTGGCACTGATCTGGTTCTACAACCGGCGGATGCGCAAGGTGGAAGAAGATTGCGGTATCGATGACGAATAGGTCGTGGGCGTGTTGCTCTTCGTGATCAGCGCCCTGCGCGCCGTTGTCGAGATGCTCGGGCTGTGCCTGATCGGCCAGGGGATGCTCTACCTGCTGGCCGGAAGCGGGCGACGGCAGAACGCCATCTACCGGTTTTTCGACCTGCTGACGCGTCCACCGCGGCAGGCTGCGGCCTTGCTGTTGCCGCGCGGGACGCCGGGAATGCTGGTCGGCCTGCTGGCTCTGGTCCTTCTCTTCATGCTCTGGATCGGGCTCGCGTGGCTGCGAAAGTCGCTTTGAGGAAAAGCGCCCCTCTGCTACAATGCGCGCCTCCCGGAGAGGTGGATGAGCGGTTTAAGTCGCACGCCTGGAAAGCGTGTTTAGGGTAATACCCTAACGCGGGTTCGAATCCCGCCCTCTCCGCCAGGAACACCGTAATGAAGCGCCTTTCTGGGCGATTTGTTGTTTCTACCCACATTTTTACCCACGTCATTCTGTCCGATTGGATTGGCGCTTAGCAGGTCCGGGGCAAAGCGGAAATGTAAGGTCATGAACTTCGCCAATTCGGGCTGCGCCGGTTCATGACCAAGGCGCAGTACATCAAGCATCTGGGCGAACTGTACGCTTCGGATGGCTGGACTCGCCGTAAAGCCGACCAGTGGATTGCGGGGCCGGAAGGCAAGGCGCTGCATGAGCGCGGAAATTGGGCTGGAGACATCAAGGCGCCCGGCGTCGATGAGGCGCTCGTTGTTGGAGGTGGCGCTGAGAGACAGTTGCTACTCAACTGGCTGCGACATACAACGGGGCTGCCTTCTGAAGTGCGGTTACGAGTCCTGGGCCATCGATTAGGCCGGCATGTCGGTAGATAACTTTTCCGTTGAACATTGCACCAACGCTTGGGAAGCCATTAAAGCGAAAGGCTTCAAAGACCTTCTGACGTGCCCAATTGTGGTGCAGCGTTGAGTACAAAACGTCAATCACCTTGACTCCATCAAGATGCTTGCGCACATAGTTCGCCGTTTCCTCCATTGACTTGTCGAGTCCGATCTCACCATCAAGGTAATAGAAATACACGTTGATGCCATGAAAGGAGGGCGATGGTCGTATGAATCGCTTTTCCTGTGTGGTGGGGGGAGCCTCACGGCCTGGGAAAAGCCCCGTCCCCCTTGCACTTGCGGGAGAGGGGGCGCAAGTGACCATTAGCATCGCCTTGGCTAATCCCTCCGGCGTCACCGTGACGGTCATGGCGGCACTTGGTGTATCGAGCCAGTTTGTATCCATGTTGCTACCCGCCTGATACAGCGCGACACACGGCTTCCCACCGGGAAGGACTGCCAACTCAGCGGCGACTCGATTGCCGCTGGTCCGTATTGCCCTGAACTTGCCCTCAAGATATTTCAAGAATGCATCCGGACCGTGCATTGTCTCGAACACTGACTGGCTCTCGTAGGTCAAATCCAAGGCAAGGTGTTCTCGTAGCGGTGAAACGTCAAGGTGATTGAACGCCAACGCGTACAAAGCCAGCCAGTACGCCTCCTGTTGCTCATTCTGGCCGTCAATCCAGCCAACGACTGCTGAATCAGCGGGTAGATCATCCTTGATCATGCTGGTCTCGCAGATATCGCACTGCCGGATCACCTCATCCAATACAACATGGGTGAATGCGGCGACGTCAGGCTCCTTGCTGGCCCTGGGACCTGCCACATTCAGTACATGAATGACGTGACCTTGCAGCCAGTCTGCTATGCGAGCTTTCCAATCCATCCCAGGATGGACATGCAGCCATGGCTTGCGAAGCTGATCGCCGAACTTCGCCGTGGCGAGGCTACCCTCTGACAAATTCGGTGCCATTGACACAATCAAGGTGGCATCTGAATCCTGAACATTTGCCTTGGTACGCTGCCGGTAACCACCACCAGACAGTTCGGTAACTTGGTAACAGGCTGTAATGGTCCCGTCCTCAGCCATACGCCCCTCCGGACACCAGCCCCCATGGGGAATCCGGTGTTTGATGGCCCAGTCCAGGGCAGCGCGGTCTGCACCTGTTTGACCGCCGGAAATGATTTTGAGTTGATCGGATGACATGGGGAACCTTGAAATTCAATTGTTGCCGTCAGGTATTGGGTTATCTACTTTCACTGGAATTTTGTAAGAATGACGCGGAGGTGGTTCGGGTTTGGCGAGCCACTCCTCGATAAGGACGGAACGCAGTTCGCGAAGATTGGCGCCATCCCAACTGCCATTTCCCCATCCAAAAGCTTCACGCAATGCAGCAGTACGCTGATCCGGACTCAATGAATCCCAATTGTCTGGGATCAACTTGTCCCACTCAGTTAGCGGCCGATCTGCCCAGTTGGCTTCGAAGTAGTAACTCAACGAATGGGATGCCTTGGGTCCCTCTATGTGTCTCGCACCAGTGACTTCCCGGAGTCTGGTGATGACCGAATGTACTGTTTCCGAATCCAGCGGGAGTAATCCTGCCTCCAGGTCATCCAGCGTGGCATCGGCTAATACAAGCTTGAATGCTTCCCCATTCGAAATCTCTTCATACCGCAGAGGATCGTATTCCGCTGACTCGACGAAATGCCGGAACGCACCATACAACGCGCGAACAGCCTGTCGGGTATTGAGCATCACCCGGTGGCTGAACTTTTCGGAATGAGACTCCCATGTGATTGTCAGAAATCCTGTGTCGTTCAGGAATCGGCGAGTCCATTGCATCTTGCCGTAAGGTCCTTCGGGGTCCCAATCGAAGCCACATTCCTGCACCTCGATCGTGATTGCCTCGAGAAAGCGAATGAAGTCACCAAAGGGACAGAAAACTGACGAGAAATAGACCGAAAACTTCAGTGGATCGCCTTGATGACGTTCAGGAAGGTCAGGACGAAACTGATCATCGCAGGCTGTCGTGATTGTCACGTCTTGAATCAGTTCAACGTCCAGATTGATGTAATCAAACTTTTCGTCATGGCTGAAGCTGACCTGAATGGAGCCGGGCTCATAGTTGAAAAATGTTCCTGCCATAGATTTGTCCCGTTGAACTGTGGTTTGATCAAAGGGGGGATGAGTCCCACTAGCCACAGCGTCCGCGGCTGCCCCTTATAGCAGCTGCTGTGGTTACCCCCAAGTGGGCTTTAATCAATGACGCCATTCGTGTCGCTCACTAGATGAGCCAGAACGGTTAAGCACGCCAACATCCCAGCGCAATGCAGTCGAATCGCCGGCAGAGCGCCGAATGCCGAGCAGCCGTGCCAATGCACCGGCCACACGTTCCGGCGAACATGTCCATTGCTCCAGCAGATCGCGGGCAATGGCATGCGCGCCGTCCTCGGAAAGGTGAAATTCCGCCTCGTCGATGATGGCCTTGGTGCCTTTGTCGCAACTCATCTCGCTGACTTCGCGCAACTCGGTACCCGAGGAAATTCTCGCCATGGTGGATATGGACAAGTTCCGCCTGGAGGAAAAACAGAACGGCAGCATCGCGCTGAACCCCGGCGATACCGAAATGGAGAACTCTTCAGGAGACGGTCACGGCCCCGGTCCTGGTGGCGGTAAAGATAAGCTCGAAGTGATCGTCAAGGAACTGAACGAGAAATATCACTTCGATTTCGAGGATTGCGACAAGGTCATGAAGATCGTGATCCCGAAGCTGGCCAAGGATGCCGGGCTGATCGCGGCGTTCCAGACCAACAACCTGGAAACGCTGCGCAAGCAGAAATTCGCGGACAGTCTGGAGAAAGCCTTTATCTCCAGTGCGGGCGATTTCTATTCGGTGCTGAACCGTATGTCGGCCGAACCGGACTTCAAGCGCGCACTGACGGAATTCGCGCTGGTCGAGTTCAAGCGGGGGCTGGAAGGCGGTGGTGCGTGAAGATCGGCACCGGCGGGGCGGCGGTAGCCAATTTGAGCGCCATTCTCTGGCACCCCCATTCCAAGCGTGCTATTTTCCGGAAAACATGGCTATTTTCCTGAAAAATATTCTCTTGGACGTTAATGCAAGCTGTTGAACAAAAGATACTTTCACGCATCTACGGGCGCGGTAGGGGTTGGGCATTCACCAAGACGGATTTTGTCGCCGATTTTGGCGAGACCAATATCCACAAGGCACTCTCTGCCCTGACGAAGGTAGGAACGATTCGCCGTGTGTGTGGGGGGGTGTATGACTACCCGCGCCAGAGCGAGTTGCTGGGGCAGTTGAGCCCGGACATCGACCAGGTGGCGCAGGCGCTGGCGCGCAAGTTCAATTGGCGCATTCAGCCCTCGGGTGATACGGCGCTGAATCTGCTCGGTCTCTCGACACAAGTGCCGGGGAAATGGCTGTACCTTTCCGACGGACCCAGTCGCCGTTACGCGATTGGCGGTCAGGAACTGGCCTTTCGCCAATCCGCCTTGAAGGAAACCGGCTTTGCCTTGCGCGAGAGCGGCTTGCTGGTGCCGGCGATCAAGGCACTGGGCAAGGAGCGTGTCGACGCCATCGTCGTTGAGAAGCTGCGCCAGTGGCTAGCCCCGAAGTTGCCGAAATTGCGTGAGCGCCTGCTGCGTGATACCCGCATGGTGACGGGCTGGATTTACGAAATCATCAAACAGGTTTGCGAGGAACGGGCCTGATGGATCGCGTTGCGCGTTTGCCGGCAGCCGAGCGTTCGGCCTTGTTTGCGGAAACCGCCGCAAAGATGAGGACGACGCCTGCGGTGGCGGAAAAAGACTTCTGGGTGACGTGGGTGCTTGCCCGCCTGTTCGCCGATGCCGGGTTGGCGCGCCTGCTGATGTTCAAGGGCGGCACCAGTTTGTCGAAAGCCTATCGGTTGATCGAGCGGTTTTCCGAGGACATCGACCTGATTCTGGATTGGCGCGCAGTCACTGGCGACGATCCTTGGGGCGGGCGCTCCAAGGCCCAACAGGAAAAGCTGAACGCAGCAATCAACGAGGAGGCGCAAGCCTTTATCGGCGGCGAGTTGCTGACGCGCATTGCCGGTGCGCTCGGCGAGCTTTGTCAGTGCGCCATTGCGGCGGATGACCCGCATGTGATCGAGATTCGCTATCCGGCGTCTTTCCCTGACCGCTATCTGCGGCCTGAGTTGCGGCTGGAGATTGGGCCGCTGGCGGCATGGCTGCCGCATGAAGACAGGATGATCGTCAGTTATGCCGCCGAGCAGTTTCCGCAGGTGTTCGCGCGGCGGGAATGTGCGGTGCGCGTCATCAAGGCCGAGCGGACGTTCTGGGAGAAGGCGACGATCCTGCACCATGAAGCGCACCGCCCCGAGGGCAATCCGCAGCCACCGCGCCACTCGCGGCATTACTACGATCTGGCTCGGATGGCGGTTGCGCCGGTGAAGAATGCCGCCTTGGCGAACTTGGAACTGCTGGCCGATGTGGTGGCGTTCAAGCAGCGCTTTTATCCGCGCGGCTGGGCGCGCTACGATCTGGCGGTGCCCAGCAGTTTGCGCCTGGTGCCGGGCAGGGCGGTTCTGGCGGCAGTAGAGACTGATTACCGGGCGATGGCGAACATGATCTTCGGCGCTGTGCCGGCGTTCGGCGAGATTATTGAAGCGTTGCGAGTGCTGGAAGAAGAGATCAACGCGCGGTGCTGAACGCTTCAGGCCGGGCGCTTGGCGGCTTTCCGTTGGCTGCCGATAGACGTGACGCTGGCATCCGCGTGGGTTTTGGCGCAGTACTCGGCCCAAGCTTTCATCAACTGTACGCGCTTGTCGAGCAGATCGCCGCGCCGGTAGGCGGCTTCCACCTTGTCGGGCAGGCTGTGCGCCAGTGCATGCTCACAGACCTCACGCGGGAAGTTGGTCGATTCCGCGCACCAGTCGCGGAACGTGGAGCGGAAGCCATGTACTGTAATGTCGGTGCGCTTCATCCTCCGCAGCACGGCGGTAAGGCTCATGTCGGAAAGCGCCGTGTTCTCCTTCGCGCCGGGAAAGACCAGATCGCCCTCGCGTGGCAGTTCGTTGAGCAGTGCAATCGCGGACGCCGAGAGCGGCACCCGGTGTTCCTTGCCCATCTTGATGCGATCGGCCGGCACGACCCACAGGCCGGCATCGAGGTCGATTTCCGCCCAGATGGCACCGCGCACCTCGCCGGAGCGAGCAGCGGTGAGTATGGTGAATTCCAACGCGCGCGCTGCCGTGCCAACCTGCTTGCGCAGTTCGACCATGAACGCGCCGATCTCGCGCCACGGTAGCGCCGGGTGATGCTCTACTTTGGCGATCTTGTTGGGGTTGGCCAGTAGGTTTTCCAAGTGGCCACGCCAGCGTGCCGGATTCTCACCCTGGCGATACTTGCTGACCGTTGCCCAATCCAGAATCTTCTCGATGCGCCCGCGCAGGCGGGTGGCGGTTTCGGTCTTGCTCTCCCAGATTGCGCTCAGCGCCTTGACGACCAGCCCAGTGTCGATGTCGGCGACCGGCAGGCTGCCAAAGATCGGGCTGGCGTAGGTGGCAAGCGTGGTTTCCCACTGGTCGGCGTGCTTGGCGTTTTTCCAGCCGGCGCGATGTGCGGCGATGTACGCCTCGGCACACTGGTCGAAGGTCATTGCCTTGGCGCGTTCCAGCGCCTCGGCCTGCTTGATCGACCGCCGCACGTCGAGCGGGTCTTTGCCGTCGAGCAGCAACTGCCGACATTCCTTCGCCTTCGCACGTGCCTCGGTCAGATTGACGGTATGCACCGCGCCCAACCCCATCTCGCGCTGCTTGCCGGCCAGCGTGAATCGGAATATCCAACTCTTCGACCCCGACGGCGAGACTTGCAACCACAAGCCCGCGCCGTCACCGTAGTAGCCGGGTTTGGTTTGCTTGCTGACTGCAAGCGGGGTGAGTTTTTCAACGAGGCGCGCCATTTTCTACCCACATTCCTACCCACACGAGATAGGTGGATTGTAATGGTTCTTCCTGGATTGTGTTAGACTTCGTTCCACCCCGAAGTCGTTTGAAATCAAAGCGTAGTGGATTTCTGTGGAGTTCGTTGTATAGTCCGTCTGCGGACGCCCTCTCCGCCAATTAAGCAGCACATTGCCGCACGATTAGCTGGCAAACCCCACGATAAGCCGCGTAGAATCGCGGCTTTATCGCTTATTTTGCCCATTGGTTTCGCACAATACCCAACGGAAGCAATCTGTTCTCCACGGGCATCGTGTAGGCATCCAAGTAGGCATTTTCCAAGGGGACGGGCAAGGATGCCTACAAATACGCTCACGGACGCGCGCTGCAACGGCGCCAAGCCATCTGCAAGGCCCTACAAGGCGTTCGACGGGGGCGGGCTATACCTCTACGTCTCTTCCACTGGCGCGAAGACCTGGCGCCTTGCGTACCGCATTGGTGGCAAGCCGAAGACCATGAGTTTCGGCCCATACCCGGATGTCTCTCTTGCCGAGGCCAGAGTACAGCGCGACCAGGCCAAGGCAAACCTGCGCAGCGGTGGCGATCCGATGGCGCCACGGCGGGCGGTCAGGAAGGGAAAGACCTTGGCCGAGGCCAGCGTGGAATACTGGAGCGGCCGCAAGGACGTTTCAGAGTCGTATCGCAGCAACGCCATGCGTGGAATCGACATGCACCTGATTCCGGAGCTTGGCAGCCGGAACATTGCCACGATCACCCGTGACGACTTGCTGGCCATCCTGAACCGCGTCGATGCCGCCGGGCGCCATGTCTATGTGCGCAAGATTCGGATGTGGGTCGGCCAGGTGTTCGAGTGGGCGGTCGAGCAGGGCTGTGCGACGATCAATCCGGCCGCGTTGATTCGGCCAGAGAAGGCGTTCGGTAGGGCCAAGGTGGAGTCATTCGCCGCGCTCGAACTGCGCGACGTACCGGCGTTCATGGAGCGGCTGGCGATGGAGCGCGAATTGCAGAGCGTGATTGCCTGCCGGATGCTGGCCTATACGTGGGTGCGCACGAACGAGTTGCGCATGATGGAGTGGACGGAGGTCGACGGCGATACCTGGATCATTCCGCGCGGAAAGATGAAGCGGGCGCGTGACCATATGGTTCCCCTGCCGCGCCAGGCAATCGCGCTGCTCGACGAAATGCGGGCGCGCGGTTCCGGCTCGAAATACGTCTTTCCGAGCGACCGGCGAGCCGACCGGCCGATGTCCGAGAATGCCGTGCTCTACTTGATCGGGCGCATGGGGTACAAGGGGCGGATGACCGGGCACGGCTGGCGATCCGTGGCGAGCACCTGGGCGAACGAACGCGGGTTCAATGCCGATGCAATCGAGATGCAGTTGTCGCACGTTCCCAAGGATCGAATCCGGGCGGTCTACAATCGTGCCAAGTACCTGGAAGAGCGGCGCGCCATGTTGCAGGCGCACGCAGACTGGATAGACTCTGCGGCAAAGTGACCTGCGTTATGCCCCACCCACGCCGGGGCGCAGGCGGGGCGGTTCATCAGCCGATCTTTGCCGGCCTTCCGGCGGCGCCGGTCATGGGCTCAGGTGTTCCGCGTGCCCCCGCTCATGCGCTCAATGACTTCCTGCACCAGCCGGTCGTGCTTGTGGAAGTCGTAGTCCACATGCTTGATGCGCGGAGTGCGCATCGCCAGTTGCAGGCCGGTGCGCTGCTCCAGCCGGTGAATGGCGGAGATTGCGCTGCCGGCGGCGTTGATGGCGTCGCTTGCCGCCCATACCAACTCCTGCGCATCCCGCACGTTGATGATCGTCGCGTTATCGCTGCGGCTCGCCAGCGCTTCGACAGACTGCATGGCTTCGCCTTCGCTGGCGCCGCACGCCACGTTGTCGATGGCGCAGTCGGTCAGCAATTGGTGCACGCCGTCGTAGAGGCGCAATGCGGTCGCGTGGGCGGCCCGGTTGATCTTGGCGCGCATCTCCTTTGAGAGCTTTTCTGCGGGGGCTGGCAGGTATTCGCCTTCGGCGACATGGCGGGCGACGATGGACAGCGCTTCGGTGAATTCGCCCTGCGGTATCTGGCGATAGCCGGTTTTGAAATGGGCTTTCAGCTTCGACCAGCCGGTGAGCATGAACGCCTTCTGCCTTTCCTTGGGCAGCTTGGCGCAGGTTTCCGTCAGCATCGCGCGCAGCGTGTCGGCTTGCTCACGGGTCAGCGTGTCGTTGGGGTTGACGGCGCATGATCGAGATCGACATCGTCGCCGTCAACGAAGACGACCGGCGTGTCCGCTTCGGCAGTTGCAAGCGGGCAGCCACCAAGCACACCCCGGCGGCACTCGCCACCTTCGGCCAGCACGTCGACGATTTTCTCGCCACCGCCGCCGGCCGCCGCTTCAAAGGCTGGCAGCAGGAGCGCGCGCTCTATGCGCCCGATTTTCCCGATGCGGAGCGGCTGGCATTGCAGGGCCAGGGCTGTGCCTGCATCGACCTCAACGATTACCGGCGCTGGCTGACGCCGGCCTGAGCAAACGGACAACAACATGGCCCGCCGCACCAACGAACTCTCTTTCACCGCCCTCGTCATCGAGGGCGGCCTGCTGGCGCCCGACTTTCTCAACAAGATCGCCCATCTCGAAGCCGCGGGGCAGGGCGAGGCCGACTACGACATCCCGCGCGGCCTCAAGCTGCGCGACGAGATCGGCCGCTACTGGAAGATCGCCCAGAACCTCTGGCAGGACTTCGCCGCCCGCCGCGCGCGCGCCGACCGCGACCCGTACAAGGTCACCGCCCACGAATTCCTCGAACCCTTCTGCCGCCAAGTTCTCGGTTTTGCCGACATTCGCCGGGTCGACCGCGTCGACGTCGCCGGGCGCAGCTTTCCCGTCGGCTGGGCCGCCGCCGACGGCCGCGTGCCGCTCGTCTTCGCCGGCCATGACCAGCCGCTCGACAAGCCCGGCCCCCGGCACGGCGACGGCAACCGCCGCCGCTCGCCCTTCCTGCTCGCTCAGGAGTACCTCAACGCCAAGCGCGCCCTGCATCTCGGCGACGAGAATTCGCTGATCGACCTCGGGACATTCGCCGACTGCGTGCACGGCCACGATGTAAAGCAGGTGATCGAGTTTTCGCTGCGCTGGCGGCCGCCACAGACATTGACGGTCAAGAACCCGTTGAAATCGTCGGAAGCCTTCAAGGGCAGCGAACTGGAGTTGCGGTCGACCCTGCGTGCGGACAGGAACGGTCAACCTGAGACGGAGTCGTTTTCCTATCGGCTGTTGCAGGGCGACACCAGGGCGCTGGAGGTGACGCACCGCCGCGGCGACAAGATCTCTCTCGATTGCGAACCGCTGAAGCTGGTGATGGCGATGGGCCGCAAGTGGCCGCTGGAGCCGCCGGAAAAGTTTTACCGGTTTGCCGACCGCACACTTCTTCGCTATCAGAATGCCGACTTTCTGGCCGACTTTGCGCTGAAGGCGGAAGAAATGCTGGACAGCATGTATTACCTCGGACCTTTGCGCCAGCCGGCACGGCGGGTGTACCAGTGGTCGGGCGAGACCCCGCCGCATGTCGGCGCGCTGGGTGAACATACCATCGCTGCCTTGCTTGCCGCGAAAGGGCAAGGGCGAAAACTGAATCGAGGCCAGAACAAGAGGCTGAAGCCTTTCGACGTGTTCATCGCCGGCTGGTTGCGCGACCTCGGCATCATCGACAGCTTCGAGGTCCATCCGGTGGCGGAAGGGCGCAAGGAGTACGAGGTGCTGGTGCGGACCCATGCCGGGTCGCCGGTCGTCAAGCTGACCGACGTCGGGGTCGGCGTTTCGCAGGTGTTGCCGGCGCTGGTGCAGGCATTCCATGCGCCGCCGCATTCGGTGGTCTGGATGGAGCAGCCGGAGATCCATCTGCACCCGCTGGCACAGGCGAATCTCGCCGACGCCTTCATCAGCGCGGTGCAGTCGTACGAGAACGGGGCGGCAAGGGACACGCAACTGATCGTCGAGACGCACTCCGAGCATTTCCTGACCCGGTTGCAGCGGCGCGTGGCGGAAAAGGTGATCGACGCCGAAGACGTGGCGATCTACTTCGTCAAGCGCGATGGGGCTGCGGCGGAACTGGAAGCGCTGCGCCTGAACACGTTCGGCGACATCGAAAACTGGCCGGAGAACTTTTTCGGGGACGAGATGGGCGACATCGCGGCGCGCACGCTGGAAGCGATCAAGCGCCAGGCAGCCGCGGAGACGGCATGAGTGACACGGTGGTCATCGATACGAACGTGCTGCTGGTCGCCAATGGCGCCGATCTCAAGGTTTCCGGGGAAGGCCGGACCGCGTGCGTGAATGCGCTGCGCGCCAGGCAACAGGCGGGCAAGGTGGCGATCGACGACCGCTATCGCATACTCGGCGAATATTTGAACAAGACGCAACCCAACCAGCCCAAGGGAGCCGGCGATTCATTCCTGAAATGGCTTCTGCAGAACCAGCGTAATCCGGGCAGGGTCGCGTTGGTGCCGATTACCGAGATCGAACCCGACCGGTTCGCCGAATTCCCTGATCCGGAACTGGAGTCGCGGTTCGATCCGCCCGACAGGAAGTTCGTGGCGTTGGCGAACGCACATCCCGCCAAGCCGCCGATCTGGCAGGCTGCCGACAGCAAGTGGCTGGACTGGTGGGGCAGGCGCTGGCGACAAAAGGAATCGATGTGTGGTTTCTGTGTCCGGCCGACGCCTGCCGTTTTTACCAGAAGAAGTTTCCCGGCAAGCCTGTTCCGGCTTTGCCGCCTTGACTGTGAGCGAACTCTTTCGTTTCCCGCACACGCCCCATCTCGCCTGGCTCGGGGAAGGTGCGCCGCGCGATGACAAGGTGTTGTCGCCAGCGGAAGCCGCCGAATTCCTCTCCGGCCCCGTGGTGGTCGAAGAAAAACTGGATGGCGCGAATCTGGGATTCTCGGTTTCGGCGCAGGGGGTCTTGCTGGCCCAGAATCGGGGGCATTACCTGTCCGATCCGCATTCAGGCCAGTTCGCCCGGCTGCGCAAGTGGCTTGCGGTACATGAGGACAGGTTGTTCGATGCGCTCGGGGGGGATCTGATTGCATTCGGCGAATGGTGCGCCGCGCGCCATTCGCTGGATTACTCGACACTGCCGGACTGGTGGCTGCTCTTCGACGTATTCGACCGCCGCGCCGGACGTTTCTGGTGTGCTGCGCGCCGGAATGCCTGGGCTGCAAACCTCGGTCTCTGCACGGCGCCTGAACTTTTTTCCGGTCGGATTGAGCTCAGGAGCCTGGAGTCGCTGCTCCGTTCGCAGCGCAGTGCCTTTCGCGACGGGGCCATGGAGGGCGTTGTGCTAAGGCGCGAGGATGCATCGTGGCTGCTTGCGCGGGCCAAGCTCGTCCGTCGGGATTTTGCCCAGGCGACTGCCACGCACTGGCGGCGGGGCGCGCTGGTTTGGAATCAGTTGAGCGCGGCACGGATGCATGGCTGACGACGTTCTTTCCCGTGCCAATGTTGGTACCGATCGCCGGTTGGTCGCGCAATTGGAGACGGTGCGTATCGAGAAGGCGGCACAGGATGCCGGCTTCGACCGCACGCCCGAGTGGCGGGGCGGCTGGCTGGTTTTCCGCGCAAGCGCCCTGGCCGATGCGCTGGCGGCGCAGTCCCCGGCGGCGGATGTCTTCCGGGTCGGCATGGAGAACCTGGCCTGTGCGGAGAAGGTGGCGGCCGATTGCGGCGTGACCCTGCTGCGGTCGACCGGCGATTGGCCGGCAATTCTCGCTCCGGTTGCGGGTTATGCGGCGCTGCATGCGCTGCTGCAGCGGGCTGCCGCCGTGGCGCGCCTGCTGGCCGGCGAGGGGGTTGCCGCGTTCCGGCAGGCGGCTGCGGCGCTTCCGGCGTTCACCGAGGCCGAGCGCCTGGTCGTCCAGCGCGTCGGGCAGGATATCTTCCGCCAGTCGCTGATCGGCTACTGGCAGGGCCGTTGCGCGGTGAGCGGACTCGACGTCGTGCCGCTGCTGCGCGCCTCGCACATCAAGCCGTGGGCCGACTGCGCGAACGATGGCGAGCGCCTCGATGTCTTCAACGGCCTGCTGCTGGCGCCGCATCTCGACGCCCTGTTCGACGGCGGCTGGATCGGATTCGCCGACGATGGGGAACTGCTGGTCAGCCATTGTCTGCCAGGGCCGGCGCGGGTGCTGCTCGGCCTGCGCGGCGAGCGGCGCCGGGTGGCGCTGACCGACGGCCACCGGCGCTATCTGGCCTGGCGCCGCGAGAAGGTTTTCCGTGCTCAATTTGCCGCAAGAGGCGGTTAGCAACTTGAGCAACAGCAGCGAACGGGAAGCGGACAACGCGGAAGAGCCGGCTGTGGGACGCTTGAAGGGATCCCTCGAAGTGGCGTCCTGCTGGCGGCATCGGCGGCGGCCATCGAGAAAGGCGGTAGCCAAGGCTGCGACACGACCGCCAGGAACACCGTATGAGGCGCCTTGCAGGGCGCTTTCCGGTTGTACCGGCCAATCCACGATCACTATAATCCGGCATCGCGCCGGCGCCGGCTGGCGAGGCCGGCAGGACGATCCTGCCGGTCGAATGGAGGCCGCGTCCGGCTCCGGCCGCCCGCGTGGCCGCCGGCCCGAGTGTCGTGCGGCGAGAACTCGATCAACAAGGGAAAGGCGGCGGAATCATGGCCAGATTTGAGGAGTATTGCGACAAGTACCGGCACCTGCGCATGGAGCGCCACGATGGCGTTCTCGAGGTGACGCTGCACAGTGACGGCGGGCCCGTGGTGTGGGGCGCCGGCCCGCATCGCGAATGCGGCTCGGCCTTCGGCGACATCGCCGCCGACCCCGGAAACCGGGTGGTCATCTTCACCGGTTGCGGCGCCGAGTTCATCGCCCGCGAGGAGATCGCCCATCCCGGGATCACGGCGCCGGTGTGGGAGCGCCTCCTGGTGCATGCGCAGCGACTGATCTACAACCACCTGGAGATTCGGGTTCCGATGATTGCGGCGATCAACGGCCCGGCGACGATCCATGCCGAGCTTGGCCTCCTCTGCGACATCGTGCTCGCCGCCGACGATGCCGTGTTCCAGGATGCGCCCCACTATGTCGAGGGGCTGGTCCCCGGCGACAGCGTGCACGTGCTGTGGCCCCTGCTGCTGGGAATGAACCGCGGCCGCTATTTCCTCCTCACCGGCCAGCAGCTGGACGCCGGGCAGGCGCTGGACCTCGGCGTCGTCAGCGAGGTCATGCCGCGCGACCAGCTGATGGAGCGTGCCCGCCAGCTCGCGCGCAAGCTGCTCGAACAGCCGCCGCTGACCGTGATGTATGCGCGCCTGGCGATCACCCACGAATTGAAGCGCCTGATGCGCGAGCATCTGGACTATGGCCTGCTTCTCGAAGGGCTGGCGGCGACCGAGTATTTTCCTGGCAAGGAGCGCAGGCAATAGGCGTTGCCTGGCGGCGCGGCCCGAACCAGCCGTTGTAGCGCCGGTGGCCTCGGATTCAGTCCGGCCGCCGCGGCGGGACCGTGCCGGCATCGCTGACGCGGCCGAGGGGGCCATGCTCGACATAGAGGATCTGCGCCTTCTGCCATGCCGCTAGCTTGTCCGGAGCGAGGGCGGCGCCGGTTGCGAGGCGCGCCATGCCGACCGGCCGCCAGCGCTCGCCGGCCTTGCCGATGCGCGCCTTCAGCCGTTCGCGCACGGCGCTGGCGAGAAAGACGAGAATGGCGGCGCCGATCACATGGGGCATGACATTCACCAGCGCCAGAAACGTATCGAGGCCGATCTGGCTCGGGAAGAAGATGTCCGGCAGGTCGTAGCCGAAATGGCGGCCGAGGGCGAAGAGGAACGGAACCCACATGGCCAGCCAGAGAAGCCAGGCGAGGGTGGTGATGACGACCGCCATCACCCGTCGCACCGGGTGCGCCAGGTCGGGCCGCTCGATGATCAGCGGGAGGCGTCTGGCTTGATGCCGCGGTCGGGACTCGTCCATCGGGCGCGCTTCTCGCTGTCGCGAAAGAAAATTTTCGGCAATGCCACCACCGAGGTGGCGGCAGTGATGACCCAGTAGATGACCGGATACCAGATCATCCAGAAATAATTTTTCAGCAGGCCACGGTCGTAAGGCCGGTCGAGGACCAGGCTCAACATGATCTGCAGCAGGCAGGTCGTGGCGATCAGCAGTCCGGCCCAGCCGAGCAGCAGGATCGGCGCGCTTTGCAGGTCGACCCGGAAAAAGACCATGTCGATGACCCGGTAGGTGGCGAGCAGCGCGAACAGGAGCGCCCAGGCGATGCTCATTGCGTATTCGATGCACAGCGGCCACAACCCGGCGTTTTTCGGTGAGAGCAGTTGCGGCGCGTAGTCGAGCAGCACCTGGCTGCCGCCCATCGACCAGCGCAGCCTCTGCTTCCACAGGCCGGGCAGCGTCTCCGGCATCAGGATCCAGCACAGGGCGCGCGGCTCGAAGCGGACGTCCCACCCGGCGAGTTGCAGCTTCCAGGAAATGTCGACATCCTCGGTCAGCTTTTCCGGGCTCCAGTAGCCCACTTCGTGCAGGGCGCTGCGGCGGAAGGCGGCGATGACTCCGGCGACGGTGAAGATCAGGCCGACCGAGCGCTGGGCGCGCTTGATGAGGCCGACGATGGAGGAAAACTCGCCGACCTGGATGCGCCCGAGCAGGGTCGACCGGTTGCGCACGCGCGGGTTGCCGGTGACGGCGGCGACATCGGGGTCGTCGAAATGGCGCACCAGCCAGTTCAGGGCGCAAGGGTCGAGGCGCGCATCGCCGTCGATGCCGACGAGGATTTCGGCGGGGGTGAGCAGGGCGGCGGTGTTGAGCCCGACCGCCTTGCCCTGGTTGGCGACCTGATGGATCACGCGCAACTTGGGGAAGCGGGCGGCCAGCGCGTTGAGCAATTCGCCGGTGCGGTCACTGCTGCCATCGTTGATGGCGATGACCTCGTAGTTCGGGTACTTGAGCTCCATCAGCGCCTCGACGGTTTCCTCGACGTTCGCCTCTTCGTTGTAGCAGGGAACGAGGACGGCGATCAGCGGGTAGTCGTCGCGCGGCGGCGGCCGGTCGACGATGCGGTGCGGTCGACGCTCGAAACGCAGGTAAAACGCGATGCCGCCGATCATCCAGACGACCGACATCAGCACCGGGTAGAAGAAGACGTAGGCGAGGATGGCGCCCCAGACGTCGCCGAGCAGTACGGGCAGCGGCGTCATGGCAATTGCGGCTGCCAGCGCAGCGAGAGCGAGGGGAAGATGGGACCCATCAGGCTTTCCGGGAAACCGGCGACGCCGAACTGGCGGAAGCCGTCGGCTTCGAGACGGTTCATGCGGCGGGCGATGCTCGCCGGCGGCAGCGCCGGGTCGAATTCGAAGAGGACGCGGTTCGCCATTTCCCGCGGCACGGCGGCGATGTTCTCCTCGCTCGCCGGCAGCACGACGAGGTCGCCGTGGCGCAATCGCGCCCATTGTTCCGGCGTCGGCGGCTGGTCGACGGCGTAGGCCATCTGCAGCGGCCAGACCCAGCGCCCGGCAGTCTCGCGGATGCGTCCGGCGGCGGCGCTGTCGGGTGTGGCGCGCACGCGCAGGCCGGCGAAATTGACCTGGCGGGCGAGGTCGGCGACCAGTTCCGGCTCGTCGAGCCAGGCGGCGGACAGGTCGATGAACACCGGGACGCCGGCCCGGCGCTCTGTCTGCCAGGCGATGTGGTTCAGCTGGTCGGCGGCGACCGGACGCAGTGTCGTCGGAAACAGCGCCATTTCGCGGCCGTCGCGGATGACTGCCGGCTTGACGAAGGCGATGTTCGGGCTGAGCGTCAGCAGGCGGTCGAGGGTCGGCGACAGGCCGTCGGCGCCGGGCGGCCAGGCGCCGGGGTCGACGACGACGCTGCGCGCCGGATTGGGATCCCAGGTGACCCGCAGCATTTCGGCGAAGGCCTGCAGCGACGGGCTGTTTTCGATCAGCTGGCGTTTCCAGACGGCCGTCGGCGTGGCGGCGTCGTTGAATCCGTCGATCAGCGTCAGGCCGATGGGCATGCCCAGCTGCGCGGCGACTTCCTGGGCGGCCTGGTTGCTGCGCCCATAGGGCCAGACGATGATGCGCGGCGCCCTGCCGGTGTGTGGGCTGATGCTGTCCCGGAGGTCGGCGCGCAGACGGGCGAGGTAGGCGGCGTCGTCCTCGTGGCGGCCGCCGGCATAGCGGCGCGTGGTCGTCGCCGGCTGGGTGTTGCCCTGCGGGTTGGCGAGGATGCCATGGTGCAGGTCGTAGGAATGCGAGGCGACTTCGATCAGCCCGGAGGCCTGCATCTCACGCACCTGCTCCCAGTTCAGGAATTTGCTGCGCGGCACCGGCTTGCCGTCGTAGTCGACCATCTGGCCGGCGGGAACGTCCATCCATTGGCCGACCAGGGCGATCACTGCCGGGTAGTTGAACAGCTTGAGCAGCGGGAAGGCGCGCGTGTAGACATCCAGAAACCCGTCGTCGAAGCTCAGCAGGATGGCGTTGGGCGGCAAGGGCGGGCCGCCGGCGCGGGCGGCGAGGATCTGGTCGACGCTGACCGGGTGGTAGCCGTTGGCCTGGAGCCAGGCGAACTGCCGGGCGAGGTCGCTGGCGCGGACGGCGGTCGGGGTCATCGCCTCGTGGTCGGCCAGGACCTCGTGGTAGCTCAGGGCCATGAAGCGGGCGTCGGCGGCGGTCGCCAGCGCCGCGGCCAGCGCCAGCAGGGCGGCGAGGAGGGTGCGGATCAGAAGCGCCATAGCAGGACCAGGTTGCCGAAGGTGCGTCCTTCGCGTTCGCCGTCGTAGGGGCGCAGGATGCGGCCGATGCCGTAGCGCAGCGAGAGGTCGCGGTCGAGTTCCCAGCGATGGCTGTACTCGATGGCCTCGATGGCGCCGGCGTCGTAGCCTTCCTGCCAGTAGCTGCCGCCGGTCAGCGCCAGGCGCTGGCGGAAGGCATGGTCGTAGCTGCGCCAGGCGAGGTTTTCGACGGCTGCGGTCAACCACAGCGAACGGTCGCTTTTCGGGTTGAAGTAATTGACGCTGGTGTCCAGCGAATTGCGCGAGGCGTCGCCGCCGAGGATCGTCTCGAACATCCATTTCGGGCCGCTGGCCCAGCGCTCGAACCACGAGGCGTTGACGCCGGTGCGCAGGTTGCCGTCGGAGAAGTCGCTGGAATGGACTCCGAGCGCCAGCTTGCGCGATTCGTGCTGGCGCCAGTCGGCGCCGAGGCTGAGCCGGCTGGCGTAGACGCCGTCGGCGACGGCGCGCAGCGGGATCTGGTTGGTCACGCTCTCGGCGGCGCCGTAGAAGGTCCAGTGGTCGTCCGGCTTCCAGCGCACGGTGCCGGTGGCGCCGGCCTTGACGCCGCTGCCGCCATTGACCTCGCCGGTCAGCCGCCAGCCGAGGTGGCGCCATTCGGCGCCGGCGCCGGTGCGGATCCAGGTCTGGTTGTCGCCGTAGAAATCGGCGCTGGCCGAATAATTGTGGGCGAAGACGCGCCAGTCGTCGGCGATCGGCCGGCTGTAGAGATGGCTGTCGATCGACCAGTCGCGGCTGCCGAAGTAATTGACGTCCTGTCCTTCGCCGTAGCCGGCTTCGACATAGAGTTCGTAGCTGTCGTACAACTCGTAGCTGCGGCGGGCGCGGCGCACCGCGCCATTGTCGGGGTCGATGCCCGAGGCATGGGCGAGCGCGGCGCGGGCGGCCGGCCAGTCCTGCAGGGTGAGCAGGTTCTCGGAAAGATCGGCGTGCAGCGCCGGATTGATCGGATCGGAGCCGAGGGTGCGGCGCAGCATCTCGTCGCCCTGGTGCGGCCAACCGCGGGCCAGGGCGAGGCTGGCGGACGACTGACGCGCCTCGCTGTTGTAGGGGATGGCGGCGTGGCGGGCGTCGATGCGGGCCTGGGCTTCGGCGAGGCGGTCGGCGAAGAGGCGGACGCGGTCGGCGGTGATGTCGGCGCTCAGGCGCTCGCCATTGTAGCGGCCGTCGAGGTGACGGCGTTCCGGCAGGCTTGCGGCGTAGCGATCGATGTGTCCGGTGGCGGCATCGAGCTGTTCGGTCTCGACCAGGGCAAAGAAGAGGCCGAGATTGGCGTCAAAATCGTCCGGATTGGCGGCGACCGCACGTTGGTAGAGAACCAGCGCTTCCTGCGGGCGGCGCAGTTCGAGGTAGCTGCCGGCGATGTCGCGCTCGGCCCACAGCGGCACGGGGATGCCGCGCTGGCGCAGGGTTTCGTAGAGCTTGACCGCATCGGCGGCGCGGCGACGGGCCGCCAGCGCGCTGAGGCGGTCGGTCAGGCGGCGCTGGTCTTCGGCATCCGGCGCCTGGCCGGCGAAAAATCCGGCGGCCAGCGGGTCGGTTGCGGTCAACGCCTGGTCGAGGCGCAAAAAGCGTTCCGCTCCGCGCAGGGTGTTGCGGTCGACGATGCCGTAGCGGATGTCGAGGGCGATGATGTCGCCTTCCATCGCCCGGCGCTCGTCGGCGGTGAGCGGCGCCTCCAGCGCGGCGGCCTGGGCGAACAGACCGAGGCGCATGGCGGCGGCCCAGGCGGCCTTGCGCGCTTCGCGGCTATCCGGTTGCCGCTTGAGGATGGCGAGCTGGCGACCGAGTTCCGGACTCCAGTCCTCACCGCCGGCCGCCGGGGCCGCCGACGGGACGGCGTACTTCACCTTGGGCGGCAGAACCCACTCCTCGCCGGCGCCGGCCGGCGTGGCGGCAAGCGCGAAGGAAAGCAGCAAGGCGTGGCGCGGGGTCGTCATGGCGGCGGATTGTAACGCTTCCCGAGCAGTTCATGGGCGGCGCGGCGGCCGCTGCGCACGGCGCCTTCGAGGGTCGCCGGGTAATCGGCCCAGGTGTGGTCGCCGGCGAGCAGGACGCGCGGATGCGGCGTGACGCAGGCTGGACGGCGGATGCCGGGCCGGCAGGAGAAGGTGGCGCGCTTCTCGCGGATCACCCCGTGCCACGTCGCCGCGCCCGATGCGGGCAGTTCGGCCTGCAGCGCGGCGGCAAGCTCCTCGTCGGTCAGCGCTTCCCAGTCGCCGCGGCCGCTGAGGACGCAGCCGATCATCCCGTTGCCGCGGTCGACCGCCCACTGGCCGTATTTTCCGGTCTGCTTGAACAGCGGGAAGGGCAGCCGATAGTGCGGCGCGAATTGCAGGTAGATCGTGGCGATCGGCTCGTACTCGTAGTCCGCCGTGATCTCCGGCCACAGCCGGCCGGCATGCTGCGGGGCGATGGCGATGACCGCGGCGGCGAAGCGCTCGCCGGCGACCGCGACATGACCGGGCGCGGTCTCGAGCGCCTCGATGCGCGCGGAGAAGCGCAGCGTCGCGCCGTGTCCGGCGAGCCAGGCGGCTGCCGGTTCGGGCAACAGACGGCCGAGATCGACGCGTGGCAGCAGCAGGTCGGTGTCTGCGCGCCGCCTGCTGCCCAGGCTGTCGCGCAGCACGTTGGCGAAGACCTGGGCGGAGGCGCGCGCGGCGGGAATGTTCAGCGCGGCGAGGCAGAGCGGCTCCCACAGGTGGCGGCGCAACTCGCCGGTCTGGCCGGCGGCATCGAGCCATGCGGCAACCGTCGTATCAGCGCCGAGGCGGAAACCGCGGGCCTTGACCCCCTGCATCCAGCGGGCGGTGGCGAGCTTTTCGCGCCAACCGGCGCCCTGCGCGGTCAGCAGGCCCCAGGCGACATGGAACGGCGCCGGCCATTGCGGCAGGGCCAGGCGAAAGCCGGCGTCATCGACGACCTGCAGCGGACGGCGGTCGAACAGTCGATCGGGATCGGCGCCGATGCGGCGCATCAGGTCGAGGATTTCGCGGTAGGCGCCGAGCAGGATGTGCTGGCCGTTGTCGAGCCGGCGGCCGGCAACACTGATTGAACGGGCGCGGCCGCCGAGCGCGCGGCCGGCTTCGAACAGCGTGGTGGCGACCCCGGCGGCCGTCAGCTCGACGGCTGCGGCGATGCCCGCCCAGCCGCCGCCGATGACGGCGACCTTCATGCGAAGGCCCAGGTTTTCCAGGCGATCCAGAGCTTGCGCACCGGGGTCAGCGCGATGCGCTGGTGCAGGACCTGGAAATTCTCGCGGCGAATCTCGTCGAGCAGCGTGCGGTAGATCGCCGCCATGATCAGCCCCGGGCGCTGGCTCCTGCGGTCGACGTCCGGCAACTGGGCAATCGCCTGCGCGTAGTATTTCTCGGCGCGCTCGGTCTGGAACCGCATCAGCGCCGTGAAATTGTCGGAATACCTGGCGTTGAGGATGTCGGTGGCGGGCACGTCGAACCGTTTCAATTCGTCCATCGGGATGTAGATGCGGCCGCGTCGCGCGTCCTCGCCGATGTCGCGGATGATGTTGGTGAGTTGGAAGGCCATGCCGAGGTCGTGCGCGTATTTCTGCGTCTGGCGATCCCTGGCGCCGAAGATCTCGGCGGCGAGCAGGCCGACGACGCTGGCGACGCGGTAGCAGTACAGCGACAGGCCCTTGAAATCGAGGTAGCGCGTCTGCTGGAGGTCCATCTCCATGCCGTCGACGATCTCCAGCAGTTGTTCACCGGGCAGGTTGAACTGTTTGCCGGCCGCTTGCAGCGCCAGCCCGACCGGATGGGTGGGCTGGCCATTGGCCACCCGCTCGATTTCCTGGCGCCACCAGGCCAGCTTGGTCGAGGCGATGGCGATATCGTTGCATTCGTCGACGACGTCATCGACTTCACGGCAGAAGGCGTAGAGGGCCATGATGGCGCGCCGCCGCCCGGCCGGCAGGAACAGGAAGCTGTAGTAGAACGAGGAGCCGCTGGCGGCGCACTTTTCCTGGCAGTAATCGTCGGGATTCATCGCCTACATTGTAAGGGAACGCCCGGCCACGACCAGCCAGTCCCGCTTGCGCAGTGTTGGGCGGCGCTCGAAGACATCACCGCGCACGCGGCGCAGGAGTTCCAGGATGCGCAGCCCGCCCTGGATGGTCAGGCGGATCTCCCAGCCGAGGCGGCCGGGCAGGGCATGGACGAGCGGCGCGCCGCGCAGCATCAGTTCGCGCGTCCGGTCGATCTGGAAATCCATCAGCGCCGCCCAGTTGGCCGACCAGCGCCCGGCGGCGATGTCGGCGTCGCTGACCCGGAAGCGCGGCAGATCGGCCTGCGGGAGGTAAATGCGCTGTTTTTGCCAGTCGACCGCGACATCCTGCCAGAAATTGACCAGTTGCAGCGCCGAGCAGATGCAGTCGGACTGCGCAAGATGTTCCGGCTCGCTGCGCCCGAACAGGTGCAGCACCAGCCGCCCGACCGGGTTGGCCGAGCGGCGGCAGTAGTCGAGCAGTTCCGGGAAGTCGGCGTAGCGTTTCTTGACGACATCCTGAGCGAAGGCATCGAGCAGGTCGCGGAAAAGCCCGATCGGCAGCGCGTGCCGGTGGATTTCCCCGGCCAGCTCGGCGAACAGCGGTGTTTGCGGGGCGGCGCCGGCGGCGATGCGATCGAGCTCCGCCTGAAAGGCGGCGAGTCCGGCCAGGCGTTCTTCCGGCGGCACATCGCCTTCGTCGGCAATGTCGTCGGCGTTGCGCGCGAAGCGGTAGATGGCCTCGATCGGGCGGCGCAGGCGCCGGGGGACGAGGAACGAGGCGACGGGGAAGTTTTCGTAGTGATCGACGGGCATCGGCGGCGAAGTATAGGGTCAAGCCGGCGCCGGTGGTAGAATCGCGCCGCCTGCCCAGGTGGCGAAATTGGTAGACGCAGCAGGTTTAGGTCCTGCCGCCGCGAGGTGTGGGGGTTCGAGTCCCTTCCTGGGCACCAGTTATTCTATAATAATCAAAATATTGCATTACATAGTTAAACGGGTTTGTGACAACGTTTCGCCAAGGATCTCGCTTGCGAAACGGGCGAGCGGCATCCTGAATCCGGCGGCGTTCGGGTGTCCGCCGCCGCCGTAGCCGGCGGCGATCGCGGCCACGTCGACCCGTCCGGCGGCGCGCAGCGAAACCTTCGCGTCGCCGTCGGCGCCAAGTTCCCAGACCAGCCCGAAGGTTCCGCTCCGCTCGGCGAGGCGGTTGCCGAGTTCCGAGGCGAACAGCGCACTGGCGTTGACGGCGAGGCCGTCGACGGGGCGCCAGGCGCGGTCGCCGTCGCTCACCGTGGGCAGCCCGTGGCGTTGCGCCTGCAGTGGATCGACGGGCTCGCCGCGCAGGCGGGCGGGCATGACCAGGCCGCCTTGCGCCAGCCTTGCGATCTCGGTCTGGAAGGAGCGCTCGATGGCTTCGCCTTCGGCGAGCAAGGCCAGGTAGCGCGGTGCGTCCGGCGTATCCGCCTGGCGCACGAGTTCGTCCCAGGCGGCAAAGTCGTCGGGGAGCAGGCGCAGGGCGCGGGCGATGGGGCGCGAACCCGGGAGTGCGAAGCGCCACAGGTCGACGTCCTCGACATGGCGCAGCACGAGCGGAACCGTGCGATCCGGATGGAAATGTTCCCAGGCCAGGCGAGCGCCCGACTTGTCAAGGTCGAAAATGACCGTCAGCGGCAGGGCGGGGTGGCGGAAGCTCTCGCGGCCGTCCCCGGCTTTCATCAGTCGCCCGGACCACGGCCGGCGCGCCGAGGCGTGATGGTCGATCTGGACCACCGATCCGGCGAGCGCCGCTATCGCCTCGAGGACGTCCGGCGCAAAGGAAAAATCGAGGATGAAGACGTCGTGCCCGGCGATTTCGGCCAGTTCCCACGGTTGACCGTGATGCATCGGGCGATACGTGGCATCGTCGCCGAAGCGCCGCCAGGCGGCATAGGCGGCGCCGAAGCCGTCCTGGCAGTCGGCATGGTGGACAACGGTGACTGGCGTGGCGGGCACGGGTTCACCAGTGCGGCGGGAGTTCGTCGCGCGGGCCCGGCTGCTCGGCGGGGACGGCTGACCGCAGCTGCTCGCGCAGCGCCGCGACCTCGGCGAGCAGGCGGTCGATCTGCCGCTGCTGGCGGTAGACCGTGCGGTTGAGTTCGTCGACCAGGTCTTCCGCGTAGCAGATCTTGATCTCGAGCTCGGTGATGCGCGCGTCCATGCGGCCGCCTTCGCTCATTGGTCGTTGCGCCAGTCGTGCAGCGTCTCCTGGCGCGGCGGCAGGGACGTCCTGTCGCTCTCGCGCTTGCTGATCAGGGGCAGCGCGACGCCCACCACGAACACCAGGCAAATGCCCAGCACGATCCAGCCCTCGTTCATTGCGTCTATATGGACGCCTCCCGTTTGCCAAGGACGATGTTGGGTATGTTGGGACAGCTAGGCTGCAGTTCCATATCCGGCCTGTTGTGCAGGCTGGATTGCCTGCTGGCCCGGTTGGAATCCGCTGATCCACGCCTCATTCTCCCGGAGGACTCGAAGTCCCGCACGCCATGCAGGCTTGGCGGGTCACGGTCTGACCTATTTGCCATCACACGTCTATCGACCTTGCGCAACCTTTACGGCGGCCACTCCTTTCTCCAAGTGGTGGATATACACGTTGTGCGCCAGCCCCATACGGGCTGACTCACAAACTCCTTCTGGTGCGTCCGCTCATGGGCCAGCATCGCCCAGATCGTCCGCGCCATCTTGTTGGCCAGCCCCACCACCGCCACATTCAGCAGCCGGCGCTGGCGTAATTCCGTGACCCACGGTCCGGGGTCTTTGGCATGGGTCAAGACGGATCGAGCGCCGTGGATCAGCGGCGTGCGCAAGCAGGTGTCGCCCCGCTTGCTGATCCCCAGGAGCTTGATCCGCCCGCCGGTGCCGATCTGTCGTGATACCAGGACGGCGAAGGCGGCGAACTCTCTTCCGGACTTGAAGGCCCCGGCATCGCCCAGGATGGCCACGGCAGCCGTCGCGGTGAGTGGTCATCAACCCCCCGTACCGAGTTTGGTCAGCGGATGGGTCGCCCGCGTCCACGGCTCATGTGTGCGAGGCGACGAACGGTGCGGCACCTACCTGAAGCCGGCTTGCGGGCCATGCGAGAGATCCGGGCAGGACGGGCTTCGTCTACGACCATGCTCCGCCAGCCAGACGGCCCTCGGTGGTGTTCCCCTTCGGGGCGACGGATGGCCGTTCATAGTCCGCCACGACGGCATGAACGGAGCCGTAGATGGCATCTCTGCCAATGAGTTCGGTGATGCCGTAGCGATCGAGCTGACCGCGCAGGGCTCCCGACACATTGGCGAACACCAGCCGGACGCCCTGTTCCTTGAGCACCGTGTTGGTGTCACGCAACATCGCTGCTGCCGAGAAGTCCACGTCGCCGATTGCCGCTGCCTCGATGCACAAGCAGGCCAGGGGCGGTTGCGTCTCGAGTTTCGCCAGATGGAATACCTCTTCGGCAAACTGCCCGGCGTTGGCGTAGTAGAGGCTATGGCTGAAAAGGTAAACCAGCAGACCCGGCGCAATCTGTTGCGGCTCGCTCAGCGGAACGGTCTGCCAACCTTTCTTCTTCTTGTCCGCTGCGATGATCGCGTTGCTGCCCCGATAGCCGCGCCGCACATGATCGAGTAGCGACAGCACCATGGCCACGATGATTCCCTGCTCGACACCGATGACGACCACCGTGGCTGCCGTCAGCAGGGCCACCCAGAATTCGGCGCGCGCCTGGGCGAAGATCCGCCGCATCCCCTGGACATCGCTCATCCGTACGGCCACCAGAAAAACGATGGCGGACAGTACGGCGGTAGGCAGGTGGGCCAGGGGTTCGGTTAGAAACAGCAGGACCAGCAGCACGAGGACACAGGTGGTGAGCTGGGCGACCTGGCTGCGGCCGCCGCCACTGTCGACCATCGCCGTGTTGGTCGGACTGCCGTTGACGATGAAGGTGCCGGACAAACCGGCGCCGATGTTAGCCATGCCCAGTGCCGCCATGTCCACATTTTCGTCGAAGCGGTCGCCGTACTTCGCGGCATAGGAGCGTGACGTCGCGGCACTCTGTGCGAGAATGACCACGAAGCAGGCAAAGGCGATCGGCAACAGCTTCTGGAGCAGCGGCCAGCTCCACTGGACATGCGGCAGGCCGAACGCCGGCAGACCGCTCGGAACGGCGCCGAGCGTCTCCAGATGGGCGCCCAGATTGAGTGCCCAACTGACGCCAATGGCGGCGACCACGGCGATGAGGCCGCCCGGGATACGGTCGGAGATCCGCCGGCCGCCAACGATTACCACCAGCACGGCGAGCGAGACCGCCACGGCATGGAGATTGGTCTGCCCAATCTGCTGCAGGTCGTGCGCGATCTGCCGAAGCGGCTCGTTGCTGATGCGCTGTAGGCCCAGCATGCCGGAAATCTCGAGCAGCGATACCTGAATTCCCACTCCGGTCATGAAGCCGGTGAGAACCGTGCGCGAGAGAAAGTCGGCCAGAAAGCCGAGTCGCAGCACGCGTGCGGCAATCATCAGGAGGCCCGCCATCAGCGCCAGCAGGCTGCACAGCGCAAGCCACTCGTGCGAACCGCGTACCGCCAGGCCGGTGAGGCCGGCCGCGACCACCGCTGCCGTCGCCGAATCGGCGCCCACCGAGAGATGCCGCGACGAACCGAAGATGGCGAACAGGCCCATCGGAATCAGAATCGTATAGAGGCCGGTGATCACCGGCGTGCCGATGATCTTGGTGTATCCCATCGTTCCCGGAATGGCGAGCGCGGCGAGAGTGAAGCCGGCCAGCACGTCACGTCCCAGGCCAGAACGGTCGAGCGGTCGGATGCCCTGAAAAACGGGCAACCTGAAACTCGGCTCTGCGTCATCTCGCGTCATCGTTCCTCCTCACCATCCGCGCGAACGACCCGCGCCTGGCAATCGGCAGACCCCCAGTGCAAGGGAAGGGTGCCTTCGTATCCTCAGCTGCATACGATGCCGCGGACTGTCGGCCAGGAGCCTGTCGGACTTGCTGGGTCGAAGCGCCACGGGGTAAGCAGGCAAAGCCGTGTAGCGGTTGCTCGCAAGGTAGTGGGAGACGAGCCCGGTTGTTCACGGGTCGCCAGCGAATGGTGCTTCCATGCGCACCGCAAGCCGGGGAAGAATGAGCCGTCTTCCCACTTCTTGCCGCCGACCAGGTCAAGTTCGACAGGCTCCTAGGTTTTGCCATCACCCTTGGCCGCTTTATCTGCCCGCTGGTTCTGCGCTTCCACCGCAGCGTGGTACCTGGCGGTCACTGCCTGCAGATTGACCCGGGTCGGTGGCAGCTTCAACCCCATGCCGGCCATCGTGTCGGCGATGATCTGCGAGATGGCCAGGTTGCGGAACCACTTGTGGTTGGCCGGAATGACGTACCATGGCGCGCTCCTGGTGCTCGTCCTGCTCAATGCCTCTTCATAGGCTGCGACATACTCGGGCCACAATTCCCGCTCCGAATAGTCGGCTTCGCTGATCTTCCAGTTACGCGCCGGATCGTCCAGTCGCTGCTTGAAACGGGCGAGTTGCTCCTCGGGGCTGATGTGCAGGAAGAACTTGAGGATGCGCGTGCCGTTCTGCACCAGGATCGCTTCGAAATCCTTGATCAGTGCGTAGCGTTTCGACCAGACGACCTTGGGCACCAGGTCGTGGACCCGCACGACGAGAACGTCCTCGTAGTGGGAGCGGTTGAAAACCACCACCTGTCCTGTCGCCGGTGTCCGCTGATGGGCTCGCCAGAGGAAATCGTGCGCCGCTTCCTCGGCGCTCGGCTGTTTGAAACCAAATACCGACGTTCCCTGCGGGTTCATTCCCGTGAACAGGTGACGGACGACGCCATCCTTGCCGGCCGCATCGAGCGCCTGCAGCACGACCAGCAGCGACTGCTTGCCATCGGCGTAGAGCAACGCCTGCAACTCGTCCATCCGTGCGACGTTGCGCTGGATCTCGGCCAAGGCCGTGTCACTGGAGGTGTGTTCACCGGTGAATGCCGGATCGATTGCGGCGAGGCTGAGTCGGGTGCCCGGCTTGACGAAGAATCGTTTGCTGTAGTCCATCGTCTGTCTCCAAGTGGTGGATACATGCGTTGTGCGCCAGCCCTATACGGGCTGACTCACAAACTCCTTCTGGTGCGTCCGCTCATGGGCCAGCATCGCCCAGATCGTCCGCGCCATCTTGTTGGCCAGCGCCACCACCGCCACATTCAGCAGCCGGCGCTGGCGTAATTCCGTGACCCACGGTCCGGGGTCTTTGGCATGGGTCAAGACGGATCGAGCGCTGTGGATCAGCGGCGTGCGCAAGCAGGTGCCGCCCCGCTTGCTGATCCCCAGGAGCTTGATCCGCCCTCCGGTGCCGATCTGTCGTGGCGCCAGGACGGCGAAGGCGGCGAACTCTCTTCCGGACTTGAAGGCCCTGGCATCGCCCAGGATAGCCTCGGCAGCCGTCGCGGTGAGTGGTCCGACTCCGGGGATTTCAGCAATACGCTTGCAGGCGTCGTCTTGCTTGAGCCACAGCTGGATGCGCTGCTTGATGGCGGCGATCTCGCCATCCAGCTTCTTGATGCGCGCCCATTGCTCGCGCAGGGTATCGATGACCATCGCCGGCAACCGGTCGGCCAGTCGGGCCAGCGCTTCGGCGAGGTCTTTCCTGACTCCGGCCTTGCCTTGCGGCATGACTTCGCCGTATTCGGTGAGCAACCTCCGCAGGCCGTTGATCTGGGCGGTACGGAACTTGACCAACTGACTCCTCATGCGGTGCGGCGCGAGGATCGCCTGTTGCTCTTCGGTCTTGATGGCGACCGCCTTGACATCCGGCTCCTGGACCGCGGTCCAGATGGCCCGGGCATCCTGCCGGTCGTTCTTGTTGCCGGTGACAAACGGCTTTACCGCTTTGCCCGGCAGGAGCCTGACCGGGTGGCCCATCGCCGTGAGTTTCCGCGCCCAGGGCTGCGCGCCGCCACAGGCTTCCTTGCCAATGAGGCACGACTGCCGGTTGGCGGCGTGTTCAAAAAACCTCTCGCGTTTGATCTGCAGACTCACGATCTCTCCGGTTTCCCTGTCAATCCAGTGCAACTGAAATACCCGCTTGGCGATATCGATGCCGACAACGTTCTTGCCACCATTCATTTCGGACCCTCCGGTTTGCCTGTGAAACCTTGGGCGCTTCGATGCCGTCGGCCCGTGAGGGTCCACCCTTCAATCCACCGCCACCGCAGAGCTATCCACGGCGCCGGGCGCCACAGATCCCTCTACACTGAAGGCGACCGGCGCGGTGGGTAACCCGTGTTCAGCGCTCACGGGGCGGGAGACGTCCATTCAATTCTCCCGGAAAGCCGGGGCATCTTACCGCGATAGCTGCGCAACGTCGCGTGAGCTTTGGTATCTTTCGGCCATCGTACCCGAGACACCGGCGACCATGGAAATATCCGAGCATTCCCGGGGACTGGCCCGCGACCTTCTCGATTTCATCGACGCCAGCCCCAGTCCCTGGCATGCCGTCGAGACCATGGCCGAGCGTCTGCGGCAGGGCGGATTCGTCGCCTTGCGTGAGGACGAGCGCTGGCGACTGGAGGCTGGCGGGCGTTACTTCGTCATTCGCGGCGGCGGGTCGATCGTTGCCTTCGTGATCGGCAGGGACAAGCTGGAGACGTGCGGCTTCCGGCTGGTCGGCGCGCATACCGATTCGCCCGGCCTGCGTGTCAAGCCGAAGGCGTTGCAGGCCGGGGACGGCCTGCTCAGGGTCGGGGTCGAGGTCTATGGCGGGCCACTCCTGGCGACCTTCGCCGACCGTGACCTGAGCCCGGCCGGGCGCGTTGCCGTGCGCGACGGTGAGGGCATAACGATGCGCCTCGTGCATTTCGCCGAGCCGCTGCTGCGCTTGCCCAACCTGGCGATCCACATGAACCGCGAGGTCAACGAGAATGGCCTCAAGTTCAACAAGCAGACCGAGTTGCCGCTGTTGCTCGGCCTTGCCGGCGACGGAGCCCCTGACGACGGACGATTCCATTCGCTGCTGGCGACGCGGCTCGCGGTTCCCCCGGACGCCATCCTGAGCTGGGAACTCGCCGTCTGCGACACGCAGCCCGGGGCGTTCTGGGGCGCCGCGCGTGAGTTCGTCGCCGATTGCCAGATCGACAATCTGGCGTCGTGCCACGCCGGGTTGACCGCGCTTCTCGGCGCCGAAAGTCCGGCGACGACCAATGTCTGCGCCTTTTTCGACCATGAGGAAGTCGGGAGCGAGAGCGCCGCCGGCGCCGGCGGCAGTTTCCTCGCCGACGTCCTGCGGCGGATCGCGGCCACTGCCAGCCTCGACGACGAGGGCTTCCGCTGTGCGCTGGCACGCAGTTTCTTCATCAGCGCCGACATGGCGCACGCCTACCACCCGAATTTCCCGGCCGCCTACGAGCCGGCGCATCGGGTTGCGGTCAACGGCGGTCCGGTGATCAAAACCAACGCCAACCAGCGCTACAGCACCGGGGCCGAGAGCGCCGCGCGCTTCATCCGGCTGTGCGAGAAGGTCGGCGTTCCCTGGCAGCAATATGCCCACCGCGGCGACCTCGGCTGCGGCAGCACCATCGGCCCGGTCATCGCGGCCGGCCTCGGGGTGGCGAGTGTCGATGTCGGTTCGCCGATGTGGGCGATGCACAGCATCCGCGAGAGTGCCGGGGTGCTCGATCATGGCTACCTGATCGCCGCGCTGACCGCCGGGTTTTCGGAGTGAGCGATCCGGCCGGCAGCATCGGGGATTTCCGGCGGGTGCGATTCAAACTGATGTGGAATAGTCTTGCCCAGTATCGCAGCCAGAGGAGAAAGGAAATGGAGAGACTGACACGCGAGGCGGAACTGGTGGAGCGGTTAAAGGTGCACCCGCCACTGCTGGCCAGGGTGGAATCGATTTTGTCGGCGGTAGAGAACGAGGCCGGCGCCGTGCAAGAGGCGGATGCCGCGGAACAGCGGCTGATTGACGAATTGCGTCAACTGGGTCGGGAATCGCTGACGGCCTGGGCGCAGCATCAGGTGCAGAAAACGACCGAGGAAGCGAGGCGGGCGGAGGGCGTGTGGCGCGAAGGTAAAAAAACTCTGCTGGCACAGCACCTTCGGG
>JAFLDQ010000120.1 GCA_017302355.1 Dechloromonas sp.
CCGGCGGGCCAGCGGCGACCGGCCTCGGCACGCAGCGGCGCGGCGACGCTCTGTGCGAAGTCGGCATCGGGCACCCAAGCCTGGCCGCCGGACAAGGCGTGGCGCAGGGCGGCGGCGAACAGGCCGGCGCGGCAACGGCGGGCGGGCAGATCGTCGGCGCCGCAGCCGTCGCGCCACAGGCGCTGGGTCAGGGCGAAGCCGTTGGCGCGTTCGGTGGCGTTGTCGATGGCGTAGGGAATGTCGACGCCGCGTTCGGCCGGGATGCCGTAAAAATTGTGGCCGCTCGAAGCGAGCAGTTCGGCGGCCTGGGGGTTGGCGTTGGTTTCGTCCCACAGCGCGCGCGAGAAAATCGGCGCGCCGTTCTGGTGGCAGGCGTAGCACAGTGTGCGGTTGGCGTAGACCACCTGCGGCCGGCCGCCGGCCCGGTAGTCCTTGACCAGCTGGAACTCGAAGCGGCCGGCGGCCTCGTTGTAGCTGATGACTTCGAGCACCGCCGATTTTTCCTGGTAGCCGATGTACAGGCGGTCCTTGAGGTAGGGGGCGGAAATCGACGCCGGCTGGGCGTCGACCGCAACCACCACGCGCGGGAAGGCGAAATAGTCCGGCGCGGCGGCGGTGCGCTGCAGCGAGCGGCCGAGCGGAATCAGGACGCGCTTGGCCGGAGGCAGGGCGCTGCCCGGCTCGCGCGCCAGCTGGGCGTCGAGGCGGGCGAGCAGGGCGGCGAAGGGAAAGGGCAGGTCGATGCTGGCCTGCCCGTTGCGGTCGACGGCGAAAAGCTGGTCAAAAAGGGAGCGGCCGGCGGGCGGCAGGTTGTCGCCGGGAACGGCCGGGTCGACGACCCAGGCCGGTGGCGGGGCGGCCGTTTCAGCCGTCGCCCACATGACTGCTCCCGGCCCGCAGGCCAGGGCCAGCAGCCCGGCCAGGAGGGAGTTGCGCAGGACCATGGCGGACATCCATCGCCGGCTTTCAGGTCGCCTTGGGCGCCGCGGCGACTACCGTGCGCGCCTGCGTGCCGGGCCAGCAGTCTTCCTGGACCTTGCCGGCCTTGACGAATTCCTCGCGCGCCTTGTCGTCGGTCGCCTTGTCGTAAAGGGTGAAATTCAGCGCGAAGGCGCGGTCGAGGTAGGCGCGGCCGAGATAGAAGCCGGGGCGGATCATGCGGATCTCGTCGCGCACCTTGAGGCCGCGGCGGCCGGCGAGGAAGTCTGGGCTCTCCTGATAGCCGGGGATCTCGTCGGTGAAGAAATAGTCGATGACGATCGATTCGCGGCGGGCGTCGAGCAGGCTCTGGCCGCAATAGAGCTTGGCCGGGAAGAGCAGCCAGGTTTCCTTGCCGCCGTAGCTCATCTTCTTCGGTTCGCCCTCGACCAGCCCGACTTTCTTCAGGAGCGAGAGATCCTCGATGCGGTTCCTGAGTACCCGTTCGTCGCGGAAGAAGACCTTGCCGCGCCACAGCGCCTCGCCGATGTCCTCGACGACCAGGCCCTTGAGGTGCAGCGCCGTGCCGGTGAAGCCGCCGACGATTTCGGACAGGCGGAACTTGCCGCTCTCGCCGCGCGGCAGCAGGATGCGCCCATCGAAAGCGCCGTCCGGGATGGGGCCGGCGGGCAGGCGGGCGTAGATCTGGTCGAGTTGTTCCTGATCGAGCTTGGCCAGCCAGTCGGGCGTGATCTTCGCCAGCTCGGCCGGCGGGATCGGGTACTTGTAGTCGACCTGGGCGAGGTCCATCTTCGACTGGTAGTTCTTGTCGTAGGGGGCGAAGCCGATATTGGGCGCTTCCGGCGATTTGTCGCAGGCGGCAAGGACGAGAGCGGCGAGGACGATGAGGCCGGTGCGCGGGGTGAAGGCGGGCAGTCGCATGATGATTCCCTCCCTTAGAGCGTGGCGAGGAAGGCGGTGAGCGCCTTCTTGTCGGCGGCCGAGAGGTCTTCGCCGAAGCGGTGACCTTCGTTCTCGATTTCCTGCGTGCACGTCTCGTAATTGGCGCTGAGGAAATCGCGCTGCTCGCGCAGGATGTCGACGAAGCGCGCCGGATGCTTGAGCACCTCGTCGGCGATCGCCTGCAGCGTCGCCACCTGCGCCTTCTTGCCGGCAGCGTCGAGCCGGGCCGGGTCGCGTTTGGCGAGGTAGAGGTCGGCGATCAGCTGCTTGTGCTGCAGGCCGTTGAGGAAGCCGGCGCTGGCGCCTTCGGGAATGCGCACCTGGCCGAAGCCGCCGAGCGGTTTCTCGGTCTTGCCGTCGAGCGGCCGGATGCCGACGTCGATGATGAGGTCGGCGTTGGTCAGGGTGCGTTTCGTACCGCGTTCCTTCGGGTTCAACAGTTCGTGCATCGAGCGCTTGTAGAGGTCGAAACGGCCGTCCACCGAGGCGTCGTAGCGCAGGCAGTCGGGCTGTTCGGCGAGCAGCTTGCCGTCGCGGTCGACATAGCGGGCGCGGTGGAAATCATTGGCCTGGTTGGCCGGCTTGCCGCAGATCTCGGGGCCGATGGCGTTGTTGTGCATGAACGGAGCGGTGGCCCAGACATTGACCAGCGAGATGTTGCGGTAATAGCCGCGGCCGCCGTCCTTGAGTTCCTGGCGCTCCGGGATGTCGGCGACGACCGGCTGCTTGCGCAACGTGTCGGAGGCGTATTCCATGTACAGGTGGCCGGCCTTGTGGTTGCTATGCAGCGAGCGGCAGCGGAAGGTGCCGACCTCGGTGACCGGCGTCGCCTGGTCGTTGCCGAGGAAATCGGCGCGCACCTTGCGCGGGTGGGCGTCGTTGGGCGCCGCGAAGTCGCGGTTGGCGAAGGCGCCGCCGGCACTTTCGGGGATGCTCGAATGGCAGCGCGCGCAGTTCTCGGCGAAGACCGTGCGGCCACGGGTGACGGCACCTTTGCCGAATTCCTTGTCGAGATCGGCGGCGAGGTCGGCCGTCGTGTAGGCCGCCTTGCGCTGGTTGGCGCGCGCGGCGGCGAGGTCGGTCTGGTCGGATTCGGCCGAGGCGAAGAAGTCGAGGAGAGTCTGCAGGCGGTCTTCCACCGCCCGGAAGTTGGGGCAGTCGCGCCGGCACTGGCCGATGTCGAACGGCGTCTGGCCGAAGCCGCGCTGTTCGGGGTCGACCTGGCGCATGTCGGCGAAATGGTTGACCCAGCACTGTTCGGAGCACGAGCCGATGTTGAAATAGACGCGCTGGATGGCTTCTAGCCCGCCGATCGAATCCTCGCCGCCCTTCAGGATGTGATGGACGCCGGGCAGCACGACCTTCTGGCCGCCGAGGTAAACGGTCGTCGTGTCGTCCTCGCGCGTGCTTTTCTGCCAGCACTTGCCGTTATGGCCCGGCTCGCACCAGCACTTGCCTTCGTCCTTCTCGGCGCCGCAGCTGGCGACCTTGCGCCACTTGGTGACCATTTCGCCCTTGAACACCGGGCGCTGGGCGACATTGATCAGCGCGTTGATCGTGCCCGGATTGTTGATCTGGTCGTGCGAGATGGCCGAGGTGTCGGTCACCCCCGGCCGGGCGTGGGCGAACATCTGGTATTCGAGACTGGTCTTGGGCATGCCGGAGCCGAGCAGTTCGGACATGCGGGTGTACTGGTTGCCGATCAGGCCCTTGATGTTTTCCCACTTCGGGTGCGCCGGGTCGGCCGGCGGGTTGAGCGGGTCGAAGGCGATGTGGCAGGAGCCGCAGGTGGTGCCGATCAGGAAGGGCGGCTCGACCGAGGCGTCGGCCAGCTTGCTCGCCCGCTGGTCGGATTCGATGCCGGTCGTCGCGGCCTTGGCGGCGGTGAAGCCGGACCAGGTGGCGAGGTCGCCGTTGAGCGCCTTCCACTTGGCGGCGTCGAAGCGCGGGTTGGGGAACTTGCGCAGGCCGAGGGCGCCGGTCGAGGTGCCGAAGCGCAGGTCGCACGGCGAGGCGCGCTGGTCGACCTTGCCGCCCTGGGTGTGCGGGTCGTCGGCGTCGAGCGCCGCGTCCTTGAGGCCGCAGGCCGGGTCGACATAGCCGTTCTTGCCGACGTACTTGAGCAGCACGTCGTCGCCGGGGCACCAGTCGAAGCCGTAGGTTTCGTCGGGCGACTTGGCCGGGCAGTCGGGATCGCCCGGCTTGCAGCAGGCGGGGTCGTTGATGATGCCCCAGGCCCAGAAGCGGTCGTCGCGCTGGTCGGCGCGCAGCACGCGGAACCAGTCGACGAGGACGCCGATGCGCTGCTGGAAGGTGTAGGTGTGGAAACGCTCGTTGCCGCCGGTGGCCTTGAACCAGATCAGGCGCCCGACGCATTCCGACTCGTTCAGCCCCTCGCGGGCGCAGGCCTCGAAGTAGGGGGCGTCCTGATCGACGCTGGCGGTTTCCGGAACGGGCTTGCCGGGCGGGGCCGCGGCGGCGGCCGGGGCGTTCTGGGCATGGGCGTAGCCGATGTCGTGGTCCTGAACCTGGAATATCCCGATGCCGGCGGCAAGGGTGGCGGATGCCGCTATCGCGGCCAGCAGAGCACGTTTCATACGTTTTCTCCCCGATCAGCCCCGACGAATTCCGGCATGCCGGAATTCCATGTGTTGGACAAATGACATTGACGACAGGGAAAAGTTCAAACGCATGCGCCGGCAGTCGGTTCCGTCGTCGCCGGACGCCCGGGGGGAGCGGGTGGTTTTCGCCCTTTTTCAGGCGTCGACCGCAACCGGCCGGTTTTTTGCTATTCCGCCAGCAGGCGCTGGTGCAGGTCGCAGCCTTCGAGTTCCAGGCCCGGCGATGCTAGCCCGAAGAAGCGCATCTCGCCGTCGATCAGGTCGGTCGCCATGTCCAGCGTGTTGTCGCCGTAAAGGGCAACCGGCAGAGCACGGACGATCGGTTCCTGACATCTGAATTCGCCGGCCTGGGCGGCTTTGTGCGCAAGGTCCGGTGGAATGACGGGTTCGGCTCCTGTGAGAAACCTACGCTGCCTTGTGTTGCGACACATACTCGCGCAACGCTTCATCCATGCGGGTTTGCCAGCCTGCTCCGGTAGCGCGGAAATAGGCAAGAACTTCCGGGCTAAATCGCACCGCGACCTGCTCTTTCGTTGGGTTCCTGTTTGGCCCGCGAGTCCGACGTGCAGCAACTACTTCGCGTAGTTCGTCTGCCGAATGGGTGACAAATGCATTATTCCAATCGTCCGGTTTGGTAGCCGGAGCATCATTTACAGAAACGTGACCACGCTTCGCGTTCATGTTTTTCCGCCTTTCGCGCCGAAATAATGTGTGGCCATTCGTCGTTGCCCGGCGTCCAAACAACGAACAGCATTTCTCCCGCGTGCCAGCCAACGCTCTGGAAGCGCAACTCGCCATAGGCTTCGCGTGCATTTTCGCGGGTCAGCAAGTCACCATCAAAGAAGCCCGACAGTGCCGCCAGATCAATGCCGTGCTTGGCAATGTTCGCCTGGCGCTTGGTTTCGTCGAAGGTGATCATTGGCAAATCGTAGATGCAATATGATCAGAAGTCAAGGCAAAATGTAGATGCAATTAGGGGTGGCTAACGACGTTGTTAAGCCGCGCGGAAACCGGGAAACCGGGGGAAACCGGGGACAGACCACGGTTGTTTCTAAAACAAATCTACCGCCGCTGGCTCGCTCGGCCTTCGCGGCCTGCCTGACTTGCCTGGTGTAACTCGCTTACCAAGCGCGAGCGAGATTTGCGCCCCAAACTGCGTATCGCCAAGCGCGAAGTTCCCATTGGTTGCCTGTCGTATTGCGTCGACTAGGCCCGGTTCCAACTCGTAGCGAAACAACTCCCGATAGGCCGCCTGCCGCGCCGTAGCATCCGCCCCCAAAGACAGATACAAAGCGTGCGGCACGAGCAGCACATCGGCATCGCCCTGAGCATTGGCGCGATAGCTTGACCAGCGATATTCGGCCGGATGCTCGACCATGCAGGCGCGCACCGGATTCAGTTCGATATAGCGCTGACAAGCCAGCAAATACTGCTCCGCCTGCGTCAGGCAAGAGCGGAAGCGGCCCTCCCAAAGCGTACCGGAGCGCCGGTAAGTGCGGTTGGCATACTGCACGTAACGCTGCCCCAAAGCCTTCATCAACGCTCCAACGCCATCACCAGTGCCAGGCGACACCAGCAAATGAACATGATTGGTCATGAGGACATAAGCGTGAACCATGCAACCGGTCTTGCCGGCGTACTCCGTGAGCCACTCCAGATAGAAGCGGTAATCCTCATCGGCAAAAAAGCAGGCTTGCCGATTGTTGCCCCGCTGAATAACGTGCATCGGCACATTGGGGAGCGTCAGGCGGGCGCGACGGGGCATGATCGAATTCGGAGGGTGGAAACCTCATGATTATAGGGGAAACCGTGGTCTGTCCCCTATTATTTGTCCCCTATTATTCTATTGGGAGAATGGTGTTTTCTCTGTCCAAGTAAAGTTCGAAGATCGTTTGGAAATAAGCCACTTCCCGTTCTTACGGACGAATTCGTCGTGATAGATCACGCCATGAGTAGTTTTTACATCCTTTCCGTCTTCTTTTCCGATCAGAGTGACTTGGCAATATGATCTCGTTTTTGCCGTGTCGCCCTGTAGGTCGATCGTTTGCTGTCCGTTTATGTGATAGACAACATCAAAAAGCGAGAGGTAGAACGTAAAAGCTTGGCCGATTGCTTTTCTTCCTTGAATGACACCTACCGAGACGCCTTTTACATGCGAGTCGATTATTGCGTCTTCCGTGAATAGAAGAAGCTGCTCATCAATCTTCTTCTCGTCTGCTAGATTCGAAAACGTATCAATTACGTTGCGAATCGCGGTTCTGTCTTCAATCTGTTGAATTTGACTTGCGTCTGTTACCGGCTTTTCCTTTCCTACCGCAACATGGATGGGATAGATGCTCGCGAAGGTGAAAATGAGTAGTGAGTGGATCAATCTGTGCATGAACTCTCTCCTGATAAGCGTGAAACTCTGATCGGTGGCGTAACGAATAGCGTTTATCCGCCGACGCGGACGAGGTTGAAGGAGGCGGGCAGTCATATCGGCGGATAAACCTCGTTGGACTGGAGCGCCGGGCGGGCGCTGGTTATGGGGATTGTAAGGGGGGCTTGGCCAAAGTCAAGCGAATGGCATGAAGCGGGCTGGCGGATTGGGCTATTCCGCGCTTTGTGGCAATGGCAAGCGCCGGACTGAACGGGCGTAAAAGTGCCGGAAGGCCGTTGCCTGACTGACCTAACGCGATCTGGCCAAACGCCGGGCGCAAGCTGCCGGGAATGGCCGGGCCATTCCTCGTTGATGCCGCTTGCGCGGGTTTGCCGGGCGGTTTCACGGCGGTCCCCGGGCTCGGGTCTGCGGCAGGAGTGAGGCAGTAACCAGAAACTGACCACCGCAATACGGGCAGCACATCGACTCAAGACGAGCGATCCGGCGCAGGAAGGCGGCGACCGATTCGACGATCGCCGTTTCCGGCGGCGGCACGGCCAGTGCCGAGCGCGCCGCCGCCAGCCCGAGCTTCTTTCTCGCTGGCGAGAGCAGGCCATAGTGCCGGATGCGCTTGAACCCGCCGGGCAGGACGTGCAGCAGGAAGCGGGCGATGAACTCGCCCCCCGGCAAGCGCAGCACGCGCTTCTTGCCATCAACATCGGACCTCACCCGGAACGCCACCTGTTCGCTCGTGATGCCGACGATTCGGAGGATCGGGGTCGGTGGCAGGGCCAGGCCGGTCTGCCCGCCCAACCTGGCTCATTCCATTTGCCAACCGTGATTCGGGCGTCCTTTCCGGTTGTTCCGGGGTGTCGACCGCAGCAGCGCCGATAAGGCGCGACAGCTACCCTGTCAGGAGGAGCGGTGCACGATTTCCTTCATCCGCGCCAGTCTCGGCGCCACGATGGGCACGGTGAGCATGGTGCTGGCGATCGCCATCAGCAGCAACGCGGTGAAGGTTTCGCTGGTGATGATCTGCTTGTCGAGCAGGATGTTGACGAAAATGATCATGATCAGCGCCTTGGTCTGCAGCAGCCAGCCGATGATGCCGGCTTCGCCGGGAGCCCAGTCGAGGATGCGGCCGGCGATGCGCACGCCGAGCAGCTTGCCGGCGACCGAAACGGCGAGCAGCAGGGCGGCGGCGACGAACACCGCTTCGCCGCCGACGGCCCAGTTGGTGCGCAGCCCGGTGCTGAGGAAGAAGACGGGCATCATGACGAGCAGCACGTGGTGGCGCAGCTGGTCCATCCTTTCCTGGTCGAACCAGTCGGCTTCCATGCTGGCGCCGGCGAGGAAGGCGCCGACCATGAAGTGCAGCCCGGCCCAGTCGGCGCCGAAGGACACCACGGCCAGCCAGATCAGCGCGACGTACCAGCGGTCGCGTTCCTTGAGGCGCGCCATCAGGTGGTGGAAGGCCCAGGCGGCGAGGGCGAAGGTGACGAGGAAGGCGCCCTGGCGGCCAATGCGTTCCCAGTCCATCAGGATCAATGCCAGCACGCCCCAGATGGCGATGTCGTCGAGGCTGGCGTAGCGCAGGATGCGCTGGCCAATGGGCTGGCGGAGTACTTCGAGCTTTTCCATGAGCAGGATCAGGATGGGCAGCGCGGTGACGGCGCAGGCCATGCCGACGCCGACGACGAATTGCCAGGTTTCCGCCTGCGGGCCGATCCAGCCCGGCCAGCCGAGCAGCAGGACTGCCGCGGCACAGCCGAGGATCAGCGGCGTACCGAGCGCCAGGCCGGCGGTGATGCCGCTCTCGCGGCGGTGCGCCCAGGCTTTCTTGAGGTCGAGTTCGACGCCGGCGATCATCACGAACAGCATCACGGCCCACCAGGCGACGCCGTTCAGCGACTGGATGACGGCCGGGTTGAAGACGAAGGCGTAATAATCGGGGAAGACCTTGCCGAGGATGCCCGGCCCGAGCAGGATGCCGGTGATGATCTGGACGACGACCAGTGGCGCGTAATAGTCGGTACGCCCGAGCCGCCAGATCAGCCAGGGCACGGTGAAGATGATCGTCATCGCGATCAGGAAGATTTCCGTCGTATTCATCGAAGTCGGCGCCATGAGAGCAGCGGCAGGCGGAGCAGGAAACCGAGGAAAAGGCGCGCATGCATCCAGGTCAGCAAGGTGTTGTCGCGCAGGTAGCGGAAATGCGAGACACCGCCCTCGTCGGCGCGGTAGTAGCGCACCGGCGCGTCGATGTTGACCGGCCTGACGCCCGCCCAGCACAGGCGGACGGCCGCTTCCGGATCGAAATCGAAACGGCGCATCCAGCGGCTGGCCCGCATCACCCGCAGCAGCGGCGCGATCGGGTAGACGCGGAATCCGTACAGCGAGTCGCCGATGCCCATCCACAGGGTTTCGAGATTGGCCCAGCCGTTCGATACCTTGCGGCCATTGATGCGCAGCGCCGGAGCATCGGCGGCGAAGACCGGCTTGCCGAGCACCATCGCCGCGGGATCATTCCGGGAAGCTTCCATGAACGCGGGAATCAGGCTGGCCGGATGCTGCCCGTCGGAATCCATGGTCAGGGCGTGGGTGTACCCGGCGGCGGCGGCGCGCGTGATGCCTTCCAGCACGGCCGCGCCCTTGCCGCGATTCCCGGGAAGCGCGATGACGCGCAGGCCGTCGTCGGCGGCGGCCAGCGCCTGAAGTTGCCGCGGGCTGTCGTCGGTGCTGCCGTCGACGACGACCCACACCGGGTTCCATTGCCGGCGCGCCGCCCGCACCGTGTCGACCACCCGCGGCCCCGGGTTGTAGCTGGGGATGAGCACGAGATGAGTGAGCGAGGCCGGGGTCATGACGCGGTCGCGCCGGTTGCGGTCGACGCTCCGGAAGCGCCCAATTCCGTGCGGAAGAACTGTTCGATCTGCGCCGTCAGGTCGCCGGCATCCTTCTGCGCGGGGAAACGGCGTCCGCGGCGGATGCGGATGTCGAGGGGCAGGTTCGGCCTGGCGAAGAGGGGCGCGTTCTTGCCCAGATAGGGCGAACTGAAGGCGATGCACAGCGCCTGCAGCGGGGCGCCGGTGCGCCCGGCGATCACTGCCGCCGTCGGCAGGAAGGGATTGACCGGAAACGTCGAGGTGCGCGTCCCCTCGGGAAAGATGAGCAGTTGCGCGCCTTGCCGCAGCTCCTCGCGGGCGTCGAGGATCAGGTTCACCGGCACGTCGTTGCGGATGTAGCGGGCGAGGCGTGCGGCGGCGCCGAACAGGATGTTGTCCATCAGCGCGGCCTTCATCACGCACACGGCGTTCGGCAGGCGCGAGAGGATCATGACCGCGTCGAGCAGCGACGGGTGGTTGGCGACGACGATCAGCGGTCCTTCATGGCGCAGGCCGTCGAGCGCCGACAGCTCGAAGCGGCAGGCGCAGCAGACGGTGAGGAAGCCGAGATAGGCGCGGAAACCGGCCATGATCGCGAAGCGGCCCAGCCGCTGGCCGTGGCGCCGCGGCAGCAGCGGATGGAGGATCAGCGCGAAGGGCAGCCAGAGCAGGCAGATCAGCGCCAGAAACCCGAGGCCGGCGGCCATCGCCAGGTATTCGTAGGCGATCCACAGGATTCCGCGACCGCCCTTGCGCTCAGTCATCGACCATGACGCGGGTGCTCGACTCGCCGAAGATCCAGGACAGAGCGACGCCGGCGGCGAAAGCATCCTTCTGGACGACCAGCGGACTGTCCTCGAACCTGGCTCCACCAAGGTTGCCGTAGCGCAGGAAGCCGCCGAGCCAGAAGCTCTGGAAGCGCTTCGAGATCCCCATCGTGTACTGCATGCCGGCGTAGCCCGACGGGGCTTCGTAGGCGGGACGGGCGGGCGTCGCGTACTGCGGGGCGACCGAGTAGTAGTAGGCGTTCTGGCGCTGGCTGC
>JAFLDQ010000121.1 GCA_017302355.1 Dechloromonas sp.
CATTTTCGAGCGTCGACCGCAACAGGGGCACGACACGCCGGATATGGTCGCGCGACGCCAGTTCCGGGACGACGCCGCCGTACTCGGCGTGCATCGCCACCTGCGAGTGCAGGGCGTGCGACAGCAGGCCGGCTGCGCTGTCGTAGAGCGCGATACCGGTTTCGTCGCAGGAGGATTCAACACCGAGGACTAGCATCGGCGCACATTTTACCACTTGAGACAAAAGGGGTTTCTGCCGTATACTGCCCGGCTTTCCGCAACGATGCGGACACCAATTTGCGCGCACTGCCGCTTACTTGACCTGGCAGGCGCCTGACGGAAGGGGGTGATTCAAATGCCGAACATTCGTGTCAAGGAAAACGAGCCGTTCGAGGTGGCCATTCGCCGCTTCAAGCGCACGGTCGAAAAGACGGGTCTCCTGACCGAGTTGCGCGCTCGCGAGTTTTACGAAAAGCCCACCGCCGAGCGCAAGCGCAAGGCTGCCGCTGCCGTCAAGCGCCAGCACAAGCGTCTCCGCAGTCTGACCCTGCCGCCGAAGATGTACTGATTTCGACCGTTCAGTGAATCCCGGAAGCCGCCCGCGACCCAGCAGGCGGCTTTTTTGTTGGAGAAAGCCCAATGAGCCTCAAGACACGCATCACCGAAGACATGAAAGCGGCCATGAAGGCCAGGGAATCGGCCCGTCTGGGCGCGATTCGCCTGCTGCTCGCCGCCATCAAGCAGAAGGAAGTCGATGAGCGCGGCGAACTCGACGACGCCGCCGTCGTCGCCGTCATCGAGAAATTGACCAAGCAGCGCAAGGACAGCGTCGCCCAGTACGAGGCCGCCGGCCGTCAGGAGCTTGCCGATGCCGAGCAGTTCGAGATCGCCGTTCTCGCCGCCTACCTGCCGGAGAAGATGAGCGCCGCCGACACCGCCGCCGCCGTCGCCGCCGCCGTGGCCGAAACCGGCGCCGCCGGCCCGGCCGACATGGGCAAGGTGATGGCCGTCCTCAAGCCGCGTCTCGCCGGCAAGGCCGACATGGCGGAAGTGTCGAAACTGGTCAAGGCTGCGCTCGCCGGTTAAGCAGGGATGATCCCGGAGAGTTTCATCCAGGATCTGCTGGCCCGGGTCGACATCGTCGACCTGGTGGATGGCTACGTCCCGCTGAAGAAGTCGGGGGCCAACTACGCCGCCTGCTGCCCGTTCCATAGCGAGAAGTCGCCGTCGTTCACGGTCAGTCCGACCAAGCAGTTCTATCACTGCTTCGGCTGCGGCGCGCACGGCACGGCGATCGGTTTCGTCATGGAATACCAGGGAATCGGCTTCATCGATGCCGTCAGGGAACTCGCCGGCCGTGCCGGCATGCAGGTTCCCGAAAGCGAGGGGCGCGGCTCCGGCGACGACAGACCGGGGCAGGCGCGCGCCCTGATCGACGTCATGGCGCGGGCCGCGCAGTACTACAAGGACAAGCTCAGGATCTCGCCGCGCGCCATCGAATATTGCCGGAAACGCGGGGTGACCGGAGAGGTCGCCGCCCGCTTCGCCATCGGTTACGCGCCGGATGGCTGGCAGAACCTGCAGGAAGTCTTCCCGGACTACCACGCCGAGGAGTTGAAAGTCGCCGGCCTGGTCATCGACAACGAGGCGGGCCGCCGCTACGACCGCTTCCGCGACCGGCTGATGATCCCGATCATCAACCAGAAGGGCGACATCATCGCCTTCGGCGGACGGATCATCGACCAGGGCGAACCCAAATACCTGAACTCACCCGAAACCCCGCTCTTCGAGAAGGGCCGCGAACTGTTCGGCCTGCCGCAGGCCCGCCAGGCGCTGCGGGAAACCAATACCGCCATCGTCACCGAGGGCTACATGGATGTCATCGTCCTCGCCTGCAACGGCGTCGGCAACGCCGTCGCCACGCTCGGCACGGCGACCACGGCGACCCACGTAAACAAGCTCCTGCGCCAGGTCGACCGCATTGTCTTCTGTTTCGACGGCGACAACGCCGGACGCAAGGCCGCCTGGCGCGCGCTGGAAAACTCGCTGGAGGCGCTGGCCGACAACAAGCGCGTCGGCTTCGTCTTCCTGCCCCAGGGCGACGACCCCGACAGCTACATCCGCGGCCAGGGCAAGGACGAGTTCGATCGCCTGATCAGGCAGGCGATGCCGCTTTCCGATTTCCTGCTGCGCGAACTCGCCCAGCGCTGCGACCTGACCAGCTCCGAAGGCAAGGCGCAACTGATCCACGAAGCCAAGCCGCTGTTGCTCAAGTTGCCAACCCCGCTGCTGCGCCTGCAACTGGTCAAGCGCCTGGCCGAGGCCAGCGGCTTTGCCCAGAGCGAGGTCGAGCGGTTGTGCGAACTGAAATCCTACGCGCCGGCCGCCCCGGCCAGGGCCAGGCGTCCCGCCCCGTCGCTGACCCGCAACCTGCTGCGCATCCTGCTGCACAAGCCGGCGCTGGCCAGGACGTTGCCGGTCGATCGTCTGTCGGACACGGCTGAGCGTCCGCTGCTCGTCCTCTTGCATGATCTCGTCGCCGCCCATCCCGATGCGCCGGGTTATGCGTACCTGCGCGAGCAGATACGCGGACGCCCGGAGGCCGCTCTGGTCGAGACTTTCGCCTCGGAACTTCTCGATCATCCGCTGGACGAAGACGAGGCGGATGCGGAATTTCACGCGATACTCGAAAAACTGCACGAAGGCGACCAGAAACGCGCCTTTTCCGAGTTGCAGGCCAGGGTGCAGAAACTCGGGGTCAGCGGTCTGACCCCCGAGGAAAAACAGGCCTATGTCGACATTCTCGGCAACCGGGGCAATCGACGCTAAGTTGTGGTATAATTATCAGTTTTCTCCAATTGCATGGATCGTCGTCATGGCCAAGGCAACAGACACCGTCAAGGAAGCCCCGAAGGCTCGTATCAGCAAGGCCAAGGAGAAGGCCGCCGAGAAGGCGCTGCTTCAGGGCGCGCTGACCGAAGCCCCCGCCCCGCTGGACGCCGAGGCGCGCAAGACGCGCCTGAAGAACCTCATCAAGCTGGGCAAGGAGCGAGGTTTCCTCACCTACGCCGAAATCAACGACCACCTGCCGGATGACGTCGTCGACGCGGAGAGCATCGAGACGATCATCTCCACCTTCAGCGACATGAGCATCCAGGTCTTCGATGAGGCCCCGGCCGCCGAAGACCTGCTGATGTCGGATACGGCGACGGTGTCGGCCGACGACGAGGAGGTCGAGGAACAGGCGGAACAGGCCTTGTCCACGGTCGACGCCGAATTCGGACGCACCACCGATCCGGTGCGCATGTACATGCGCGAGATGGGTTCGGTCGAACTGCTGACCCGCGAAGGCGAGATCGAGATCGCCAAGCGCATCGAGGATGGCCTCAAGCACATGGTCCAGGCGATTTCCGCCTGCCCGACGACGATCGCCAGCATCATCGAGATGGCGGCGAAGGTCGAAGCCGACGAGATGCGCATCGACGAACTGGTGGACGGTCTGATCGACCCCAACGCCACCGTGGCCGCCGCCAATGCCGAGCTGCCGGAGGAGATCGGGGAGGAGGAAGAGGAGAGCGACGAAGACGGCGATGGCGGCGCCAGCGCCGTTTCCGCCTCGATGCTGCAGCTCAAGAGCGATGCCCTGGAGCGCTTTGCCACCATCCAGGCGCTGCACGTACGGATGCAGAAATCGCTCGCCGGCAGGGGTTCGCAGGACAGAACCTACCTGAGGATCCGCCAGCAGATTTCCGACGAATTGATGAACATCCGCTTCACGTCGCGTTCGATCGAGCGCCTCTGCGACAGCGTGCGCGGGATGGTCGAGCTGGTCCGCGGCTCGGAGCGCAAGATCCAGCAAATCTGCGTCGACAAGGTGAAGATGCCGCGCGCCCACTTCATCCAGGTCTTCCCGGGCAACGAAGTGAACCTCGACTGGGTCGATGCCGAGATCGCCGCCGCCCCCAGGATCTATGTCGCCGTCCTGACCCGCAACGCGCCGGCGATCCGGGAAGAGCAGAAGAAGCTGCTCGCCCTGCAGGAGCGCATCGGCATCCCGCTCAGGGATCTCAAGGACATCAACAAGCAGATGTCCACCGGCGAAGCCAAGGCCCGCCGCGCCAAGCGCGAAATGACCGAGGCCAACCTGCGCCTGGTCATCTCGATCGCCAAGAAGTACACCAACCGCGGCCTGCAGTTCCTCGACCTGATCCAGGAAGGCAACATCGGCCTGATGAAGGCCGTGGACAAGTTCGAATACCGCCGCGGCTACAAGTTCTCGACCTACGCCACGTGGTGGATCCGCCAGGCGATCACCCGCTCGATCGCCGACCAGGCGCGCACCATCCGCATTCCGGTGCACATGATCGAGACGATCAACAAGATGAACCGGATCAGCCGCCAGATCCTGCAGGAAACCGGCGCCGAACCCGATCCGGCGACGCTGGCCAGGAAGATGGACATGCCCGAGGAGAAGATCCGCAAGATCATGAAGATCTCCAAGGAGCCGATCTCCATGGAAACCCCCATCGGCGACGACGACGACTCCCATCTCGGCGACTTCATCGAGGACCAGTTGACCCTGGCCCCGGCCGATGCCGCGATGTACTCGAGCCTGCGCGGCGTCACCAAGGAAATCCTCGACACGCTGACGACCCGGGAAGCCAAGGTCCTGCGCATGCGCTTCGGGATCGAGATGAACACCGACCACACGCTGGAGGAGGTTGGCAAGCAGTTCGACGTCACCCGCGAGCGCATCCGCCAGATCGAGGCCAAGGCCCTGCGCAAGCTCCGCCACCCGAGCCGCTCCGACAAGTTGCGCAGCTTCATCGACAGCAGCGGCACCTGACTTGACGGGCCTGTAGCTCAGTTGGTCAGAGCAGAGGACTCATAATCCTTTGGTCCAGGGTTCAAGTCCCTGCGGGCCCACCAGCAAGACAAGCGGCAGGCCGGTTCATCGGCCTGCCGCTCCCCGCACCACCGCTTTGAGAAAAGGATTACCAATGCATACATCCGAGGTTTATGAGTACCTGAAGAAACACGGCCAACTGCTTGATCTGGAAATAGCGGCGGCCACCGGCATCGCCCTCGATGATGTGCGGACGTCGCTTGCCGAACTGTCGGCGCAGGGCGACATCTCCCGGTGCAGCGTCACCACCTACGCCAACGGCACGCCCGTGGAAGGCTTCCAGTGCCGGATCGCCGGGTATATCCCACGACCGGCGCCAGGCAGGAAGCCCGGAGTCACTCCGAAGGCGGACACCTGAACCACCGAGGTCAGGCAGTTGACCACGCAAGAGCCATCCTTCGGGGTGGCTCTTTGCCTTTACGGGTTTCCGCAGCATGGTTGCCGATGCCGGCGATGACGCCAGGCCAGATCGAAACCCGCCTCCGGGAATCCGCCAAGGGGTTGTCGATCGACGCCGCAAGTCGGGCGGCAGGCAGATGAAGGACACGCAGCGTCAAGACAGCAGGAGTCGCGACCGCCGGGCGAGCCGCGCTTTCCACCCATGAAAGTCCCGATTTGAAGATTTTGCGGCGCTTTTACCCACTGGCCGCCTTTCTCGCCGGTTTCGTCTGGGATGTCCTGACCATCGGCCAGCGCGTCCGTGTATTCGATCTCTGGCGTCTTGGCACCTTCCTCATCGGCGCCGGCCTCCTCGTCCTCTGGCTGGCCTGGCGCTACGCAAGAGATCTGGCCGAACCGGCGCCCGGAACGGGCTGGCGCGGGCGCCTTGCCGGGATGGCATGGCAGGCTCCCTATCTGTTGCTCCAGTTCTTCTTCGGAGGGATCTTCTCGGCGCTTTTCATCCTCTATTTCAAGAGTTCCGGTCATCTCGGCACGTGGCTGACGGCGGCCATGCTGGGCACGCTGCTGGTCGGCAACGAATTCGCCGGCAGGCGCTACGGCCAATACTTCACCCTGATCTGGGCGATGTTCGCGCTGAACGCCATCCTCCTCCTGAACTTCGCCTTGCCGCACGCCGTGGGCAGCCTGAATTCCTGGTGGTTTTACGTGTCGACCGCATCCGGTATCGTCCTGACTCATCTCCTGTGGCGGCTTTCCCCCGGGCAGCCCGGCCGGATACTGCCCTCATGGGCTCTGGCGGGGACGCTCCTGCTGGCACGGTTGTTCGACATGATCGCCCCCGTTCCGCTGGTCAAGCAGGCCCTGGCGGTCGGGCACGAGTTCGTTCAAGAAGGCACGCGCTTTGCGTTGAAGGTGGAACCGGCTCCCTCCTGGCAAGTCTGGCGCGACCAAGCCGCCGCCGCTCATGTGCCGGAAGGCGGGAGGCTCTATGGCGTATCGGCGGTATTCGCGCCGCTGGGCGTTACCGCGCTGCTGGAACATCGCTGGGAGCTGCGTGACCCCGGCGGCTGGCGGCTGGTCTATCGCAACCGCTTCCAGAGCACCGGCGGGCGGGAACATGGCTTCCGGGGCTACTCCTGGGTGCTCAACCCGCAGCCGGGCGAGTGGCGATTCATTGTCGCGACCCAGGATGGCCGAACGATCGGGCTTCTTCCGTTCACCGTGGAACGCGGCCTTCCTCCGCTCGAAACGCTGCCGGTTCGGGAATTCTGATGGATGCGCCTTGCGCTTTCCGGGGTCCGCGGGCCATCGGCTTCGGTGGCCGTGCTCCACATCGCGGCCATTGGGCGCCTGGCGGCACGGCAAGGCGAAGGCTACGGAGTCACGACCGGCCGGGAAAGGGAACCGCCGCCAGCGCCGGGTCGAGATCAGGACAACCTGGAGAAGGTCCGGCGGGCCGCCCGGATAGCCATGGGTGCAAGCAGCAACAGTCCGCCGGGGAGGAGAATGGCTGCAATCCAGAACAAGGCGGTGCGTAGGGAACTCATGGGACGTATTTTCCCGGTCGCCAGTCAGGCGGCGTGTGAAATGGCTCACGGTTGACCAGAATCAGCCAGCGCTGGTGTCGATCGTGGCGGTGGCAAGGCGCCGCCACGTAACGCCATCCCATTCCCGCGGGCTGCCGGCCGCCGACTCCGCGGTCCCTCCGGACAGACAGCGCGGAATCCCGCCCCCGGCCTTGCGGCAACGGGCGATATCCGCCATGATTCGTCTCCATGGCGATCCTGGTCAATCCTCCCCACCCACCCGCGTTCGCCATCCGGTCGATGAAACCCGCGTGCCGGCGCCCTGACCTGACGCCGGGCAAGCCTTGCCGGGCGCGGACCTGAGGAGAGGCAGGCATGGGAGCGCTGCTTCGCGTCATTCGGGAACTCCTGCACGAAGCATCGCGGGATCTGGCGCCGACGCTGATCGTCGTGGTCATCTTCCAGGCGTTCTTCATCCAGCGCATGCCGGACCATCCGGCGGCGCTGATCGGCGGCTTCTCCGTCGTCCTCATCGGCCTGGCGCTGTTCGTCAAGGGACTGGACGCGGCGATCTTTCCGGCCGGCGAGACGATGGCCTTCGACTTCGCCCGCCGCGGGTCGTTTCCCTGGCTGATCCTCTTTGCCTTCTGCATCAGCTTCGCCTCGGTCGCCGCCGAACCGGCGCTGATGGCCGTCGCCTACAAGGCCGAGGCGGTTTCGGGCGGCACCATGGGCGCCCTGACCCTGCGCCTGGTGGCGGCGCTCGGCGTCGGGCTGGCGGTGGCGGTCGGCGTCTGGCGCATCATCCTCGGGCACCCGATCGGCCACTACCTGATTCCCGGTTACCTGATCGTCATCACCCTGACGGCGTTCTCCCCGTCGCAACTGGTGGGCCTCGCCTTCGATTCCGGCGGCGTCGTCGCGTCGACCGTGACCGCGCCGCTGCTGACCGCCCTCGGCGTCGGCCTGGCCACCAGCATCCGCGGCCGCAATCCGCTGCTCGACGGCTTCGGCCTGATCGCCTTCGGCGCGCTGGCGCCGATGATCATCATCCAGATCTACGGCATCCTGTTCTTCGTGCCCGCCGAGTCCGGAACGGCGGTGCTGCTGATGCCGACCGACGACCTGCACAAGGACGCCGCCGTCGAGATGCTGTTGAACTTCCTGATCATGGTCAGGAACCTGCTGCCGATCATCGCCGTCGTCCTCTTTTCGAGCTTCGTCATCCTGCGCCGGCCGCTGGCCGACCCCAAGGGGCTGGGGATGGGCATGGCCCTGGTGGCCGTCGGCCTCTTCCTGTTCGACGAGGGGCTGCAGGTCGGACTCTTCCCGCTCGGCGACGAGATGACCGACGGCCTGATGCGCGACGGCGTCCCGATGTGGGCGGTATATTCCTACGGCTTCCTGATCGGCTTCGCGACGACGATGGCGGAGCCGGCGCTGATCGCGCTGTCGATCAAGGCCGACGAAGTCAGCCTGGGCCAGTTGAAGGGCATGTGGCTGCGCACGCTGGTCTCGATCGGCGTCGGCATCGGCATCGTCATCGGCTGTGCGCGCATCATCGACGGGACGAACATCGCCTGGTGGCTGATCCCCGGCTACCTGTTCGTGCTCGCGATGACCCCGTTCGCGCCGAAATTCATCGTGCCGATCGCCTACGACTGCGGCGGCGTGACGACGTCGACGGTCACCGTGCCGCTGGTGACCGCGCTCGGCGTCGGCCTGGCCCAACGCACACCCGGCCGCGACCCGATGATCGACGGTTTCGGCCTGATCGCCTTCGCCTCGCTGCTGCCGATGATCATCGTCATGTCCTACGGCATGCTTGCCACCTGGTGGCTGCGCGCCAGAAAACCTGTCAAGGAGAAGAAACCATGAGATTCTCTGCTGTGGTGCTGATTGTTCCGGAAGAAGACGAGAACCCGGCGGTCAGGATCCTCAAGGAGGCCGGCGCCACCGGCATCACCATTCTCAAGGGCAAGGGGCTGCGCCAGAAGGATCGCAAGACCTTTCTCGGCCTCGGCCTCGAACGCCGGGAATCGCTGCTCCTGTGCGTCGTCGAGAAGCAACTCGCGACGCGCATTCTCAAGACCGTCAAGACCGAGATGAAGCTGGACCTGCCGGGCGGCGGTCTGGCCTTTTCGTTGCCGCTGGGCAGCGTGATCGGCATCGGGCTGGCGCAGATGGAAACGTTCCGGCGCGAAGTCGAGGATGCCCTGTGAACAAGCGCGGCCAGCCATTCGCTGCCCGGCGGAACCCATTTATCGACGAAAGGAGTTGTCCCATGCTGGTTGCCGGAATCATGAAGACGGACGTCGCCACCATCAGCGCGCTCGCCACCGTGCGTCAGGCGCTGATGCTGATGAAGGAGCGCGGCGTCAAGTCACTGGTGGTCGAAAAGCGCCATGCCGGCGACGCCCACGGCCTGATCGCCTATCGCGACATCGCCAAGGCGGTGATCGCCGACGACGGCGACATCGACCTGCTCAACGTTTACGACATCGCCCAGAAGCCGGCGCTCCAGGTCTCGCAGCATCTCGAAGTCCGGTACCTGGCGCGGCTGATGATCCAGTACTCGGTGAAAAGGGTCCTGGTCATCGACAACAACGAGTTGCAGGGATTCGTCTCGATCACCGATGTCGTGGGCAGCCTGATGGACCGGGCGTTGCGCGAGCAGGATCGCTAGGAGGCCGGGCTCATGGACAGGGAAGTCCGCCGCTACCGCGCCTACTTTCGCAGCTGGTGCCAGACCTTCGGCGATCACGTCCCGGACCCGGGTGGCGAGGGGCAGCCCGTCGAGTGGCTTTTCGGCGAGTCCAGCATCGGCGCGATCGTCACGCCCAGGATCGGCGACATGCTGACCCACGATCTGTTTGGCTCCAGGAAACCCCGGCCCCGGGTGATCGTCCGCGCGGAATCGATGTGCCTGGGCGAAATGGAATACCGCGGTGCGGAGGTCTGCCGCCACCCCGGCTACACCGCCCTGCTCGACCTCCTGCGGGACGCCGAGACGGTGCACCTGTTTCTGACCTACCACCTGATCTATCCGCCGGGAACGCGGATCATCACCGTCTCGAGCAAGGCGCCGCAGTTGCTGATCTACAAGGAGGTGGCGCCGCTGCGGGTCAGCGTCGACATCTGAACCCGTTCGCGCCCCCCGCGGCGGGCCGATGGCGGCCCGGGAGGCAAGAGGGCCGCTCGCGGCGGCCCTTTCCTTTCCGGCCGGCGGCCTACTTCTTCAGCGAATCGCGAATCTCGCGCAGCAGCAGCACATCTTCCGGCGTTGCCGGCGCTTCCGGCTCGGGCGCCGGCGGCTCGGCGGAGCGCAGGCGGTTGATCTGCTTGACCATCATGAAAATGACGAAGGCGAGGATGACGAAATTGACCAGGATGGTCAGGAAATTGCCGTAGGCGAAGACCGGGATGCCGGCCGTCTTGATGTCGGCGAGCGCGGTCAGGTTCTTCGGGTTGTCGCCGAGCAACACATATAGGTTGGAGAAATCCAGGCGGCCGGTGATGCGCGAGACGAGCGGCATGACGAGATCGCCGACGATCGATTCGACGATCTTGCCGAAGGCGCCTCCGATGATGACGCCGACCGCGAGGTCCATCGCGTTGCCCTTGACCGCGAATTCGCGGAATTCCTGAAGCATGCCCATGACGGCTTCCTTTCCAGTTCGATGATTTTATGGTGGCGGAATTATTGGCCGCCCGTCGCGGTGCGTCAACGGCTGTTATGCCATTTCCAGATCAGTTGTGACGCGAAGACGAGCCGCCGACAGTGCAGGTAGCACGGCAAGGCGAAGTCGACAAAGTCACGGCTGGTCTGGAAATGGCATTACAGGCGGCGCAGGCGCTCGCCGGCGGCAACAAGTGTTTCCTCCTTCTT
>JAFLDQ010000122.1 GCA_017302355.1 Dechloromonas sp.
CCGGATGGAACGATAATCCGTTGCAGGAATTCGATCCCCTTGTGCATACTGCATCCGATTTCCTGTTCGCTGACCATTTCCGGAGAAGACGCTCGATGAACGAGAAGATGAACGGCGCCCAGTCGCTGGCCAGGACGCTGGTCAATTGTGGCGTCGATGTGTGCTTTGCCAACCCCGGGACATCGGAGATGCATTTCGTCGCGGCGCTGGATTCGATTCCCGGAATCCGCCCGGTCCTCTGCCTGTTCGAAGGCGTGGCGACCGGGGCGGCGGACGGCTACGGACGTGTCGCCGGCAAACCCGCCGCGACGCTGCTCCACCTCGGCCCCGGCCTGGCCAATGGCCTGGCCAACCTGCACAACGCCCGCCGTGCCGCCACGCCGATCGTCAATGTCGTCGGCGATCATGCCACCTATCACCTGCAGTACGACGCGCTGCTGACCTCCGACATCGTCGGTTTCGCCCGGCCGGTGTCCTCCTGGATCCACGAGTCGAAGAGCGCCAAGGCCGTGGCGGGCGATGCCGCCCGCGCCGTCCAGGCCGCGCGCGCCTCACCCGGTGGAATCGCCACGCTGATCCTGCCGGCGGATACCGCGTGGAACCCTGCCGACCATGCCGCCCAGATGCTGCCCGACATCGGGCCGTCGGAGGTTGGCAAGGATGCCATCGAGAATGTGGCGAGACTGTTGAGCAACGGCAGGAAGTCGGCGTTGCTGCTGCGCGGCCCGGCGCTCCACGGGGCCGGGCTGGAAGCCGCCGGCCGCGTCCAGGCCAGGACCGGCGCGCGCCTGTTGTGCGACACCTTCGCGCCGCATGCCGAACTCGGCGCCGGCCGCGTGCCGGTCGAGCGCATTCCCTATTTCGCCGAGCAGATCGTCGCCTTCCTCCAGGGCATCGAACAGATCGTTCTGGTAGGTTCCAAACCGCCGGTGTCCTTTTTCGCCTATCCCGGCAAGCCGAGCTGGTGTGCTCCCGAGAATTGCGAGTTCAGCCATCTGGCGCAGCCGCACGAGGATGGCGTCCGGGCGCTGCAGGATCTGGCCGATGCGCTGGGGGCCCCGGCCGGGCCAGCCATGCGCATTCCGCTCAAGCTGCCCGGACTGCCGAGCGGCGCGCTCAGCGCCTTGAGCGTCGCGCAAGTCATCGCGCAACTGACGCCGGACGACGCCATTTACGCCGAGGAAGCACTGACATCGAGCCTTCCCTTGCTGATGACCCTCGCCCAGGCGCGGCCGCACACGCATCTGCCGCTGACCGGCGGCTCGATCGGCGAGGGTTTGCCGCTGGCCGTCGGCGCGGCGCTGGCCGCGCCCGGGCGCAAGGTGATCTGCCCGCACGGCGACGGCGGCGCGGCCTACACCATGCAGGCATTGTGGACCATGGCGCGCGAACGGCTCGACGTGACCACGGTGATCTACGCCAACCGCTCCTACGCGATTCTCAACATCGAGTTGCAGCGGGTCGGCATCGATAGCGCAGGCGCCAAGGCCCTGTCGATGCTCGACCTGCACAATCCGGAAATGAGCTGGACGCAGATCGCCAGCGGCCTGGGGGTCGAGGCCAGCCGTGCGACGACCGCCGAGGAGTTCGCGGCGCAGTACGAATCGGCGATGAAGAGCAAGGGCCCGCACCTGATCGAAGCGATGATTTGAGGGAGATCACCATGAACCTGACCGATTCCTTGCGCCAACTCGTCGGCGAGACCGCCGTCCTCGACGCCGCCGACGTCGCCACCCGTTCCGCCGGCTACCTGCGCCCGGACAACCTCAAGGCCGCCGCGCTGGTGCGCCCGGCGAACACCGAGGAAGTATCGCGGGTGATGCGCTGGTGTTTCGAAAACAACATCGGCGTCGTGACGCACGGCGGCCTGACCGGCCTGGTGCATGGCGCCGACGCCGGACCGGACGAGATCATCCTGTCGCTCGAGCGCATGCGCGCCATCGAGGACATCGACCCGGTGCAGCGCACGGCAACCGTGCAGGCCGGCGTCGTGCTGCAGACCTTGCAGGAAGCGGTCGACGAGCACGGCCTGGCCTTCCCGCTCGACCTCGGCGCGCGCGGCTCGGCCACCCTGGGCGGCAATGCGGCGGTCAACGCCGGCGGCAACCGGGTGATCCGCTACGGCATGACGCGTGAAATGGTGCTCGGCATCGAGGCGGTCATGGCCGACGGCGCCATCGTTTCGTCGCTCAACCGTTTGATCAAGAACAACGCCGGCTACGACCTCAAGCACCTGTTCATCGGCTCCGAGGGCACCCTGGGCATCATCACCCGCCTCGTGCTGCGCCTGCGGGAAAGGCCGACGACGACCAACATGGCCTTCGTCGGGATCGACAGTTTCGCTGCCGTCGCCGGCTTCCTCAAGCACAGCGATCGTGCGCTGGGCGGCACGCTGTCGGCATTCGAGGTGATGTGGCAACCCTTCTACCGCCTGGTGACGACGGCGCCGGCCAAGGGCCAGCCGCCGATCGCCCAGGACTATCGGTACTACGTTCTCGTCGAGAGCCAGGGCGCGGACCGCGAACTCGACACGCAGCGATTCAACAGCGCGATGGAGTCGGCATTCGAATCCGGGCTCATTGTCGACGCGGCCATCTCGCAATCGGAGGCCGACTGCCAGGCCTTCTGGGCGCTGCGCGACGACGTCGAGCAGGTCTTGCACGGCGGGCTGCCGGTCGTCTTCGACATCTCGCTGCCGATCAGCGAGATGGAGAATTTCGCCGACAATCTCCGCGCCGCGCTGCCCGGGGCGATCGGCGACCACAAGCTGTGGATCTTCGGCCACCTCGGCGACGGCAACCTGCACGTGATCGTCCAGGTCAAGCCGCAGGACTACCTGGCGTCACGGCCGAAGATCGAGGCGCTGGTCTATACGCCGCTCGCCGCCTTCCGTGGCTCGGTATCGGCCGAGCACGGCATCGGCCTGGAGAAGAAGGCCTACCTCAAGGTCAGCCGCAGCGAGAACGAGATCGCGCTGATGCGCACGCTGAAGACCGCGCTCGACCCGAAAGGCATTCTCAATCCGGGCAAGGTCCTCTGACGGAGTCGCAATGGGCCGCACCCTGAACATCCTGCCGGCGACCACGCTGGACTACCGCCGCCTCGCCGAAAGGCGCCTGCCGCGCTTCCTGTTCGATTACATCGATGGCGGCGCCAACGACGAGATCACGCTGGCCAACAACGTCGGCGACTTCCAGAAGATCCGCATCCGGCAGCGGGTGCTGATCGACGTTTCGAACACCGACACCTCGACGCAGCTCGCCGGCGAGCCGGCGGACATGCCGGTCGTCCTGGCGCCGGTCGGCATGGCCGGCCTCTATGCCCGGCGCGGCGAGGTGCAGGCGGTGCGCGCGGCGAACGCGAAAAACGTGCCGTTTACCCTGTCGACCGTGGGCATCTGCCCGCTCGACGAGGTGCGGGCGGCGGCGAGCAAGCCGTTCTGGTTCCAGCTCTACATGATCCGCGACCGGGCCACCGTCCGCAATCTGCTCGAGCGGGCGATGGGCGCCGGCTGCACGACGCTGGTGTTCACCATCGACCTGCCGCTGGCCGGCATGCGCCACCGCGACACGCGCAACGGCATGCTCGACAACTCGCTCCGCGGCAAGCTCGGCAAGGCCTGGCAACTCGGCGCCCGGCCGGGCTGGATTGTCGACGTCGGGGTACGCGGCAAGCCGCACAGCTTCGGCAACCTCGCCGACCTGGTTCCCGACCCGACCGACCTCAAGGCCTACCGCACCTGGATCGACGCCCAGTTCGACACGTCGGTGACCTGGCGGGACATCGAATGGCTGCGCGGCATCTGGAAGGGCCAACTGATCCTCAAGGGCATCCAGGAGCCGGAAGACGCGCTCGGCGCGGCCGAGGTCGGCGCCGATGGCCTGGTCGTCTCGAACCATGGCGCGCGCCAGCTCGACAGCGTCCATTCCTCGATCTCCAAGCTGCCCGGGGTCGTCGCCGCGCTCGGCAAGCGCCTGGAAATCTACGTCGATGGCGGCGTGCGCAGCGGGCTCGATGTCTTCAAGGCGGTCGCCCTCGGCGCCCGCGGCGTGATGATCGGCCGTCCCTGGGCCTGGGCGCTGGCCGCCGGCGGCGAGGCCGCCATCGCCGGCCTGCTCGCCACCTTCAAGAAGGAACTCGAGGTCGCCATGGCGCTTTCCGGCGTGACGGCGATCGGCCAGATTTGCGGCGATCAGATCGACCCGATGTGATTTCCTCGCGCGGCGCTGTCGTTGCATGCAGCCCGAGTGGCCGGCCGCGAGGGTTCGCCGTGACGCTATTTCGGGCGGCGCCAGCCAGATCATGACCCGAATCGCCGGCAACTTCGGTATGATTGCCGATCCCCGAGCGGTCAACCGCGCCTGGCTGCCCGACGTGCAGGAGCAACCCAGGCTGGCGGGAACCGTCGCCATCGAGGGACTGCCCGAAGTCCCGCAGAAAGGAATCGTCACGTGATCTATTTCGCCGCTCTGGTCGTCCTCGCAACCCTCGTCGCCATGGCGTCGGGGCGGGTTCCCGCGGTCCTCGCGCTGGCCACGGCGATCTGCGTCGCCGGCGTCACCGGGCTGGCCCCGGTGCCGGCGCTTTTCGCCGGTTTGAACAATGGCGGGATCATCACCGTCGGGGCGATGCTCGTCATCGCCAAGGGCATCGTCCATACCGGCGCGGTATCGCGCGTCACCTGGGCGCTGCTGTCGACCGTCACCAGCGCCCAGCAGGCCCTGCGTCGGCTGGCGCTGCCCATCGGCACCGGCTCCGGCCTGATGAACACCACCCCGATCGTCGCCATGCTCGTCCCGGCGGCCAAGGAACTCGAGCAGAACCGCGGCATCAGCGCCCGCGAGCTGCTGCTGCCCATCGCCCACATCACGACCCTGGCCGGGTCGGTCACCCTGATCGGCACCAGCTCGAACCTGCTCATCGCCGGCATCGCCGCGCCGGCGGGCATCGACATGGCGATGCTGTCGTTCGCGCCGGTGGCGCTGCCGGTCGCCATCGTCGGCGCGGTGATCGTGTACCTGACCGCGCCGCTGATGCTGCGCGGCCAGGGGGAGACGGAAACGGCGACGCGGGACTGGCGGGTTGAGATCCCGGTCTCCGGAAAGGCACTGGCGATTGGCCGGGTGGCCGCCGACTTCGGGATCGATCAGACGCAGCAGTACGCCCTCGCCACGATCCGCCGCTGGGATGACGACATTGATCCGTCTTCCGCGATCGAGGCCGGCGACACCCTGGTCTTCTCGGCGACCGAAAGCGGCGTCACCGCCCTGTGGGGCAGCCCGCTCTTCGGCCTGGCCGAACAGCGCCTGTACCGGGTTTCCGTCGGCTCGGGCGCCAACGGGACGGTGCGCGACTTCGAGACCGACGGCGGCATCCGCGTCATCGCGGCGCAGACCACGATCCCCCTGCGCGATACCGAGGTGCGCCCGGGCGCAACCGCGTACGTCACCGCGCCGAGGAAGTCCCTGCTCGTCGACCAGCCGGAGGTGACGCTGTTCGAGCGCGCCGCCGGGCTCACCCCGCAGCCGGCCAAGACCGCGTTCGCCCTCGCCATCCTGGTCGCGGTCATCGTCTCGGCTTCCTTCGGCCTGGTCCCGGTGGAAATGGCTTCGGTGACCGGAGCGGTACTCATGGTGCTCACCGGCATCCTGACGCCGAAGTCCGCCGTGCGCGCGCTCGACTGGAACGTCCTGTTCATCCTCGTCGGGTCGGTGGCGCTCGGCGCCATCGTCGTCGAGAGCGGGCTCGCCACCGTGCTCGCCGACGCGATCAGGCAGCTCGCGGGAGGCAGCGTGCTGCTCGTCGTCATCGTCTTCGCGCTGACGACGGCGGTCGTCACCAACCTGGTGACGAACGCGGCGGCCGCGTCGATCCTGACCCCGGTGGCGATCAGCATCGCCAACGAACTCGGCATCAACCCGGTGACCCTGCTGGCGCTGATCGGCACCTGCATCTCGTTCACCTTCATCAACCCGTTCAGCCACCAGTCGAACCTGATGGTCATGCAGCCCGGCGGCTACACCTCGGCGTCGTTCGCCCGGTTCGGCATCCCGCTGGTCGCCGGATCGCTGGTGACGGTCATCATCGTCGCCTACCTGCTGCTGCACCTGCAGATGCGCTTCCAGTAGCCTGCCCCACAGATTACGAAACATGAAAACTTGTCTTTGCGCCGCGGGCTTCGTTGCTCATCCTCGCAATAGCTGCGGCTGTTGCCGCGGTTCGCGCCTCGCCGGCAACGCAAATCCCGCTTTTTCATCTTGTTCCGCAATCCATGGGACAGGCTACTAGTCCCGGTTGACCCGGCGAGGTTCTGGCACGGCAATGGACACCGCATCCTGGCGCTGCCCGCTGTCCCGCCGGCGGGTTCGCGCCCGCCGGCGCGGATCCATCCGCCACAATGGCGTGCTCCGCGTCAGGGCCGGCGAGAAGCCGGCGGCGATCGCCCTGCCGCCTGCCCGGCAGGGCGATCCGGCGTGCGCCTTCCGCCAGCCCGCTGGCGACGCATCGCGCTGATTCCGGAGACGCCGATGGATTCCCCGAATCTCGCCGCGGTCTGGCTGACCGTCAAGCTGGCGACGGTGGTCACCCTGGTGCTGCTCCTGGTCGGCACGCCGATCGCCTGGTGGCTGGCCCGCACGCGCTCGCGCCTCAAGGGCGTCGTCGGAGCCGCCGTCGCCCTGCCGCTGGTGCTGCCGCCGACGGTGCTCGGCTTCTACCTGCTGGTCACCATGGGGCCGAATGGCCCGGTCGGGCGGCTGACCGAAGCCCTCGGCCTCGGCCTGCTCCCCTTCACCTTCCCCGGCCTGGTCATCGCCTCGGTGTTCTACTCGCTGCCCTTCGTCGTGCAGCCGATCCAGAACGCCTTCGAGGCCATCGGCGAACGCCCGCTCGAAGTCGCGGCGACGCTGCGCGCCAGCCCGTGGGACGCCTTCTGGTCGGTGGCCGTGCCGCTGGCGAAACCCGGTTTCCTGTCCGGCGCCATTCTCGGCTTCGCCCATACCGTCGGTGAATTCGGCGTCGTGCTGATGATCGGCGGCAACATTCCGGAGCAGACACGGGTTATCTCGGTGCAGATCTACGACCACGTCGAAGCGCTCGAATACACGCAGGCGCACTGGCTGTCCGGCGGCATGCTGCTGTTCAGCTTCCTGGTGCTGCTGGCGCTGTACACCTTCAACCCGGCGCGAAAAGAGCTGGCATGAACCCGGAGATCCGGGCCCGATTCCGGGTCGACCGCGACAAGTTTGCTCTCGATGTCGACCTGACCCTGCCGGGGTCCGGCATCACGGCGCTCTTCGGCCCGTCCGGCTCGGGCAAGACGACCTGCCTGCGCGCCATGGCCGGCCTCGAGCGCGCCGCGGACGGCCGCTTTGCGATCGGCGACACGGTCTGGCAGGACGAGGCCCGAAAGCTCTTCGTGCCCACCCACCGCCGCGCCCTCGGCGTGGTCTTCCAGGAAGCCAGCCTGTTTCCGCATCTCTCGGTGCGCGGCAACATGGAATTCGGGCAAAAACGGGCGTCGACCACGACGATCGGGTTTTCCCTGCCGGAAATCACCGGACTGCTCGGCATCGCCCACCTCCTCGAACGCATGCCGGCGCAACTCTCCGGCGGCGAGCGGCAGCGCGTCGCCATTGCCCGCGCCCTCCTCGCCGCGCCGCGAATCCTGCTGATGGACGAGCCGCTGACCGGACTCGACCTCGCGCGCAAGCTGGAAATCCTGCCCTATCTCGAACGCCTGCACCGTGAACTGGCCATCCCGGTCATCTACGTCAGCCACGCCCGCGACGAGGTTGCCCGCCTCGCCGATCACATCGTCCTCCTCGACCAGGGCGCGGCCATCGCCAGCGGGCCGCTGAACGATGTGCTGGGGCGCATCGACCTGCCCACCGCCTTCGCCGACGATGCCGGCGTGGTCATCGCAACCGTCGTCGCCGAACACGAGGAGGACGAACTGACCCGGCTCGAATTCCCCGGCGGCCACATCCATGTCTCGCGCCGCGAGGAACCCGTCGGCGCTTCGCTGCGCTGCCGCATCCACGCCCGCGACGTCAGCCTGGCGCTGGTCCCGCAAACCCGGACCAGCATCCTCAACTGCGTCGCCGCGCGTGTCGTCGACCTTGCGGCGACCGCCACGCCGGGCCACGTCATGGTCCGTCTCGACGTCGCCGGCAACCCGCTGCTGGCCCGCATCACCAACCGTTCGGCGCGACACCTCGACATCCGCCCCGGACTCGCGCTTTGCGCGCAGATCAAGTCGGTTGCGCTGCTCGGCTAGCGCGGCCGCAATCGCGTCGCCAGGCGCTGCCCGCACCGGGCGGGCGACGCCTCCGTCGGCGGCCACATTGCCCCCAGCGCCCCTGAAAAAAAGCCCCGCCGCAGCGGGGCTCCAAACCGGACGGATCAGCTGCGCGCTAGCGCACCATGCGTCGGCGCGAGGCGGCGACTCCGAGGAGAGCGATCGCCAGCAGGAAGAGCGTGCCGGGCTCGGGAACGGATGCGGCGAACTCCCGCCCAAGAATTGCATGCGCTTTGGTCGTCGGGTGCACCGAATCCCAGAACACCCACTTGTCCCAGTTGCCCGGGTTGCACCGGCCGCTCGCAAGATTATCGACACACGCCTCGTCGGTGAATTCGAAGCCCCAGGCGCCGGGGTCGGCGATGATCCTGTTGAATAGCGCGAAAGTGTCGAACTGGACGATCTCGGCCGGCGTCAGCGCCGTGTCGAGGAGGGTCAGCCACTGACCAAGGTAGGAATTGAAGGCGCTGCTCAACGCCGTCATCCGTGCCTCCGCCGGCGTGCCGACGTAGGACGGCGTCTTGCCGATGTCCGGCAGGTTGGGTACCAGAAAATGCTGGGCGCCCAAGGATGCCAGGTACCCGACGGTGGAAAGGATGTTGCCGACGCCGTTGCCGATCAGTTGCTCGACAGTCCCGGGACCGCCCGCAGCACCCAATGCCGTGCCTGGAAGCTGGCCTGTCGCGGAGTAATTGAACAGGTCGTTCGGGAACAGCCAGACGACGAACAGCGAAGTCGCCGGATCGAAGACCGGGTGTTGTTGCGTGAAGGTCTGCAACTGCCAGTTGTTGCCGAGGTTGTCGTAAGCGGGTTGCAGAAATCCGGGAACACTGGGGTTGACCGAATTGTAGTTGGCTACCCCGCTCGTGGCGCCGCCGATCGCATAGTTGGTGCCCCCGGCAAGCGACGGGGTGAAGCTCTTGTCGCCCGGGTTGTAGGCCTGCCACAGGTATTCGACGGCGACCGGGCCGTTGGAATACTGGCCGTTGTAATAGGGTGATGGAGGAAAGCCCCCACTCGCCAGCCCGCTGTTTCCACCATCCGAAAGACTGTCACCAAAGACATACAGATTGGTCAGTTCCTGCAGCGCGGCATTCGCCGAGATCGGCAAGCCGATGGAAACCATCAGCGCCATGCTGGCGGCAAGCTTCTTCATTGTGTCCCCCTTTCGCAAGCACCATGTCAAATGACCCCGGCGCAACCGGCCGATGCGTTTGCGGCCCCCGGTCGATCCGGCAAACCTCCCAGAACCGTCAAGCCGCGCCCTCCGCGCATTTGTATGCAAAAAAGATACCAACCGCGGCAGATCGTTGATTTTTCCCGATTGTCCGTTCCACGCGCGAGCGCCACGGCGACCCGCTGTAAAGTTTTCCGACAGTCATCTCGCCCTGCCGCTTCCTGCGCCGATCGGACGCGAAGGGTGCGCGTCAGGTAGAATCGGGCACTGTGGAACGCTGCCGATCCGGCCACCCCGGACAAACCCCGCACTGCCTGCCCCGTGACCAAGACCCAGATCGCCGAATTCTATTCCCGCCTGGCGGCGGCCAACCCGGCGCCGGCCAGCGAACTCGAATACGCGACGCCGTTCCAGTTGCTGATCGCCGTCATCCTCTCGGCGCAGGCGACCGATGTCGGGGTCAACAAGGCGACGGCGCGGCTTTTCCCGGTCGCGCCGACCGCGGAGGCGATGCTGGCGCTCGGCGAGGAGGGCCTCGCCGAATACATCAAGACCATCGGCCTGTTCCGCACCAAGGCGAGGAACGTCATCGCCGCCTGCCGCCTGCTCGTCGAGCGGCATGGCGGTGCGGTCCCCGACGAGCGCGTGGCGCTCGAGGCGCTGCCGGGCGTCGGCCGCAAGACGGCCAACGTCGTCCTCAACACCGCCTTCGGCCAGCCGACGATCGCCGTCGACACGCACATCTTCCGCGTCGGCAACCGCACCGGTCTGGCGCCCGGCAAGACCCCGCTCGAAGTAGAGCAGAAGCTGCTCGAGGCCACCCCGCCGCAATTCGCCAGGAATGCGCACCACTGGCTGATCCTGCACGGGCGCTACGTATGCAGGGCGCGCCAGCCCGAATGCGGCCGCTGCGTCGTCGCCGACCTTTGCCGCTACCCGGGCAAGGCGGCATGAAAGTCGCCAGCAGCCTGGTCGGCGGCCCGCAGCTTACCTCTTCTTCTCCAGCCAGCGGGTCGGCACGACGCTGGCCCACAGCGCCGACGGCGGACGCGCCGTCGTCGGCGCGGACATCCTGCTG
>JAFLDQ010000123.1 GCA_017302355.1 Dechloromonas sp.
TGACCATCGCCGCGCGTGTGCTTGCGCGGCCGCTCGTTGCTCTCCCTCGCCGTCAATTTCCAGGTCCATAACGCCAATAAATCCCCGCCCTCGGGCTGTCAGAATTTCAATCGCGGAATTTGGGATTCACGCTTCGATTGACCTGTGGTGCCGCAGGCTCTATGATGCGCCGTTTCGAGAATTTGCCGGATTCAAGGAGTCAGTCATGGGCATCAACCGTACCCGCCGTTCTTCCCTGGAGCGCCGCTGCGTTTCCAAGTCCAGCAAGCGCCTCTTCAAGTGCGCCGGCAAGACCCTGTTCAAGGTCGTCTACGCCGCCGAGTGTCACGCCCGCAACCGCAAGATGCTGGGCGGCTGAGCCGCTGCCGGGTTCTTCCTGGCCCCGGTTGCCGCGAGGCAGCCGGGGCTTTTCATTTGAGGCCGGGAAAACATGGCTCAGCTCATTCTCCTGCCGGGCAAGGAGCGTTCGGCGTTCCGGCTGCACCACCCGTGGCTGTTCGCCGGCGCGTTGGGGCGTCTCGAAGGCCGGGCGCGCCCGGGCGACACCGTCGAGGTGCTGGCCGACAACCTGCGGCCGCTCGGCCGCGCGGCGTACAGCCCGCGCTCGCAGATCCGCGCCCGTTTCTGGACATTCGACCCGGCGGAATCGGTCGACGACGCCTTCTTCAAGCGCCGCGTCGCCGCCGCCGTGGCGCGCCGCCAGGCGCTGCCGGAACTGCGCGGCCAGGCGGGGCTGCGCCTGATCCACGCCGAATCGGATGGACTGCCCGGCGTCATCGCCGACCAGTACGGCGACACCGTCGTCGTCCAGCTGACCTCGGCCGGCGCCGACAAGTGGCGCAAGGCGATCGTCGCCGGGCTGATCAAGACCGGCTGCGCCCGCGTCTATGAGCGTTCCGATTCCGAGGTGCGCGGACTCGAAGGACTGCAACCGGCGACCGGCTGGCTGCACGGGGAGGCGCCGGAATCGCCGCTGGCGATCGAGGAAAACGGCGTAACGCTTGCGGTCGACATCGTCGGCGGCCACAAAACCGGTTTCTACCTCGACCAGCGCGACAACCGCGCCCTGCTCGGCGAGCTGGCGGCCGGCCGCGAGGTGCTCAACTGCTTCTGCTATAGCGGCGGCTTCTCGCTGCAGGCGCTGGCCGGCGGCGCGGCGAGCGTGCTGTCCATCGACTCCTCCGGCCCGGCGCTCGCGCAGGCGCGGGCGTGTCTGGCGCTCAATCCGCAACTGCCGGCCGCGCGCGCCGAATGGCGGGAGGCCGACGTCTTCTCGGCGCTGCGCGATTTCCGCAAGGACGGCCGGATGTTCGACCTGATCGTCCTCGATCCGCCCAAGTTCGCTTCTTCGGCCGCCCACGCCGAGCGCGCGGCGCGCGCTTACAAGGATATCAACGTGTTCGGCTTGCGGCTGCTCAGGTCGGGCGGCCTGCTGATGACCTACTCCTGCTCCGGCGGCATCGGGCTCGAATTGTTCCAGAAGATCGTCGCCGGTGCGGCGCTCGATGCTGGCCGCGAGGCGCGCATCGTCCGCCGGCTGACGGGCTCGGCGGACCATCCGGTGGCGCTGAATTTCCCGGAAGGCGAGTATTTGAAGGGCTTGCTGGTCCAGGTCGATTGAGCCCGCTGGCGAGCAGCCACCGCGGCAATCCGGCAAATCGACCCAAAAAATGAAATGTCGCTGGACCCCGTGCGGTGCCGGGTTTACACTCCATTGATACCGCGTTTGCGCAGCATTTTCAGCAAGACGTCAAGTCGTCCTGCACGCACATTGGTTGGGGGGAATCAAGATGCACATCGATGTAGATACCAAGCCGGTCACGCCGAACACCTACGACACCAAGAAGAAGCGGCTCATCGAAACCATCGACCGCCTCTATCACCGCGACGCCCGCAGCTCGCTGCAGAAGATGCTGGGGCGGCTCCACCCCGCCGACCTGGCGGCGATTCTCGATGACCTTCCGCCCGAGCATATGGTGGACATCTTCCATGTGCTTGACGACAAGGCGTTGGCGTCCGAAGTCTTCGGGCAGATGAACCAGGGCTTGCGCCAGCGGGTGATGACCGAGTCGAGCCCCACGCAACTGGCCAGCCTGCTCGAACGTCTGCCCCCGGATGACCTCGCCGACCTCATCGGCGATCTGCCCGAAGATCAGCGTACCGAACTGATGGCCCTGCTTGGCCGCGACAGCAAGGCGGAAGTCGAAACCCTGCTCAAGTACGACCCGAACAGCGCCGGCGGCATCATGACCACCGATATCTTCTCGCTGCCGCACAGCCTCACGGTCGAGCAGGCGATCGACAACATTCGCGGCCGTGAAGCCGTCGAGATGGTCTTCTATCTCTACCTGACCGACGAGGACCGGCGGCTGGTGGGTGTCGTCTCGCTGCGCCAACTGCTGCTGTCGCGGCCCAACACGGTGCTCCACAACATCATGAACCGGCGTGTGATGAGTGTGACCACCGACACCGACCAGACCACGGTGGCCCTGCTGGTCGACAAGTATCGCCTGCTCGCCGTGCCCGTGGTCGATGCCGACAGTGTCCTGGTCGGCATGGTCACGGTCGATGACGTCATCGAAGTCATCGAGGAAGAGACGACGCGGGACATGCTGAAAATGGCGGGTACCAGCGAGTCGGAGACGCTGACCCACTCGGCGCTGAAGATCGCCTGGATCCGCCTGCCGTGGTTGCTCGCCGCATTCATCGGCGGCTTGGCGGCGACGGCGGTGATCGGGGGCTACGAGGAGATACTCGAACAGGTGCTGGTGCTCAGCGCCTTCCTGCCGGTGATCATGGGCATGGCCGGCAACGTCGGCGTGCAGTCCGCCACCGTGGCCGTGCGCGGTCTGGCGACCGGCGCCATCGACGTCAGGGACACGGTGCCGCTGGTATTCAAGGAGTTCCGCGTCGGCCTCGCGCTGGGGGCATTCTACGGCGTGATCCTGGCGCTTTACGGCTACTTCATGCACAACAGCCTGCAGCTTGGCCAGGTCGTCGGTCTGACCATACTCGGCAACATGACCGGCGCCGCCTTGCTGGCGGTGCTGCTGCCGATGCTCTTCCAGCGCCTGAAGGTCGATCCGGCAGTCGCCACCGGCCCGTTCGTGACCACCGCCATCGACATTCTCGGGGTTCTCAACTATTTCGTGATCGCCAGCTGGATCTACAAGCTGTAGATGCCGGGGCGCGTGCCGCCGGGCACGCGCCGGACCACGCCAGCGGGAGCATGATCATCAGAATCCCTGGCCAGGGGGCGTCAGACCGGTGTTCTCGTCGATCGACAGTTCGGACCGCGCGATGATCTCGCGCTTGAGAGTCTCCCCGAGTTCGTCCCACAGCGTGCTGTAGCCGTTCACATACACCAGCAACCCGGGATACTTGTCCGGGTGGGCATCGGCATCGATCAGGACTTCCCTGCTCTCGACGTAGATCTGCAGGTGCGAGCCGCCGCGCCTGAAATACGCCCGGATGAGCGAGGCGAGGTTGTCGTCCGCCTGCGGGCCTTCGAGCGAGCTGGGCACGATCCTGATGTTGAGCAGGGCGCCGTTCGTCAGAAGCCGCTGATCGAGTCGGGCAGCGGAGTTGATGATCGCGGTGACGCCCTTGTGGTCATGCGGACCGGGCTCGTTGTGCACAGGTGCGATGCCATCGGAGAGAGGCTCGCCCGCCCGCCTGCCGTCCGGCGAGGCGCCCTGCATCTTCCCGAAGGGGATGTTGGATGAGACGCTGAACATGCCCGGCTGGAACCTGCCTCCATGCGCATCATCGTGGCGCGTCACCTCTCGGCACCATACTGCCGCGGCATAGCGGGCCAGGTCGTCGGCATAGGGGTCGTCGTTTCCGTAATGCGGCACCTTCGAGCCGTTGACCAGGGCGTACAAGTAGTCGAAGCCCTCCCAGTTGGCGCTCATGGCCGCCAGCAGCTCGGCGCCGGTGGTCAGGCGACGATCGAAAACGAGATGCCTGATTGCCGCCAGCCCGTCCGCGACTGTCCCCAGACCCACTGCCTGAACGCCGGTGGAGTTGTAGCGCGCACCGCCGGCGGTCACGTCACATCCTTGCTCCGTGCAATCGGCGACGAGCAGGGAAAGATAGGGAAGCGGTTTGAGCGACTGGTGAGCGATGTCGATCACCGTGACAGCGCGCACCATCTGGTCGACCCAGTAAGCCATCTGTGCCTCGAACGCCTCCTGCACCTGTTCGAAGCTGGTGAAGTCGGCGAGGCTGCCGGTGGCGGGGCCGGTTGGCCCAGATGCAGCACGATCCACCGGCCTGCCGTCGTTGAGGGCGAGCTCGAGAACCTTCGCCATGCTGAAGTAGGCACTGTCGTGCCACCCGTACTCACGTCCGGCCGTGTCGGGCTCGACCAGCCCGACGATGCTGTAGTCCCTGGCTTCTTCCAGGCTTCTACCCTGATCGACCATGACAGGAATGATGACACCGTCGTTGATGACTTTTGGTTCGCCGGTGCCTATCTTGATGACGTTCGTCAGTCGCTGCATCAGCAGCTGCGGCGTTCCAGGGTGCAGGCGAAGCATCACCCACGGCTGGCTGAGCCGGGTGTGTGCCACCGCATCGAGCACCATGTAGGTCAGCTCGTTCGAAGCGTCTCCGCCCTCGGCGTCCACACCCCCGATGGTCACGGTCAGTCCTCCGAGGCAACGCCCGTTGTTGTGCTGTGTGGTGCGCCAGTCCCGCAGCTTCAGGTAGCCGCAGAACTTGATCATCACGCTCTCGATCAGTTCCTGGACGAACTCGGGCGTCGCGGCACCGTTGCCGATGTCGCGTTGGTAGAAGGGATGGATGGCCTGGTCGAATCGGCCGAACGACACGGAATGGCCGTTGGACTCGATGAGCACGCTGTTGGCGATCAGGAAGCCGAGCTGGAGCGTCTCCCACACGGTGCGCGGCGGGTTCTCGGCGACCCAGCCGCAATTGGCTGCGATCCGCAGGAGCTCGGTCCGCCGCGGTTCCGCTGCACGTTCCGCCAGTTCGCCGGCCAGCCTCGCGTAACGCTTGTACAGATCGATGTTGGCGTCGATAACGATCAGCTGGGCCCGGTGGAAGTCCCGCTGTGCCGTGTGGTCGGGCATTGCCGGATCGAGGCTGGCGATCCTTGCCTGTACGCTCTCGCGGATGCCGCGCCAGCCGTTCTGGTAGACGACACCGAAGTTCGGTACCACGTGGCCGATGCCGCCGTTGATGCACATCTCGACGGAGTAGACGCCCTCGCCGTCGTGCGTCGACCCCTGGACATTCCCGGCGGACAGCGTCTCCAGGATAAGGTCGGCCACGGTGTTGCCGCGCCAGAAGCCGGCGATGCCGAGCAGATCCTCGTCGACCGCCCCGGTGTGCTCATAGCGATTGTGCGGCCTGCTCCTGAAGGGCTGGTGAGCGAGCTCATCCACCACCCAGTCGTAGGAGAACTCCGGGAACACGGGGCAGGCCTTGGCTGGTTCGACGCAGTTGCCCACGATGAGCTCGAGGTCGTCGATCCAGATCTTCATGTTCGTGACGATGTGCGCGAAGGCATGCCCGACCTTCACGACCTGGGGCTCGTTCGCATGGCGGCGATAGGCCTCGGTTACCAGGACGGCCCGTTGCGATTCCACCGAGTAGTCGCTGGTCAGGTAGCGGTCGCGCTGCGCGTTGATGCGGGGGAACGGGGACGGCGCGCTGGCGACGCCCGCGCTGCCGATCGTCCATTCGTCGCAGTCGCCGGGAGGCGCTGCGAGGGATTGCTCCGGGCTACTGGACATTCGACGGGATCTCCTGATGACGTCGGGAACCTGGAACCTCGATGCGGTTGCCGGCCCCCGCCACGGCAGGGGCGCCGATGTCCCGCATGATGTCCACGAAATGGCGAATGTTCTTCTCCCACTCCTCGCGCTCCGGGGTTTTGAGACCGGCCATCGGGTAGGCCATCCCGAGTGAGGCGTACTTGTCCTCGCCCAGCTTGCGGAACGGCAGCAGCTGGATCTGCAGAACTCGCCCACCCAACTCGTCGACGACGAAGCGGGCCGTCTCGCGCATGTTCTGCTCGGTCGCGTTGTGCTCGGGGACGACGGGAATCCGGATGACAACCGGCGTCCCGTAGTCGACGACCTTCCTGAGATTGGCCAGAATCTGCTCGTTCGGCGCTCCGGTGAACCGCTGGTGCGCGGCGCTGTCGCGGGCCTTCAGGTCGCACAGCGCCAGGTCGATGAACGGCAGGGCGGCGTCCAGGATCTGCGGCTTGTAGTTGAGAGCCGTCTCGACGCAGGTGTTCACACCCTCGGCCCTCGCCGCTCGCAACAGCTCGACGGCGAACGCCGACTGGGCAAGGGCTTCGCCGCCGGACAGGGTCAGCCCGCCACCGGATTCCTCGTAGAAATCCCGGTCGGCCAGCACCTCGCGCATGACTTCGCCGACGGTGGCGCGCTGCCCCCAGACCTTCAGGGCGTCGGTCGGGCACACCGCGGCGCAGGCGAAGTAGTCCTGCGGGTCGTCCGCGTCCAGCCGGGTCACCCGCCCATCCTCGACAACCAGGGCCGCCGGGTCGGGTGCGACGGTGAGGCACATCCCGCACTTGTCCACGCCGATGCAGCGCTGTGGGTACACGCCGATCTGGCGACGGGCATGCAGGCTCTCCGGGTTGCTGCACCACAGGCAGCGCAGCGTGCAGCCCTTCATGAAGACGACGGTCCGGATTCCCGGGCCGTCGTGCACGCTGAAGCGCTGGATGTTGAAGATCGTGCCCTCGACGTCGGGGTCGTAATGAGCGTTCATTTCGACCTTGCTGGTCTGCGGGGGCGGCGCCCGGTTCCGGGGCGCCGCCCCGGCGTGGTTAGTCGAACGACATCTCGGTGCGGGAGAGGATGTCGCGGCGGAGCTCGTCGCTGAGCTCGGACCACGATGCGCTGTAGCCGGCCACCCTGACCATCAGCCCTCGGTACTTCTCGGGGTGCTTGTAAGCATCCTCCAGCAGGTCGCGGCCGATGACGTTGAACTGCATGTGGATGCCCTCCTTGAAGTACGTCCTGGCCAGAGACACCACGTTGGTCACACCGTTCTCGCCGGACAGGCTCGGCGGCGAGAATCGCGGGTTCAGCAGCGTGCCGTTCGACATCCGCGCCTGGTGCAGTTTACCGCATGACCGGATGACTGCTGTCGGGCCTTTGCGGTCGTGCGAGGCAACGTAGGTGTGCACAGGACCCAGGCAGTCCGACAGGGGTTCGTTGTTCTTCCGCCCGTCCGCCGTCGCCGCCTGCACCATGCCCAGCGGCATGTTGGCCGACACGGTGTAGACGCCTGGCTGAAAGACCCCGCCGCGGGGGTTGCTGATTCCTTCGACCGCGTCACAGTAGACGTCGGTCGCATAAATGGCGAGCTCGTCGGCAAAGTCGTCGTCGTTGCCGTAGTGGTGCACCATGTCGCTGTTGACGAGGTGGTACAGGACCTCGTGCCCTTCCCAGTTCGCGTGCAGTGCGGCCTGCAGGTCGGCCCCAGTCACCTTCCGCTCGTCGAAGACCAACTGCTTGATCGCAGCCAGGCTGTCGGCGGTCGTACCCACTCCCGTACCCTGCGGACCGGTGAAGTTGTAGACGGCGGAACCGGTGCCGATGTCGCGGCCCTGCCCGAGGCAGTCGTCGACCAGAAGCGACAGGTAGGGCAGCGGCTTCATCTCGCGATGGACGTCGTCGATGATGTTGGTGCTGCGAGCCATGACGTCGACCCAATACCTCATCTGGGTCTCGTAGGCCCGCTTGACCTCGTCGAAAGACTGGAAGTCGGCCAGGCGGCCCGTGGCCGGTCCGAGACGGCCGAGATCCTCACGACCGGCGGCGTACCCGTCGTTGATCGCCAGCTCGAGAACCCGGGCCAGGCTGAAATAGGCGGAATCGTGCCAGCCGTACTCCTTGCCCGGAACGCTCAGCTCGACACACCCGACGATCACGTAGTCGCGAGCGTCCTCAAGGGTAACCCCGGTGTTCGTCATTGCCTGGATGCACACCTCGTCGCTGAACAGCTTCGGTTCACCGGTCCCCATCCGCATGGCTTTCGCGACCTTGTTCGCAAACCAGTCCGGCGTCTTCGCGTGGAAGCGGACGGCGGTCCATGGATTGCTCATGCGGGTATGGGCGACCATGTCAACGAACATCCCGGACAATTCGTTCGTCGCATCACCACCGGCGGCATCGACTCCGCCGAGCGTGACGGTGGTTGTCCCGAGGAAGCGACCACTGTTGGCTTGGGTGGTCAGCCAGTCGCGCAGCTTCATGAACGAGCTGTTCAACAGGGCCAGGCATTCGATGACCTCCTGGATGAACTCCTTGCTGCATACCCCCTCGTCGATGTCGCGACGGAAGTACCGGTAGAGCAACTGGTCCAGGCGCCCGTACGAAACCGAGTGGCCGTTGGACTCGATCATGATGATGCTCCACGCCAGGTGGATCAGCTGATAAGCCTGCCAGAAGGTGCGCGGCGGGTTCTCGGCGATCCAGTCGAAGTTGTCGGCCATCTGGGCGAGCTCGGCGCGGCGTTCGCCCGCGGCTTCGAGCGCCTGTGAGCGGGCGAGGTCGGCGTAGCGGTGGATGTAGGCCTGCGAGGCCTCCAGGACAATCAGTTCGGCGCGGTAGAAGTCACGGCGGGGATCGTCGGCGGCGAGCGCGTCGAGAGCCGCCTGAACGCGTTGCTGCATGCCCTTGTAACCGTGGTCCAGCAGCCGCTGCCAGTCGGGAACCAGGTGACCGATGCCCGCGACGCGGTACAGACTCGTCGAGTAGAGCATGATGCCCATGAAGTCGCCCTTCATCTCCTCCGGGGACAGGCGACTGATCATCGCATCGGAAAGCGTCCTTCCCTGCCAGTAGTCGGCGATGCCCAGCAGCTCGTCACGCACCTTGTCGTCATAGGTGTATCGGTTGTTCGGCCGCTCACGAATGACGGGAACGCCGTTCCCCTGCAGCTCGTTGACGATCCAGCCGTACGAGAACTCCGGGTAAATCGGGCACGACTTCGGCGGGGCCGCGCTGTCGCCGGCCAGCAACTGGCCTTCCGCGATCTGCAGGGAGACGTTCTTCAGGATGTGGCCGAGCACGGCGGCAACCTTGATCTGCTGCGGCTTCCCCTCGTGCTTGCGGCAGGCCTCGGTGGCGGGCGCGGCCGATCATCCAGGAACCGGTTGCGCAACCCGTTGATTCGGGGGAACGGGGAGGGATTCTCGACGACGCCGAAGACGCCGCCCCCCCAACTGTCCTCGTCGTAGCCGATTGAAGCGAGCGAGCGGACCCGCGCTTCGACGGTTTCGACCGCTGTAGCCATCATCATCGTTCCCTCCTCCCGCCTCTGGATCGTCCCGGATTCCGTCACGCTGGCAGCCTCGCGAACAGCAAATGATCCTAGATCGACTCATCTCGCTTGCCAAGAACGGTTCTGCTCGTGTCGAAACAGACAGGCCGCAGTCTGGTGACCGGGCGGTTGCGCTGGCTGGACTGCCTGCCGGCCCCCGGGCCGGACCAGCCGTTCGCGCCGCTGCGGGCATTGCCGCCCATCGCGTTGGGACGGGTCATTGCGTGACGCCTTGCGGCGTGCTAAAAGAGAGGCTCTGCATTCGAGGTGAGCATGGTTTTTTCGCTATTCAAGAAGAAGGCCCAGAAGGTGCCGCAGGGCGAGATCATGCGCCCGAAGCCGGCTACGGCTCCCGCCCCGGGGGGGCATTCCGTGCTCCCGGGGGCGCCGGAAGAGACGGCGGAAGAGACCGCGAAGGCGCGCGAGCCGCTTCCCGACCTTGAATTCACTCCCGCAGCCCAGCCCGTTTCCGGCGCGAAGCAGTCGTCGGCGCCGAAGACGCAGGCCGAGATGGACCGCATGCTTTCGGAGTTCGACCGCGAGTTCACCGATTCGAGCGTCATGGGGATCAATGTCGACCATGGCGCCGACTCGATCCAGGCCGACATCGAGCAGGTCGCCGTGTTGTATGCCAACGGCCAGGATGCCGTCGTCCGTCCGCTGCTGGAATCGCTGCTCGGGGCGTATCCCGGTACGGAGGGTCTGCGGCTGTGGCAGATGTTGTTCGATTTCCTGGTGCTGAAGGGCGATCGGGATGCTTTCGACAAGCTGACCGTGGAATTCGTGGATGCCTGTGAAATGTCGCCGCCGCCTTGGGTCGACCTGCGGGCGGCGCCCAAGGCGGCTGCGGCCGGAACCGCCGTCGCGGTTGGCGAGCTGCAGGGCTTGCTCACCGCGGACGATGTCAGCGTACTGACGCCGCTGGCCGATGCGCTCAGGGACAAGCGTCCGTTGCGGGTGGATTGCAGCCGGCTGGTTGGCCTCGATGACGAAATCGCCGGCCGCCTGGCCGATCTGCTGATGAGCGCCCGCCGGCAGGGCGCGGTCATCGCGCTCGACCAGGTCGAGGGCGTCATGCCGCGCCTGCGCCGTCGCCTGACGGTGGGCGAGGCCCAGAATGCGCGGACCTGGCTGCTGGTGCTGGAGCTGCTGCAGCGCAACGGGACGCAGGAAGACTTCGAGCAGTGCGCCATCGACTTCGCCGTCACCT
>JAFLDQ010000124.1 GCA_017302355.1 Dechloromonas sp.
GCCGACAAAATCGATTCCACCCTGGCCAGCAGTGGCGGGTGCGCCTTTAACCGCTCCACCAGTTCTGCCTCGCGTGTCAGTCTCTCCATTTCCTTTCTCCTCTGGCTGCGATACTGGGCAAGACTATTCCACATCAGTTTGAATCGCACCCGCTGGCGGGCCTCGGCGAGGCCGGGTCAGGCGATCCGCAACTGCGCCAGTGATGCAAGCGCGTCGCCACCGCCGATTTCCGGAATGATCTCGAGTTCGAGCGTGGTGACCGCGGGGAGATCGACCCGATGCTCCTCCGTCTCGCCGGTCGCGCCGGCGGGATCGAAGTTCCACTGCTGCCGGACGATTTCCCGGAACTCCTGTCCGCCATCGGCAGACCAGCGCAGGACATACTCCTGCGTGCGCCGGACCGATGATTCGACGAAGCTCAGGCGGATGCAGCGGATTCGCCGCGGATCGGGAAAAAGCAGCCGGATGCACTGCTTTCCCGGCGCTGCGGCGCGCCATCCGGCGCCGCTTCCCGGCAGCAATGCCGACTCGATGGGATGCAGCGCACCCTCCGAGGTGATCTCCACCTCGGCCAGATGTTCCAGATCCAGCCATTCGCGATCGGCATGGCGTTGGTCTTGCCGGTCCGCGGTGATCAATCGCTTGCGCATTTTCGTCCATCCTCATGGCTGCGGTGCGGCGCGATTTTGTCTGTCGCCGCGTCAGGAAGATCGGGGCTCGCCGGGCCGCGACGCGAGCGGATGCGCGTGCGGCGGCGGGCCTTCAGAAGCTCGGACTTTCGAAGTCCACGTGATGCCATGGCACCACGCGCAGGATCATGGCCTGGTTGCAGTGCGGACCGATCCGCACGTGCTGGCGGAAACCGCTCCACAGGTGCCTGGCGCCGCTGAGCAGATCCTCGACCACGAACTGGTCGTGTTCGCCAAGCCCCAGGTCATGCAGCGGAATCTCGAGATCGCCGGCATGGGCATCGAAGGGATCGAGGTTGACGGCGATCAGGATCATGTTGGAGCGATCCGGGGTCATCTTGCCATAGAAAAGGATGTTGTCATCGCTGGCGTGGTAGAAGCGCAGGTTGACCAGCTCCTGCAGGGCGGGGTTTTCGCGGCGGATGCGGTTGACCTTGGCGATCAGGTCCTTGATGTTTCCCGGTCGATCCCAGTCCCAGACCTTGTATTGATACTTCTCGGAGTGGAGATACTCCTCCTTCCCCGGCACGGCGGCGTTTTCGCAAAGCTCATAACCGTTGTAGATGCCATACACGCTGGAGAGGGTGGCGGCCAGCACGAAACGGGTGGCGAAGGCGGGGCGTCCGCCCTTCTGCAGGAATTCGGGCAGGATGTCGGGCGTCGTCGGGAAGAAGTTGGGGCGCATGTACTCGGCGACCGGCGACTGCGTCAGTTCGATCAGGTATTCGGTCAGCTCGTGCTTGAAATTGCGCCAGGTGAAATAGGTGTAGGATTGGCTGTAGCCGACCTTGGCCAGCTTGCGCATCATCGGCGGACGGGTGAAGGCCTCGGCCAGGAAGATGACCTCAGGATGATCGCGACGGATCTCGCGGATCAGCCATTCCCAGAACGGCACCGGCTTGGTGTGCGGATTGTCGACGCGAAAGATCTTGACGCCGAGATCGACCCAGAACAGCACCGAGTGCAGGATCTCGTGCCACAGGCCTTCCTTGTCGACGGTGTAGAAATCGACATTGACGATATCCTGGTATTTCTTCGGCGGGTTCTCGGCGTACTTGATGGTGCCATCGGGGCGGAAGATGAACCATTCCGGGTGGCTCTTGATCCACGGGTGGTCCGGCGAGCACTGGATGGCGAAATCCAGGGCCACTTCCATGCCATGGGAAGCCGCTGCGGCGACGAAGTGACGAAAGTCGTCCAGCGTCCCCAGATCCTTGTGCAGCGCCGTATGCCCGCCCTCCTCCGAACCGATCGCATAGGGGCTGCCGGGATCATCGGGACCGGCGTGCAGCGAGTTGTCGGGCCCCTTGCGATGCGTGCGGCCGATGGGATGAACCGGGACGAAATAGATCACGTCGAAACCCAGATCGCGGATCTCCGGCAGGCGGCGCTCGCAATCCTTGAGGCTGGCCGGCTTGCCCGGCACGGCGCCCTGCGAGCGGTGAAACATCTCGTACCAGGCGGCATAACGCGCGGCGACGCGATCGACGAACACCTCCAGCTCGAGGTCGTAGCGGCTGGCGGCGCCGCGATCGGGCCAGCGGGCGATGTTTGCGCTCAACGCGTCGGACAACAGCAGCTCGCAGCGCCTGGCCTGGTCGGCGGCGGCAAAGTGCTCCAGAAGCGCCGCGAGATAGGCTTTGTCGGGTCCGGCGGCGCGCTCCGCCGCGCCCGCCACCAGATCGCGGCCCTCGATCAGCTCCAGCGCAACGTCCACGCCGGCAGCCAGCTTCTTCTGCACCTCGTCGCGCCAGCTTTCGAAATGGTCGGTCCATGCCTCGACGGTATAGAGGTAGCTCGTATTCTCGGTCAGCACGACCTCGCCCTGCCAGCGGTCGAGCCCGGGATTGATGCAGATCATCGGGACTTCGTGCCACTCCCGCGCGTCGTGACGGCGCACCATCAACACCACGGAGAGCTTGTCATGGCCTTCCTTGAACACGTCAGCGGCAACGACGAGGGCGTCGCCGACTTCGCGCTTGATCGCATAGCGACCGCCATCGACTTCGGGAGACACGTTGAGAATCACGATCGGGCGACTGCGCAGACCGGCGGTGAGCGCCGTACCCAACGTTCTTGCCTCCTGGCGCGGCGCTATCCCCGCGTCTCTCTTCGACACAGCCTCGGTCATGGAACCTCCCTGTATTCAGTTGTTCACAAAAATGCGCGCCTCGCCGGGCGCCAGTCTCAAGACCTGACCTGCCGCGAGGCTTCCCCGCTCGCGACCGGGGGTCACTTCGCGCGCCGCGAAGCTTTCGCCATCCAGTCCGCCGAACCGCGCGTCATGCTCATGCCACAGATCGGTATTGATGAGCGAGAGCACCCATGCCGGCCCCTCGTCCGCTCTGCGCAGCAGGCACAGCAGGCGGGGGTCGCCGACCGGCAGCTGGCGTTGCGGGCCTTCCTCGTTCAGCACGGGGACCTGCGCCCGCATGCGATTGACGGCGGCGATAGGGTCGCTGATGTCGAACAACGGCTGTTCCCAGTGCTCGGGGCGGGTGTGCACGACATTGAGCCGGCCGCGAAAACCGTACTCGAATCCGACCGGAATCATCACCCCGGTCGAGAACACGGCGGCAAACGTGTAACGCATGCGGCAGGCGCGCTCGATCACGGCCGGGTCGCGCAGGCCTTCCCGCTCCAGGTCCGTCGCCACGCGCTCGGTGTCGTGGCTTTCCGGAAAGGCGATCGACGGCGCGATGCCGCGAAAGGCATTGTATTGCTCGAGCAGCCAGGGCGAGCGGAAATCCCACCACTTGGCGCTGTTGAACAGGTAGTCGAAGCCGGCCGAGCGCAGCGCGCTGATCTGCTCCAGCCGGCAACCCAGGGTTTCGGCGAAGAAGCGCGCGTCGTGGCGCCTGGAGCGGGCTTGGCCGATCAGACTCGACCATACCTCGGACGGCACCAGATACGCTGCATCACAGCGGAAGCCACGGATGCCGCAAGCGAGAAAGTGCCCGAGCATTTCGCCGAAGTAGCGGACGATGGGGGCCTGGTGCGCGCGGTCGTGGTAGTCGATCTCGGCCAGGTCGCCCCAGACCGTGACCTTGCGCGTGTCGGACGGGTCTACGGCGCGTGGCGAGTACAGCGAACCGTCGGCTTCGCGCCGGTACCACTCCGGATGCCGCGCGGTCAGCAGCGCATCCTTGGAGGTGTGATTGATGACCAGGTCCATGATGACCGACAGGCCATGCTCGCCTGCTTTCCGGCAGAAGGCCCCGATCAGTTCTTCCAGACTGTGCTCGCCATCCCACATCCGGTCATGGATGCGATAGTAATCCTTGACCGCATACAGGCTGCCGGAGAAGCCGGGATAATGAAACGGATTGAGGTAGACCCAATCGAAGCCCATGGCCGCGATGCGCGACAGGTGGTTCTCCCATTGGGGCACCGAGCCGCACAGCAGCGGAAACAGGTTGTAGATGCGCGGACCGTCAGTCACCGCCGGGCTCTCCCGTCAATCCAGGGCGCGCAGCCGCGGCCGGCCCTTCCCCCTCGACCCGGCACGCTCACTGGCTCTGCGGCAGGCTCTTGTACAGGGCCAGGGTCTTCTCGGCGATACTGCGCCAGGAATAGTTGTCCAGTACCCGCTGGCGGCCCGCAACCCCCATCCGGGTGCGCAGGCCGGGGTCGCGCACCAGGCGGTTGATGCCGGCGGCGAGAGCGGCGGAGTAGCCCTCGGGATCCATCGGATCGTGCGGCATCGTGGGCGATATCCCGGCGTCGATCAACAGTCCGGTCTCGCCATCCACCACCACTTCCGCGATGCCGCCGACCTTGCTGCCGACCACCGCCGTGTTGCATGCCATGGCTTCCAGATTGATGATGCCGAAGGGTTCGTAGATCGACGGGCAGCAGAACACCGCCGCCTGGGAATACAGGGCGATCGTGGTCGGACGGCTGACCATTTCGGGAATCCAGAAGATACCCGGCCGCCGCGCCTTGATCTCGGCGATGATGTTCTCCAGTTCCCTCTGCAGTTCGGGCGTATCGGAATCGCCGGCACAGAGGACCACCTGGGTCCCGGCGTCGAGTTGCGGAATCGCCTGCAGCAGGTACAGCAGGCCTTTCTGCCGGGTCATGCGCCCGACGAACAGGACGTAAGGCCTGGCCGGGTCGATGCCGTACCTGGCGAGAACCGATGGGTCGAGAGTCTGCTTGTATTCGTCGGTATCGATGCCGTTGGGGATCACCGGAACCCTGGCCGGATCGACGTCGAAGAGCCGCAGGATGTCGTCGCGGGTGCTGCTGGATACGGCCACCACGGCGTCCGCCATTTCCAGGGCCGTCTTCTCCACCCAGCTCGACAGATCGTAGCCGCGGCCGATCTGCTCGCGCTTCCATGGCCGCAGGGGCTCCAGCGAGTGAACGGTGATGACCAGCGGGATGCCATGAAGCAGTTTGGCCAGGATGCCGCCGAAGTGGGCGTACCAGGTGTGGCAGTGGACGACGTCGGCGGCGATGCCCTGGGTATTGAAGGCGAGGCAGGTGGCGAGCGCCTTCAGGGGTGAAACCAGTTCCTTGCTGCAGGCATAGCTCGAGGCGTCGAGCTTGGTACCGAGAACCCTCAGCTGATCCTTGGTGAAATCCTGCTCCTGAAAACTGCGCACCTCGACCGGCGTCAGCCGCGACAGTTCACGCGACAGGTACTCCACATGCACACCCGCTCCACCGTAGATGTTCGGCGGAAACTCGTTGGTCATCAACAGCACGCGCATTTCAACTAACTCCTTGTTTTTTTCCGTACAAGACGCCGCGATAAAGCCATTCCTCGTGGCTCGCCGTTGCCCCGGACGGGACGCCAACGGCAACCCACGAGAACTTCGATGATTATAGCTCTCAAAGGGGGGGCTTGCTGCGCCGGATGCGCTGCGGGCGGCCTGCCGGCGGCTGAAATCTGCCCTGAATCCGCTGTCGACCGCGACAGGCCGGGCTTCGCCGCGGTGATGGCCGGCGCCGTGTTCTGGCCTCGCTGACAGCGGAAACCGGGGCGCTGTCTAGCCTGCCTCGGCCGCCCGCCGGCCGCGTTCGGGATCGACGCCGGCGAGGATGGCGAGCCCGGCGGCGAAGAAAGCGCCAGTGGCGAGCATGGCCATGCGATGGTCGCCGCCCGAAACCCAGCTGACGGCGCCGTAGGTCAGCGGGCCGAAAATCGACGACAGCTTCACCGCGACGCCCCACAGGCCGAAGAATTCCGCCCGCCGCGCCTCCGGGCTCAGGTAGCCGACCAGGGCGCGGCCGGCCGACTGGCTGGCGCCCATGCACAGGCCGGCGAGATTGGCGGCGACCCAGAACAGCCCCGGACCGTCGGCGCGCCAGGCGACCAGCGTCGTCAGCAGCCAGCAGGCCAGCGTGAACGCGACGCTGCGCACGTGGCCGATGCGATCCTGGAACTGGCCGAAGGCGAAAGCGCCGATGCTGGCGGTCACGTTCACCACCAGCAGCATCAGCAGCGTCTGCTGCGTCCCGAAGCCCATCGCCTGCTGCGCGTAGATCGCGGCGATCGAGATCACCGTCTGCACGCCGGCCTGGTAGAGCAGGATGCAGACGAGGAAGCGCGCGAGGTCGCGATAGCGGCTGGCGTGGCGCACCGTCTCGCGGAAGCGGGCGAAGGTCTGCGCGTAGGCGCCGCTTGCCTGGCGCTGGGGCAGGGCGCGTTCCCTGAGGATCAGGAAGGTCGGCAGGCTGGCCACGGCGAAGATCGCGGCGGTGATCAGCATCGTCACCGGCACGTACTGCGTGGCGCCTTGCCCCTGTCCCTGCGCGAAGACGACATAGGCGAAGGAGATGCCGAGGCTGAGCAACCCGCCGACGTAGCCGAAAGCCCAGCCCCACCCGGATATCTTGCCCAGCGCCGACCCCTTGGCGAGTTCGGGCAGGAAGGCGGCGATCAGGTTCTCGCCGGTGCCGAAGAAGAAGTTCGAGATCACCAGCGCGGCGATGGCGATGGCGAAATTCCCCGGCCCGGCGAAATACAGCGCCGCCGTTCCGGCGATGCAGCCGAGCGTGGTGACAGCGAGCGCCCGCTTTTTGGCCGCGTGCGCGTCGGCCCAGGCGCCGATCAATGGCGCCGTGATGACGATTGCCGCGTACGACACCGACAGCGCGGCGGTCCACGCGAACGTCGCCCAGGCGGCGTTACCGGCCACCACCGCGACGAAATAGGCGTTGAAGATCGCCGTGATGACGACCGTCGTGTAGCCCGAATTGGCGAAGTCGTAGCACGCCCACGACCACACTTCGCGCGGTCGCACGCCTTCGTTCAGGTAGTCGGCGGTCTGGCTCAGCGGGTTGCCCCCGTGGTCTGCCGCGGCCGGCGAACGGCCGGCATCAATCGGGTCTCCCTTCCGTGAACGCGGCCTCGATGATCCGCGCCACTTCCGCCGGCTGGTCGTGGTGCAGCATGTGGTCGGTGTGCTCGATCCACTCCACGCTCAGGTTGGCGAAGCAGGCCTGGCGGGCTTCCCAGTCGCCGGGGCGGGTGGCGAAGTCGCGGATGATCCAGGAGTCGCGGCCGGCGACCCAGAGCACCGGACAGGTGATCTGCCGCCAGATGGCCATCGATTCTTCCAGGCGGAAGAGGTAGGGGGCGGGCGCCTTGTGCCAGGGGTCGCCGTTCCAGATGATGCCGTGCCGGCGCTGGCCGGCCTTGTTCTCGCCGTCGCCGATGCGGGCGAGGTGCTTGGACAGGAATTCGGCGCGTTCCGGCGTCAGGAAACGGTCGGTATGCAGCAGACGGCGTGCGAAGGCGGCGCGATCCTGGTAGACGTGCATGCGCGGCGGCTTCCGCAGGGTGTCCAGCCATTGCTGATAGCGCTCCGGAGCCATCTCCGCGTTGTGCGGGGCGATTCCGAAGCCCTCCAGGGAAATCAGACTGTCCACGCGCCCGCGCCGGATGCCGGCATACAGGCAGGCGATGATGCCGCCCATGCTGTGCCCGGCGATCCTGACCGGCCCATGTGGCGCATAGCGGGCGAGGATGGCCTCGAGATCGCCGATGTGCTCGGCGAAGAAATAGGGGCGGCTCAGCCAGTCCGAGAGACCGAAGCCGCGCCAGTCGGGGGCGATGATGTTCCAGTCGCGCTTGAGTTCATCGACGACGAACTGGAGCGAGGCCGAGACGTCCATCCACCCGTGCAGCATGAAGAGGGTCGGCGCCTTCGGGTTGCCCCACCGGCGGATGTGCAGGCGGACGTCGGGGAGGTCGAGATATTCGGAGCGTGAAGTGAGCATGTCGGAGATAATGCCGTTTCTCAAGCCGCAATTTTGACACGTGAATACGGAGTTCGCATGACTGATGCCACGGAAAAGGCTGCCGGCGGCCAGTTTCGCCTCCTCGGGAGCAGGCGCTTCGCACCGCTTTTCCTGACGCAGTTCCTCGGCGCCTTCAACGACAATCTCTACAAGAACGCGCTGGTCGTGCTGGTGACCTTCCAGTCGGCGCAGTGGACGTCGATGCGCCCGGAGATTCTCGCCAACCTGGCTGCCGGGCTGTTCATCGTGCCTTTCTTCTTCTTCTCGGCGACCTCCGGGCAACTTGCCGACAAGTACGACAAGGCGATGCTCGCGCGGCTGACGAAGATGCTCGAAATCGGCATCATGATCGTCGCCATCGCCGGCTTCCTGCTGCACAGCCTGGCCCTGCTGCTGGCCGCGCTGTTTCTCCTCGGCCTGCAATCGACGCTGTTCGGGCCGGTCAAGTACGCCATCCTGCCGCAACATCTGCACGAGGATGAACTGGTCGGTGGCAACGCCCAGGTCGAGGCGGGAACCTTCGTCGCCATCCTGATCGGAACGCTGGCCGGCGGCCTGCTCGCCGGGGCAGGGGTCGATGCCGTGTGGATCGCCATGACCGGATTCGCCGTCGCCGTCGCCGGCTACCTTGCCAGTCGCAATATCCCGGAAGCCCCGCCGCCGGCACCGGAACTCGTGGTCAACGTCAATCCGCTGAGCGAAACCTGGCGCAACATCGGCTTCGCGCGCGAGAACCGGACGGTCTTCCTGTCGATCCTCGGCATCTCCTGGTTCTGGCTCTACGGCGCGCTGTTTCTCGCGCAGCTTCCCGCCTACGGCAAGATCGTGCTGGGCGGCGGCGAAGGGGCGGTGACCCTGCTGCTGGCGGTGTTTACGGTCGGCATCGGCGCCGGTTCGCTGCTCTGCGAACGGCTTTCGGCGCGCCATGTCGAGCTGGGGCTGGTGCCGCTGGGATCGATCGGCCTGACCATCTTCGGGCTCGACCTCGCCTTGGCCTCGATGGCGCTGCCGCCGGTGACGCGCGAACTGCCGGTCGCCGTCCTCCTCGGCCAGTCGGCCGTCTGGCGGGTGCTCGCCGATCTGCTCCTGCTCGGAATGTTCGGCGGCTTCTTCATCGTTCCGCTGTATGCGCTGGTGCAACTGCGCAGCACCGCCGACAAGCGGGCGCGGATCATCGCCGCCAACAACATCATCAATGCATTCTTCATGGTCGTCGGGGCGCTTGCCGCAGCCGCCATGTTCGCCGGCGGGCTGTCGATCCCGATGCTGTTTGCGGTCGCCGCCATCTGCAACGCGGCGGTTGCCGTCTTCATCTACGGACTGGTGCCCGAGTTCCTGCTGCGCTTCCTGGCGTGGGTGTTGATTCACCTCTTCTATCGCCTGAAGAAGCGCGGCGTCGAACACATCCCGCACGAAGGCGCGGCGCTGATCGTCTGCAACCATGTCAGCTTCGTCGATCCGGTCATCCTGATGGCCGTGTCGCCGCGGCCGATCCGCTTCGTGATGGACCACCACATCTTCCGGACACCGCTCATTTCCTTCATCTTCCGCCACACCCGGGCGATCCCGATCGCGCCGGCCAGGGAGGATCCGCGAATGATGGAGGCGGCGTTCGCCGACGTCTCGGCGGCGCTGCGCGAAGGCGAACTGGTCGGCATCTTCCCGGAAGGGCGGATCACCGACACCGGCGACCTCTACCCGTTCCGCCCCGGCGTCACGCGCATCCTCGAACGCGACCCGGTGCTGGTTCTCCCGCTGGCGCTGCAGGGCCTGTGGGGCAGCTTCTTCTCGCGCAAGGACGGGCCGGCGATGAGCAAGCCGTTCCGTCGCGGCCTCTTCGCCCGGATCGCCGTCGTCGGTGCGCCGCCGGTGCCGCCCGCCGAAGCGACCCCGGAGAATCTGCAGGAGATCGTCGCCCGCCTGCGCGGCGACTGGAAGTAGCGAGTTGGCCGCGTAGAATCCCGTCATGGCAATGCAACTCGACCGGATCCGGGAACGCCTCGATCTCTACGAAAAGCTGATGCGGCTCGACAAGCCGATCGGCATCCTGCTGCTGCTGTGGCCGACGCTGTGGGCGCTCTGGCTGTCGGCGCTGGGCAAGCCGGACTGGGTCGTTCTCTGGGTTTTCATCCTCGGCACCGTGCTGATGCGCTCGGCCGGCTGCGTCATCAACGACTACGCCGACCGCGATTTCGACCGCCATGTGGAACGGACGAAGGAGCGCCCGCTGACCGCCGGCCGGGTGACGACGAAGGAGGCGCTGGCGCTGTTCGCCGCCCTCTCGTTGTGCGCCTTCGCGCTCGTGCTGCTGCTCGGCAAGCCGCTGGTGATCTGGCTGTCGGTGCCGGCGCTCTTCCTCGCCGCGAGCTATCCGTTCACCAAGCGCTTCCTCGCCATCCCGCAGGCCTATCTCGGCATCGCCTTCGGCTTCGGCATCCCGATGGCCTACGCGGCGCACCTCGGCGAGGTGCCGGCCGAGGCGTGGTGGCTGCTGCTCGCCAACGTCTTCTGGGCGGT
>JAFLDQ010000125.1 GCA_017302355.1 Dechloromonas sp.
TCCGGCCGGTGGCCTTGCTCCTGTCGGGATTGATTTTTTGAGGTTCTGCATGTCTGTCTCTTCCCTTGCCGCTGTGGCGGAAAAACCCGTGGCCAAACCGGCGGAACCGCGCTGGAATACCGAAGCCGTTCTGGCATTGTACGAGCTGCCGTTCATGGATCTGGTCTGGCGCGCCCAGCAGGTGCATCGCGAGCATTTCGATCCCAACGCCATTCAACGCTCGGCGCTGTTTTCGGTCAAGACCGGTGGCTGCTCGGAAAACTGCGGCTATTGCTCGCAATCGGCGCATCACAAGACCGAGTTGGCGCGCGAGCGCCTGAAACCGGTCGAGGAAGTGGTGGCCGCCGCACGTGCCGCCAAGGAGGCCGGCGCTTCGCGCTTCTGCATGGGGGCGGCCTGGCGCGGTCCCAAGGACGCCGATCTGGATTACGTGGAAGACATGGTGCGTCAGGTCAAGGCGCTGGGCATGGAAACCTGCGTGACGCTGGGCATGCTCAAGGAAGAGCAGGCGGAGCGTCTGAAGCAGGCCGGACTGGATTATTACAACCATAACCTCGATACCGACGCCGAGTATTACGAGAATATTGTCACCACCCACACCCACGCCGATCGTATCGAGACCATCGAGCATGTCCAGGGTGCGGGCATCAAGGTCTGTTCCGGCGGAATCGTCGGCATGGGCGAATCGCGCAAGAACCGCGCGGCGCTGATTGCGCAACTGGCCAGTCTGGCCACGCCGCCGCAATCGGTGCCGATCAACCATCTGGTGCCGATCGAAGGCACGCCGCTGGCCAATGTGCCGCCGCTCGATCCCTTCGAATTTGTGCGTACCATCGCTGCCGCGCGCATCACCATGCCGGCGGCCTGGGTGCGGCTGTCCGCCGGGCGTGGCGAAATGAGTGCCGAACTGCAGGCGCTTTGCTTCCTGGCTGGTGCCAATTCGATCTTCTATGGCGAGCGACTGTTGACCACCGACAACCCGGACTTCGCCAGCGACGAGGCGCTGTTCGATCGCCTCGGCCTGAAAGGCGTTTGAATACCCAGCCCAGCCTGGTCGATCGCCGCCAGGTGCGGCGATCCTTTGCCGGGGTGGCGGCGACTTACGATCGCCACGATTTTCTGGCGCGCGAGATCGATCGGCGCATGCAGGAACGCCTCGATTACGTGCGTATCGCCCCACGATTGATTGTCGATCTGGGCTGCGCTCGCGGCGGCAGCCTGCCGGGATTGCAGCAGCGTTACCCCGAAGCCGGGGTGTTGGGCGTGGATGTCGTTCCCGAGATGTTGCGCGCTGGCAAACCCGCCGCCAACTGGCGGGATCGTCTGCCCTTCGCCCCGAAGCGCCCGTGCCGGGCGGCCGCCGATGCGCTGCGTCTCCCCCTTTCCAACGAATCTTGCGGATTGGTCTGGTCCAATCTGTTGCTGCACTGGCTTGACGATCCGCTGCCGGCGCTCGCCGAGGCACATCGCGTGCTGGAAGTTGGCGGATTGCTGATGTTCTCGGCGCTGGGGCCGGATACCTTCAAGGAACTGCGCGCGGCTTTTGCCGATGGAAGCGCCCATACCCAGCGTTTTATCGACATGCATGACCTCGGCGACATGCTGGTCGGCTGCGGTTTTGCCGACCCGGTCATGGACATGGAAACGCTGACCCTGACCTACTCTTCTTTCGACGCCTTGCTGGCCGAATTGCGGGCGGCGGGCGGGCGTTGCGCCATGCAGTCGCGGCGGCGCGGGTTGGCCGGAAAGGGGTTTGCGCAGGCGGTGCGCGCCGCCTATCCTGTGCAGGCGCGCGATGGGCAGTTGCCGGTGACCATCGAGGTGGTCTATGGCCATGCCTGGAAGGCGGCCCCGCGTGTTGCGCCGGATGGCCGGGCGATTGTGCGTTTCTTTGACAAGAAGCCCGACTGAGTTTTCCGGCCGGTCAGGCCGCGAGTGCCGCCCGCAATTCGCGCATTTCGTCGGCGGATTCGTCGAGCAGCGCCGCATAGCGCTCGCGGATCTCGGCGGCGTTCTCCGGTTCGATGGCGCTGGTTCCGTCGGTGAGCCATTCGAAACCGTTGTCGGAGAGCAGGTTGGCAAAATAGATCACGTCGCGCAGTGTGCAAGGGGTATCGGCCTCGCGCAGATGATCGTGGTCACGCACCGCATCGACGATACGTTCGGGCAGGCCGAGAATATGCAGCAGGCTCTCGCCGATGCTTTCGTGCCAGCCGATCAGCAATTCGATCAGCGCTTCTTCGTCGCTGCGGTAAAGCTCATGTTCGGCGGCGCGGTAGAGCAGGTAGAAAATGCCGATATCGTGCACCAGTCCGGCCAATAGGGCCTCGTCGGGATTGACCCGACCGACGCGGCGGGCCAGCACCCGGGCGGTGGCGGCCACCTTGAGCGAGTGTTCCCAGGTCTGTTTGGCGAAATGGTCGAAGGTGCCCATCGACTTGGATTTCATGATCTGGTCCATGGCCACCGCCAGCGAGGTGGTGCGCACCGCCTGGAAGCCCAGCCGGGTGATGGCGGTCTTCAGATCCGAAATGGTTTTGCCGGAGGGGTTGTAAACCACCGAATTGGCCAGGCGCAGCAATTTGCTGGCGATCAGCGGCTCGAGCGCGACGGCGCGGGCCACCTGATCGAGCGATACTTCCGGATCTCCGAGGGTGTTACGTACCATGACGGCAGCGTCAAGACTGGTCGGGAAATTGACCTCGCCCGAAAGATCCTGGGCGATATCCTCAAGGATTCTGAAGTGCTTGTTGTCGGACACGTTGCTTACCCCGTGATATAGCGCTCCAACTCGCCGATGATGAAACGCTGGTTGCAGATGATTTCCTTGACCAGGTCGCCGATCGAGACGATGCCGATCACCTCGCCATCATCGGAGAGAACGGGCAGATGGCGGAAGTGCTTCTCGGTCATCAGCGCCATGCATTCGTCGACGGTCGCGGTCAGGGTGACATAGGCGACCTTGTCGCTCATGATTTCGCTGACCAGTGTTTCCTTCGAGCTCTTGCCATGAAGGATCAGCTTGCGCGCATAATCGCGCTCGGTGAAGATGCCGACCAGATTCTCGCCATCGAGGACGAGAAGCGCGCCGACGTCGTGCATGGCCATCAGGTTCAGCGCATGGAAGACGGAATCGCCAGGCGTCACGACGGCGAGAGGCCGATTCTTGGCGGCCAGCATTTGCTTGAGTGTAATCACGTTGGGTCTCCTCGACGGGGTTGATCGGTCCTGTCAGCGCAGTCTATCCGCGAGCCGCGCGAATGCCAAGATGACAAGGCCGACGCAAAGGGAAAAGGCAGCCTCGACCGCCTTTCCCGACGGCAGGCCTAGCGCAGGCCGGCGGCGTATTCCGCCACGGCCTTGATCTCGGTGTCCGACATCTTGGCGGCGATGGTCCGCATCATGTTTTCGGGATCGTTGTTGCGCTCGTCGTTGCGGAACGCCTTCAGTTGCGCCTCGGTGTATTCGGCATACTGGCCGGACAGGCGCGGGTACTGCGCGGGCATGCCGGCGCCGCTCGGGCCGTGGCAGCCGGCGCACGCCGGAACCCCCTTGCGGAAATCGCCCTGACGCCAGATCTTCTGGCCGAGGGCGATCTTCGCTTCATCCGTGGCGGCGGCGGGCTTCAGCTTCTGCCCGGAAAACCAGGCGGCGAGATTCCTCATGTCTTCGTCGGAGAGCGCCGCGACCATGCCGGCCATGATGGCGTTGTTGCGGGCGGCGGGCTTGCCGTCGACCGCCTTGAAGTTCTTCATCTGCTTGTACAGATATTCCTCGCCCTGGCCGGCGAGGCTCGGGTTGGCGCCGGCGGCGCTGTTGCCGTCAACGCCATGACAGGCGACACAGACGGCCTCGGCGATGGCCTTGCCCTTGGCGGGGTCTGCCTTGCCCTTGGCTTCCTCAGCCGCGTGAGACAGGAAAGGGGTGGCAAGAAGGATGGCGATTGCCGCGGTACGGATCATTTTCGAACTCCTAGTGCGCGTCTTGGGGCGCTTTGGCCGGAACGGAAGTTTCAAACCTGTTATTCTATAGTACTTCTCCGCCGCCTTGGCGGCACCCGAGAGTTTTTTATGCCCTTGTTCCAGCAGGCGGTCTTTCAGACCACCGTCGCCCATCTCCGCGACCTGCCGCGGGATGCCGTCCGCGAGGTGGCGTTTGCCGGACGTTCCAATGCCGGCAAGTCGTCGGCGATCAACACGCTGGCGGGACGGGTGCGGCTGGCCTACGTCAGCAAGACGCCGGGCCGCACGCAGCATCTCAACTACTTCACGCTCGCGGCGGGCCGGTATTTCGTCGATCTCCCCGGCTATGGCTATGCCAGGGCGCCGGAGGGGATCCGCGCGCAATGGGAGGGACTGGTCGGGCCCTATCTCGGCAAGCGCGAGCAGCTGGCCGGACTCGTCGTCATCATGGATATCCGGCGCCCGCTGACCGATCTCGATCTGCGGCTGACCGACTGGTTCCGGCCGACCGGACGGCCGATCCACATCCTGCTCTCGAAGGCGGACAAGCTGAGCCGGCAGGAGCAACTGACGACCCTGCGGGCGGTAAAGGCGGAACTGGCGACCTGGGGCGATGCCGGTCTGTACTCGGTGCAACTCTTCTCCAGCCTGAAACGAACGGGTGTCGAAGAAGCCGAAGCCCTGCTCGGCGACTGGCTGGGCATCGAAGGCAAGGCGCCGGAAAACAAAAGGCCTCCGGAAAGGGGGAGTCCGGAGGCCAAACTGCCTTGACGTGGTCAAGACGCCCGCTCAGGGAGGGGGAGCGAGAGACGGCGCGCGCCGTCTGCATTCTCTGACGCCGATCAATGCGAAAAAGTTCCGTTGTGCGCGAATATTCGCGATTCGAATGGCTTGAGGCTCTGACATGACTGTTACCGGGCGTTATCCAGGAACCCGCATGCGCCGGATGCGGCGCGATGATTTCTCCCGCCGCCTGATGCGCGAGTCGGCGCTCGCGGTCGACGACCTGATCTACCCCGTTTTCGTTCTCGAGGGGGACGGCCGCAGCGAGCCGGTGGCGTCGATGCCGGGTGTCGCGCGGCAGTCGATCGACCTCCTGCTGAAGACCGCCGAGCGCGCCGTCCGGCTGGGCGTTCCGGCGCTGGCGCTGTTTCCGGTGATCGATGCCGCGTTGAAGTCGTTGGATGCGGAAGAGGCTTTCAACAGCCATGGCCTCGTCCCGCGCGCGGTCCAGGCGCTGAAGCGTGAATTCCCGGATCTCGGCGTGATTACCGATGTCGCGCTCGATCCTTACACCAGTCACGGTCAGGATGGCCTGATCGACGAAGCCGGCTACGTGCTGAACGACGAGACGCTGGAAGTTCTGGCGAAACAGGCGCTCTGCCATGCCGAAGCGGGCGCCGATGTCGTCGCGCCCTCCGACATGATGGACGGCCGCATCGGCCGCATCCGCGCGGAACTCGACGCGGCCGGGAAGATCCACACGCGGATTCTGGCCTATTCCGCCAAATACGCTTCCAGCTTCTACGGTCCGTTCCGCGATGCGGTCGGCTCGGCCGGAAATCTCGGCAAGGGCAACAAGTACACCTACCAGATGGACCCGGCGAATTCGGGCGAGGCGCTCAAGGAGGTGGCGCTCGATCTGGAAGAGGGCGCCGACATGGTCATGGTCAAGCCGGGGATGCCTTATCTGGACATCGTCCGCCGCGTCAAGGAGCGTTTCGGAGCGCCGACCTTCGCCTACCAGGTCAGCGGCGAGTACGCGATGCTCAAGGCGGCGGCGCAGAACGGCTGGCTCGACGAGAAGGCTTGTGTCCTCGAAAGCCTGCTGGCCTTCAAGCGGGCCGGGGCCGACGGCATCCTGACCTACTTCGCGCTCGATGCGGCCGAGTATCTGATTCCATTTCCAGACCAACCGTGACTTTGTCGACTTCGCCTTGCCGTGCTACTTGCACTGCCGGCGGCTCGTCTTCGCGTCACAATTGATCTGGAAATGGAATGAAGCGCTGATTCTTCCCTTGGCCAGCACAAAGGGCGGGATGGGCCGCCCATTGTCGTTCAGGCGTTGACCGGCGCGCCCGACTGCGACAGGCAGGCGAAGTACAGCATGCGCCACTGTTGCGGCCACTGCGCCAGCGGTTCGCGGACGAAACCGCTGCGCGCGTACTGTTCCCAGCGGCCGACGACATAGCAGCGCAGCAGGTTCGCCAGCGCTCCGAAGTCGGCGCCGGGTTTCAGGGATTCCTGTGTCGCGGCGATGCGCAGCGCCTGCTTCAGGGCGGCTTCGATCTTGTCGAGCAGGGCGTTGATGCGCCCCTGCAGGCGCTCATTCTCATTGACCAGGGCGTCGCCGATCAGGACGCGCGTCATGCCGCGATTCTTCTGGGAGAAACTCAGCAGCAGTCCGAGGATCGCTTCGACCTGCTTCAGGCCCTGCGCTTCTTCCGACGTGATCTGGTTGATCACCCCGAACAGGCTCTGTTCGATGAATTCGATCAGTCCCTCGAACATCTGCGCCTTGCTCGCGAAATGCCGGTAGAGGGCGGCTTCCGAGCACTCGAGCCGGGCCGCCAGGGCGGCGGTGGTGATCTTCTCCCCCTTCGGGGTCTCCAGCATCTCGGCCAGGGTTTGCAGAATCTGCAGGCGGCGTTCGCCGGGCTTGATGGCCATGGTTCTCCTTCTGTCGGATCTGGTGTGCGGATTTTGGCCGGGAATTATAGTCGACCGCAGCGGCCAGGGAGTTCGAGGACCGAGGTGATTTTCGCATCCACGCTGGGGGAGCGGCGCGAGCCAGCGCTCACCCACACGGTCTTCATGCCGAGTTTCTTGGCCGCGACGAGGTTGGCCAGGCTGTCCTCGACCATGATGCAGCGGCGCGGGTCGAGGCGTTCCGCCCGGAGCAGGGCGCGGAAGCCGGAAAGCATCGGCTTGGGCCGATAGCGGACGCTCTCGACCGAATAGACCGCATCGAAGCAAGCGCCGAGTCCGGTGATGTCGAGGATGGCGGCGGCATAGTGACGCGGCGCGTTGGAAAAGAGGATCTTGCGCCCCGGCAGGCGGCGCAGGGCGTGAATGACCGGGCGCTCGAAGACGACCATGCGCCTGAGGTCGGGAAACTGGTGGGTGGCGTGGAGGAAATGGCCGGGGTCGGCGCCGTGGTGACGGATCAGGCCGAGCAGCGTCGCTCCGTAGCGAACCCAGTACTCCTGGCGGATGGCGGCGGCCTGGTCATGGTCGACACCGAGATGGTGCGCGATGTACTCGGTCATCGCGCGGTTGATGTGGGGAAAGATGTGCGGGCTTGCCTGATGCAGCGTGTTGTCGAGGTCGAACAGCCAGACGGGTCGGTTCATCGGGAATCCTGTCTCCGGCCGCTCGCCACGTTCGCGCAACCTGCCCGCGGCAGCTTGGCCTGAGCCGCAACAGGCCCGCGGGCGGGCGTGTTGTCAGTGCGACTTGATCATGGTGCCGACGCCGTGGTCGGTCAGGATTTCCAGCAGCAGGGCGTGTTCGACGCGGCCGTCGATGATGTGCACGCCCTTGACGCCGTTGCGCGCGGCATCGAGCGCCGAGCCGATCTTCGGCAGCATGCCGCCGGACAGCGTGCCGTCCGCGACCATGTCGTCGATCTGCTTGGGGGTGATGCCGCTGACCAGGTTGCCCGCCTGGTCGAGGACCCCCGGCGTGTTGGTCAGCAGCACCAGCTTCTCGGCCTTGAGCACCTCGGCGATCTTGCCGGCGACGACGTCGGCGTTGATGTTGTACGTCTCGCCGGCCTTGCCGACGCCGATCGGCGCGATGACCGGAATGAAGGCCCCGGTGTCGAGCAGGGCGATCAACGACGGGTCGATCTGTGAGATGTCGCCGACCTGACCGATGTCGATCAGGTCGCCCGGAACGTCCTTGCTCTCCAGCATCAGCTTTTTGGCGCGGATGAAGCTGCCGTCCTTGCCGGTCAGGCCGACCGCCTTGCCGCCGTGCTGGTTGATCAGGTTGACGATCTCCTTGTTCACCTGCCCGCCAAGGACCATTTCGACGAGGTCCATGGTTTCGGCGTCGGTGACGCGCATGCCCTGAACGAATTCGCCCTTCTTGCCGACGCGGGCGAGCAGATTTTCGATCTGCGGACCGCCGCCATGGACGACGACGATGTTGAAGCCGACCAGCTTGAGCAGGACGACATCGCGCGCGAAGCATTGCTTGAGATGATCGTCGGTCATCGCGTTGCCGCCGTACTTGACGACGATGGTCTTGCCGTGGAAGCGCTTGATATAGGGCAGCGCTTCGGCGAGAACGGCGGCCTTGATGCCGGGGGCGAGATGCTCGAGACTCATGGCGGGCTCCGGGTGAACTGGCGCGGATTGTACAAAAGGCCGGAACGGGATCCGGCCTTCTTGTCGCGGGGGCGGGCGGATTATTCGACGGTCAGGCGCTTGTTCGGGCTGGCCGCGCGTTTCGGCAGCGTCAGTTCGAGCACGCCGTCATTGAACTTGGCGGCTGCCTTGGCATCGTCGATTTCCTGGCCGAGCTGGAACGAGCGTGTCACCTTGCCGAAGTAACGCTCGGAGCGCAGGACGCGCTCACCTTCCTTGACTTCCTTCTCCTGCTTGACCTCGGCGCTGATCGACACCTGGTTGCCGTCGACGACGACATGGATATCTTCCTTCCTGACGCCCGGCAGTTCGGCGTGGACCAGGTAATCGTCCCCCTGCTCCTTGACGTCCATCTTGATCGATGGCGGTTGTTGCGTGTTTGCGTTCAAATCGACCGGGCGCACGAAGAATCCGCGGAAAAGATCCTCGAGCGGATCGAGGCGAGTGATGTTTGCCATGATGGTTCTCCTTTTTGAATCAAATCATCGTGTCTTCAATATAGGGGTATTTTCAGGCGTTTCAAGTCGCTCGGGCTATCTTGTCAGGCAGCATCAGGATGGCGTCGCGGTTGGTCCATGAGAAGCAACATCGGGCGGCCTGCTGCCACGGCATCCAGGCCCAGTTGCGATGTTCGCCGGGGGTCAGCGAAATGGGCTGCGGTTCGGGAAGCAACGCGCCGAAGACGTGTTCGACGTTGCGGGTGATGCCAGGCGCATAGCGCTGGCGCCACTCGGCGAAGATCTCGAAGGTGTTGGTGATGTGCCAGTCGTGCAACCGGTAGCGTGTGCTGGCGATGCCGGTTTCCTCGGCGACCTCGCGGCGGGCCGTGTCGGCAGGCCCTTCGTCGCCCTCGCGGCTGCCGGTGACCGACTGCCAGAAGCCTGGATGCGCGCTCCGTTCGAGGAGCAGGACATCGAGCGCCGGGGTGTGGATGACGACGAGAACCGAGACCGGCTGTTTGAAGCCGGTCATTTCTCGGGCAATGGATTGACGCCCGGCGCGTGCGTGTCAAGCAGGATCCACAATGGGGCGCCGGCCGCCCGGCGCTCGCCGGCCGCCGCCTGCAGGACGTCCAGCAGGGTCGCGAAAGCCGCGGGGTCGCCGTGGCGCAGCGTTGCGGCGCCATCGACAAACAGGACATGGCCCTTGCCCGGGAGGCATTCGGGATCGGTCAGGCAGTCGATCAGGGCATCGAAATTCGCGCCGTACCAGTCCGGGAAGTCCAGGGCTTCACCCAGTCGCCGGAGCGCTTCACCGGCGCTGGCCGCCCGCGAGAGGTCGACGGGAATCGCCCGCAGTTGGAGCCTGGCGGCGGCGGCGTCGACGGCGTCGCGCCGGCTGGCTGGCAGGTAGTAGACAGCGGCCTGGCCAGCCTCGCCGAGGAATTTCTCGCTCATCGTCTATTCCCGGATGCGTCGGAAACTGCGGTAGTGATCGTCGGTATAGTAGTGCTCCTGTTCGCCGCCGCTGACGATGCGCCGTGCTCCCCGGCCGCGGCTGCCGGGAGTCTTGACGGTATATTCGCGGTAGTAGCCGCGCTGGCGCGGGGGCAGGCGCTTTTCGTAGTTGCCGAAGACGACGCCGTCGCGCGAATAGGGAAACGGCCCGCCCTCCTTGATCAGGGACAGGGTCTGGCGCGCCTCGCGCGGCAGCTCGGCCAGCAGAACCGAGTCGACCGCGACATTCTCGCGGGCCAGGCCGAGGGCGCCGCCGATCGCCAGCCAGGCGACGATCAGCAGGCGCAGCCAGGAGTTCATCGCGCGTCAGCCCGGGCTGACTTCGACCCGGGTTTCCACCTTCTGGCGCAGGCGGATGTGCAGTTCGCGCAGCTGCTTCTCGTCGACGCCGCTCGGCGCATCGGTCAGCAGGCACTGGGCGCGCTGGGTCTTGGGGAAGGCGATGACATCGCGGATCGATTCGGCGCCGGTCATCATGGTGACGATGCGGTCGAGGCCGAAGGCCAGTCCGCCGTGCGGCGGGGCGCCGTACTTGAGGGCGTCGAGGAGGAAGCCGAACTTGGCCTGCTGCTCCT
>JAFLDQ010000126.1 GCA_017302355.1 Dechloromonas sp.
AGATTGCCACAACTACACACGAAATTAAAGCAAAATAGGCCATAATACATGGGTACATTTCCGCCCAAAAAATAGCCGAAACCCCCTCTGCTCAAGGACTCGGCTAGTTCAGTCGGTCAAAGTTCGGACTAACTCGTCTGACGACGCCTGCCCGCCGCGGAACGGCGCCAGGGGGCATTGCCGAACCGTTCGACCAGAAAATCCACCATCGCCCGGACCCTCGGGGAGAGATGGCGGCCGCTCGGGTAGGTGGCGTACAGCGGCACCGGCTCGACGTGGTGCCAATCGTTCAGGATGGGAACCAGATCGCCGCGCCCGATGGCGTCGCCGACGATGACGTCGGTCAGGCGGGTGATGCCGACCCCGGCGACGGCCAGCTGCAATACGGTCTCGGCATTGTTGGCGACGACATTGCCGTCGATGGGAACGACGCGGACGCCATCGTCGGTGTCGAACGGCCAGCGGCGCAGAACCGGCAGGCTGGTGATCCACAGGCAGTTGTGCTGGTGCAGGTCGTCCGGCGTGCGCGGCGTGCCGTGTTGCGCCAGATAGGACGGCGCCGCACAGATGACGCGCTCGAGGCTGCAGATGCGCCGGGCGACCAGCGACGACTCGTCGAGCGCCCCGATGCGGATCGCCAGATCAACGCCCTCCTCCACCGCCGCCAGCGGGTCGTCGCTGATCGTGACGTCGAGTTCCACCTGCGGGTAACGCTCGAGAAACCGCGGGACCGCCGGCGCCAGCTGGTGCATGCCGAACGCCGAGCCGCAATGCAGCCGCAGCAGCCCCTGCGGATGCACGCCTGCGTCGACCACCTCGGCCTCCGCCTCATCCATCTCGGCCAGAATGCGCCGCGACCGCAGGTAGAACGCCTCGCCCTCGGGGGTGAGGTGCAGGCGCCGCGTCGTTCTCTGCAGCAGGCGCGCACCGAGCCGATCCTCGAGGCGGGTCACCAGCTTGGACAGTGCGGAGGGCGTCAGGCCCATCTCGCGGGCGGCAGCCGAGAACCCGCCAGTTTCGACGGAGCGGACGAAGGCAGTCATCTCGGCAGAGCGGTCCATCCCGCCAATTATGGACCAATTTTCACAAATGTTGTTCCAACAGACCGGATTGTCGGGTTCCCGGAAGGCAATTACAGTTCACAAGTGCCCTATTGCACTGAACCAAATGGAGTAAATGATGCACCCGATCGACATTCCCGCCATCGAACGCCAGGCCCGCGAACTTCGCGCCGCGGAAATACGGCGTATGAACGGCCTGTTTGCCGAGCGCACCCAACTGTTCACGAGACTCGCCGCGAAGAGCGCCGTTGCCGGCGTCGATGCGATCAGCGAAATGCTGCGCCCCCTGTTCTCGTGGAATCCGCAAGAAGGTCCGGCGCCGCTGCCGGCGAGTTTGGCGCCGGCGGCCTGCCGGCTCAACGACGCCGCGCGCGCCCTCTTTTCCTGGAACCCGCAGGACCGTCACTCCTGAAAGACAAGCCGCGCAAAGCGCGGAAGGTCTGACATGGATCTCCGGCGGGTGATAGACTGGGCGACCAACCCAGTTCATCCACCGCCTACAGGAGACGACCATGAAGGATCCCCAGGAAGACGCCGGCATGCTGGCCGTGATCATCGAGCGCCTCGAAAGCCAGCGCCTGCCCAGAGCCCTGGACCTCAAGGAAAAGGTCGACCGGGGCGAGCGCCTCGACGACTTTGATTTGGCCTTTCTCGAGGAGGTCTTCGCCGACTCGCAGGAAATTCAGCCGTTGATCGAACGCCATCCTGAACACCAGGCGTTCGCGTCCAAGGTCATCGGCCTGTACCACGACATCACCGAGAAGGCTCTGGCCAACGAGCAGGCCGGCGGCAAGGCCTGATCGGGAACCCGGCCCGGCCGGCGCTGGCCGGGCCGCTCGCCGGCCACCAGTTGCCGGTCCTGCCCCGGCAAGCGATGGCGCCGAAGGAGTTGGTCATTCACGGGGCCTGGCTGTTGCCGCCGGTTCACAGCACGTGGAACAGGATGGCGATGAAGTGCATCAGGCTGCCGGCGATGACGAACAGGTGCCAGATTCCGTGCCAGTGACGGAAGCGCTCGTCGAAGGCGAAAAAGATGATTCCCACCGTGTAGAAGACGCCACCCGCCGCCAGCCAGACGAAGCCGGCGGTCCCGAGGCTGGCCAGCAAGGGTTTGACCGCGACGAGAACGATCCAGCCCATGACCGCGTAGATGACCAGCGACATGACCCGCGCTTCCGAACGCGGCTTGATTTCCTGGAGCATGCCGATCAGCGCCAGCGTCCACACCACGCCGAACAGCGACCAGCCCCACGGCCCGCGCAGCGTGATCAGGCAGAACGGCGTGTAGCTGCCGGCGATCAGCAGGTAGATCGACAGGTGGTCGAGCTTGCGCAGGATGGCCTTGGCCCGCCCGCGCACGCTGTGATAGATGGTCGAAATGCCGTAGAGCAGCACCAGGGTCGCCCCGTAGACCGCCATGGCGAAGATTTTCCACGCGTCGCCGCTGGCAACCGCCAGCGCCAGCAGCCACAGCGCCCCGGCCAGCGCCAGCAAGGCGCCGACGAGGTGAGTCCAGGCGTTGAATTTTTCTCCGTGGTACATGCGTTACCGATCGTCCTCTCGTTTCTGCTTTGGCCCGCGACGGGCGTTCCGGCTGACATCGGCGACGTTCGATGTGGGCGGGGTCAAAGGTCCGGACAGGCAGCTTACACCATGGGTCGGTGGGCCGGGCGGCAGCGACCGCGGTCGCGCGGCCACGTTCAGCCAAACGGCCGCAGCGGACCTCCAGTCCGTGCAACGCGATCCGGAACCACGATTCGTCCGGTCTCCCGCTAGAAGACGATCACCTGGCGTACCGCCTGGCCCGCCGCCAGCCGGTCGAAGCCCTGATTGATCTCGGCGAGGCGCAGGCGGTGGGTGATCAGGCGGTCCACCGGCAGACGCCCGGCCCGGTAGAGTTCGATGAAGCGCGGAATGTCGCGCCCCGGCACGGCCGACCCGAGGTAGCTCCCTTTCAGCGTGCGCTCCTCGGCGGTCATCTGAACCACCGGAAGTTGCAGGTGATGCGCCGGGTTGGGCAGACTGCAGGTTACCGTCGTGCCGCCGCGGCGGGTCAGTTTCCACGCCAGATCGAGCGCCGGCACCGAACTCGCGGCCTCGATCGCAATGTCCACTCCCCCCGGAATCGCCGCCCGCAACTGCGCGACGACGTCGGGATCGTCCGCGCGAAAGCCGCGCGTGGCGCCGAGCGCAAGCGCCAGATCGATCTTTTCCGACAGCACGTCGCAGGCGACCACCTCGCGGGCGCCGGCAGCCAGCGCGCCGAGCAGGGCCGACAGGCCGACGCCGCCCAGGCCAACGATGGCGACCGTCTGTCCCAGGCGGATCGCCGCCGAGTTGATCGCCGCGCCGACCCCCGTCAACACCGCGCAACCGAACACCGCCGCCACCTCGGACGCCAGGTCCGGCGTCACCTTGACCAGCGAGCCGCGGTTGACCACCGCATATTCGGCGAAACACGACACGCCGACCTGATGGTTGATCACCTGACCATCCCGCCGCGCCAGAACGCGCCTGCCGCCGACCAGCGTCCCGGCCGCGTTGGCCGCCGCGCCCGGTTCGCACAATGCCGGCCGCCCCTCCTGGCATGGCGGGCAATGGCCGCAGGACGGGACAAAGACCAGCGCCACCGAATCGCCGCGCGCCAGGTCGCCGACCCCCGGCCCGCAACTCTCGACCACCCCGGCCGCCTCGTGCCCGAGCACCATCGGCAGCGGCCGCGGGCGGTCGCCGTTGATGATCGAGAGGTCGGAATGACAGAGCCCGGCGGCCGTGATGCGGACCAGAACCTCGCCGGGACCGGGCTCGCCGATTTCGATGGTTTCCACGGAAACCGGCCGCGACTGCGCATAGGGCGGCGGCATCTGCATCCCGTCGAGAACGGCTGCGAGCATCTTCATGGCTGTCTCCTTGATCCCGGGCCCGGTTCAGGCCTCATCTCACGTTCCCATTCCGCCGCTTGGCAGGCCTTGGCGGAAAATACCACCAGGCGACGGCGACAAGCAAACCGAACAGCGAGTACGCGGCGGCGAACACCCACGGCGGCGCTTCGTGGAAGAGCACCCGCTGCACCCAGTATTCGACGAAGGTCCGCCGGTAGGGTACGGCTCCCGTCTGCAGGCGCAGCCACGATTCGAGCGTGGTCAGGAGACAGGTGACGCCGAACCAGGACTCGCCGACGACGACCGCGATTGCCGCGAGATGGGCCAGGCGAAACCACAGCCCATTCACCCACCGCCAGGAGAGGAAGTTCCCGGCGACGACAAGGACGAGGCCGCCGACGACGAAGACGACGACGGCGAAGTGCGCGAGCAGCACCGCATCCGCGAGAAGCTGCCAGAGCGGCATCTCAGTCCGCCCGCCCGGCGCCTTGAGCGAGCCGTTCGAGGATGATCTCGCCGACCCGCCGGCTCGACGGCAGTAGCGTATGGACGCAGTCGACCAGAACCCGATCACGGATCCATTCGGCGCTGGCTTCCGAAACCGCCACCACGCCGTCGTTCGCTTCCCCGGCGAACACCGTGGCCGGCCAGGGCAGGCCCCGCCGGCCGACGATGGCGGTCGTCGGCACCGCCAGCGGGGGAATTCCCTCCATTCTGGCCGTCGACCCCAGCAGCTGTCCGCAATCGCCGGCAAGCACGCGGTAAACCGGGTTGGCGCCGAGCTTTTGCGCGATGCGCGAAGGCTGCATGGGAGAACCCAGCAGGAACAGGCGCCGCGGCGCACGGGCCGCCGGTGGCAGGGAATTCAGTACCGCCCGGAGCAGGACACCGCCGAGCGAATGCCCGACGACCACATAGCTCCCCTTCTCTGCCAGTGCCGAGACTCGCGCGGCAAGCCGCGCGGTGATCTCGGGAAACGCCTCGAGCGCCACCGAGTACCCGAAGGTGCTGGTCAGCACGCCCGCGCGCCGGAGTTGCACGAGCAACGGCAGCCCCGACAGCGGCGAGCGCCCCATCCCATGAACGAACAATGCCTGCATGACCTCTTCCCGTGGCCTCATTCCATCTCCAGATCCATTGCGACGCGAAGGTGAGCCACCGACAGTTCACAGGGCACGGCAACGCGAAGTCGACGAAGTCACGGCTGGTCTGGAAATGGAATTGCGGCGCCGGCGTCACTGCATCGAATGCAGGCCGATCATGTTCCCTTCGGTGTCGATGACCAGCGCGATATACCCGTGCTGGCCGATGGACATCTTTTCCTTCTGGACCTTGCCTCCAGACCCGGCCGCCTTCGCGGCCTCGACGGCGCAGTCCACGCAACTGAAGTAGACCAGGATGTTGTTGCCGCCCATCGGAAAGCCGGGCATCCTGACCAATGCGCCGGATGCGCCAGGCCTTTCCGGAAGCATCGGGAATGCCCACATCTCCATTCCCGGACTGTCGATCCCGGAGAACTCGAAGCCGAAAACCGCTTCGTAGAACGCCTTGGCGCGGGCCATGTCGGTGACGTGGATTTCAAACCAGACAACGGGATTGTTCATGATTTTCCCTTCGTGACCGTGACGGCTGGCGCTCCTCACGAAATGAATGTCGGGCCGTGCGCGTTGTCGCCATCGCACGCGATGTCCCGGGAAATATATTCCCATTACCGGGCGTTGACCAGAAGGGCGCGGGCGCCTTGCGCCAGCCGCAGCTGCCATCCGCCCGCCGGTGTCGGGTTCGCGCGCCGCGCTTCAGGATCCGTCGGCGAACCGCGCCCAGATCTTCTTCCTTTCGTTCGGCTTGAGATTGACCCAGAAGTGATGAACCATGGGCATCTTGTTGCCGCGGATCTCGACCTTGTGCCTGCCCGGCGCGAGCTTGTACTCGGTCAGCGCCGGTGAGCTTCCGACCTTCCTGCCATCGATGAAGACGACCGCGGGCTCGCCGCGCGGCGCGATGTAGAACACCAGCGTCGCCGCTGCTTCGGCCTGCGGCGACGCTGCTTCGGTCGATGCGGATCCCTGCTGCGTCCCACCCCGCTCCTCACTGGCGGCCTCGGGTCCGGTGCGCCCGGCGCTGGCGGCGGACGGTGTGGAAGGAAACGGCGTTCCCGCAACTTCCGCTGCGGGCGCCCCGGCGGGACGAGCCGGCGGCGCGCCGGAGCGGGTGACGGCCACGATGGCGACCGCGGCGAGCAAGGCAAGCATCGCCCCCGTCCCGATGAGGCGGGTGCGCCAGGCCGCCGCGGGCGGAGCCGGGGCGGGCGTGACCGCACCCACGGCCGCCGAAGATTCGCCCAGCAGCGCCCGGCGAAAGTCGGCGACGCAGCGCGGCCGCGCCGCCTCATCGACACGCAGCGCCCAGTCGATGGCGGCCAGGAAGCCAGGGCTGCAGCGGCCGGCGCCGACGACCGTCGCCGGCGGCATGGCGTCCTCCCTGACACGGCCCGGCGCCTCGACGGGCTTTTCCCCCGTCACCAGCCAGTAGAGGACGCCGGCCAGGGCGTAGAGATCGGTCCATGGTCCCTGCTCACCACTCGTGTGGTACTGCTCGAACGGCGCATAACCCGGCGTGATGATGCTGGTCAGGCTCCTGCTTTGCACCCCCGCGGACTGGCGGGCGGCGCCGAAGTCGAGCAGGACCAGGCTGCCGTCGCTGTCGCGGACATACACGTTGGCCGGCTTGATGTCGCGGTGCAGGACCCCGGCGCCGTGAACCACGGCAAGGCCGTCGAGCAGCGGCAGGAACATGCGCCGGAGCGTCGCCTCGTCGACCGGGTTGTGGGCAGGCAGCCAGTCGCGCAGCGGCTGGCCCTCCTCGTAATCCATCACGACGTAGGCGGTGCCGTTGGCCTCGAAGAAGCGGCTGACGCGGACGATGTTCGGATGGCGGAAGCCGGCGAGGATCCGCGCCTCGGCAAGGAAGCGCTCGAGGCCAAGCTGAAAGCCCGGGCCGTCGGCATCGCTGCGTGGCAGCACCGTCTGCCCGGCGGCGCGCACCGCCAGGTGGTTGGGCAGATACTCCTTGATCGCGACCTGCGAGTGCAGGTGATTGTCGCGGGCGCGGTAGGTGATGCCGAAGCCGCCGGCGCCGAGCATGGCCTCGATGGTGTATTCATGCAGCGCGAATCCGGCCGGCAGGGCGATGTGGTTGGCGGTCGGCGGCTTGTCGGCCGGAGCGGCCGGGTTGCCCGGCGCGACCGCGTGCGTGGCGTCGCCGCCGCTATCGGCGCTCGCGCCGCGCGGCGGGTTCGGCAGCGTTTCGTCCTGCGAGGGAAACGACGCGGGCGGAAGATGCGCATCTTCGTTCAAGGCGACCACTCCGCCTCCGGTGCAACCGGCTTCCGTGGCCGCCCAGGCGCCTTCATCAACGCCCCCGCACGTCACCACGCTCGGCGGGCGGCATCAGGCGCCACAGCACTTCTTGAATTTCCTTCCCGAGCCGCAAGGACATGGATCGTTGCGGCCGACCTTCGGGGCATCGCGGCGGAAGGTGCCGGCGGCGACCTCAGGGCGATGGGCGGGGCGTGGATTTTCCTCTTGGTCGTGAAAGCGGTCCGACCAGCAGCACCACGTCTGCATCAGCCCGATCGCATCCGGCACATAGGCGTCGTGATGGCGGCCGAATCGTTGCAGGCGCTCGGCCCAGGGGGTGTTGACCTCGGTTTCGTACCATTCCAGGTCGGCGACTTGCGGATCGAGCCAGCCGCTGTCCCACCAGCGCCGGAGCGTGCCCACATGCTCCGGCCCGCCGACATCGGCGACGGCGCCGGTCAGCCCATCCATGACCTTGGCCTCGGCGTCCGTGTCGACCGACTCGTGCTGCGCTTCCAGCCAGGCCAGCGTGCGGTCGCCGGTTTCGACCAACCAGGCCAGGAGCGGCGCTGCTTCCCGATCGCCGGCGAAAACCGGCAGGGTCAGCGCGTTGATCATCGCGATCCGCGCCCATTGCGCGTGGCGACGGTCCTCGACGAAGGCGCGCAGCGCCGTCTCGTCGTCACAAACCGCGGCGACACAATTCTTGAACGACTCGGTGAGATGGTCGCCGAGCGCGGCGTCGAGGTCGGCTTCCGGCAGCGCGGCGATGGCCAGCAGGGGACGGAAGGCCCGCGGTTCGCGCCGCTCTGCCAGCAGGTGCATCGCATGCAGGTGGAACATCGACTCCCGCAGTTCCTCCGGCCGCGCGGACATGCGCTCCAGTTCGGCGACCATGCGCTCGTAGTGCTCGGGGTCGTCGAGTAGCGCCCGCGCCGCCGCGACGGGGTAGCCACGGCGTAGCACCGTCAGTTCGTCCAGTATCTGCTGCCATTCCATGATTCTCCCGTCCCTGAAACGTTGCCGAAAGCAGGATTCTTACCGACAAAGCCCCACGCCGTCCAGCGATCCAGGCGGGTCGGGCCTGCCGGATGACCCCCTTCCCCGCCCTGTCGTCGGCGAACTGCCTGCTTGCCGGACCCGGACGGAAAAGGCACCGCGAAACGCGTCGCCGCCGGCCTGGAAATCCTGGTCAGGCGAACGCCGCCCCCTTCCCGGCCAGCAGCGCCCGCAGCAGCGAGCGATGGCAATGCGCCTCGTCCTCGCAATAGCAGCCGACGGAAAAGTTGGCCTGACGCGAGAGGACCGCGAGCAGTTCGACCAAAACCGCAAAACCGGGCAAAACCGGAAAACCGGGGACAGACCACGGTTTCTCTCATCATTCATCGGAAAACCGGGGACAGACCACGGTTTCTCTCATCATTCATCGAACAGCGCTCCGGAAGCGGGCTCGTTCGGCTTGCGCGGTCGTCCCGGCTTGCCCGGCGACGCCCTGTGGCCGGCGACAGCCTCCACCTCTCTGGCGAAGCGCTCATTCCCCAGCACAAAGTTGCCGTTCGTTGCGCGTCGAATCTGATCCGCGACTCCCGGCTCCAGTTCGTGCCTGAACAGTTCGCGATAGGCTGCCTGCCGAAGACTCGCATCCTGTCCCAAGGCTGAATACAGTCCGTGCGCCTGGATGAGCGGGCTGGCCTCCCCTTCGCCATTGGCCCGGTAGCTTGACCAGGGGTAATCCGCCGGATGTTCCACCATGCCTGCCCGAACCGGGTTCAGCTCGATATAGCGCTGGCAGGCCAGCAGGTAAGTCTCCGCCTGAATCGGGCAAGAGCGATAACGCCCTTCCCACAAGGTGCCACTACGCCGATAGACGCGATTCACATACTGCACGTAGCGCTGCCCCAGCGCCTTCATCATGGCCCCCGGCGCCTCGGCGCCATCCGCCGAGATCAGCAGATGAACATGGTTGGTCATCAACACATAGGCATGAACGCGACACCCGGACTTGCCGGCATGCCCGGATAACCACTCCAGATAGAAGCGGTAATCCTCGTCGGCAAAAAAACAGGCTTGGCGATTATTGCCGCGCTGGATCAGGTGCAAGGGAACACCCGGCAGGGCAAGACGAAGACGACGCGGCATGTTGGGCCTGGCGAGAGGACGACAGAACTACAGTATCACGAAACCGTGGTCTGTCCCCTATTATTCCCTAGAAAATCACGGAGAGGCTCAGCGTGCAAGGCCGAAGAGGGAGCGTAGCGACCGTGCCTTGCAGGATGAGTGTCACCGTGATTTAGCCTCGTAAGGCGACGCCGGTAGCGGGGGTCTGGATGGCTACTACTCGTGGAACTACCCTTGGAACTACCTTGGGACTTTCGCATGCGAACGCGGGGCTTGACATCTGGTGTCGAACGCCCGAGGTAACCGGCGCAAAGACCGCGTAGCGGGATTTGCGTCCGGTTGACCGAGATGTTAGGCAGCACCGCTGTTACTCCGATACCGACCCGGAGTGAAGCGACCCGACCACGTGCCACCATTAGACGTAACGTGATCACGAACGCGCTGCTTGTTGGACTGGCCAGAGGACTCTTGGTGCAGCTCGCAATGGCGCTCCTCGACCTTTAGCAAAAAGGCAATATCGGCAACAGCCGCGTCAAGCTGCCCTTTGAGCTTCTCGCGAGAAAGGAAAGTCTTACCCACGAGAACAGCTGCAACAGAGGCGATGACTGCACCGACGATCGTGCCAATCGCAGAGATGATAGACGCTGTGACTTGTGGATCCATTTCCTGTGCTGCCCAACGTGGAAGCTCAGCCGACGGAAAAAAGCACAGCTTTTTGACGGTCGGCTGGAGCGGGTTGTTAGCGGAATGTGCGGTAATCAACAGCGACACCTGTTGAAGATTTCCTGAATCCGTGTTGATTTGTCATAGATCAAGCGTAGTACGTTGATTATTTATAACAATACCGCATCCCAGTCCTTCACCCATTTGATCATGGCCCGTTTCGAAGTCAAGCAATCCGCGAAGCTCAACCTGACCTCTTACTC
>JAFLDQ010000127.1 GCA_017302355.1 Dechloromonas sp.
CGCGCCGGCGGCGGCGCAGGCGCTGACCACCGCGGCCACCTCGGCGGTGCTCGCCGGGCGGACGACGCAACGCGCGGCGCCCCGGTACCGGCCGCGCCAGTCGGTAAGGTAAGGCGCCAGATCGGCGGCTTCGGTCAGCACATGGGCCGGGCCGACGATGTTGGCCAGCGTCGCCGTCAGGACGTCGCCCGTCATCGCCGTCTCAGTCCGTGAGCGCGCGCAACAGCGGCAGCATGTGCTCGGCCGCCGTGCGTCCGGCGGCGATCGCCTCGTGCGCCTTGTGAAAATCGAGCAGCCCGAGTTGCCCGAGGCGCGGCGCGATCAGCACGTCGGCTGGCTCGCCGGCCAGTCGCGAACGCGAGATGCGTCCCTGCATGATGGCGATGCTGTTGGTCACGACATCGGCCAGCGATGGCCGGAGCACGCCCTCGCCGTCACCCTCGCGCCCCAGCCAGCGACCCATCGTCTGGCGCCAGGCGGGCGCCGGCGCAGACACCTCGCCACGACGCCAGCGCAGGCCGACGGTATCCATGCCGAGATCGACGGCGATCACCAGGTCGGCGCCCAGCACCCGGCACAGCGAAACCGGCACGGGATTGACCAGCCCGCCGTCGACGAGGTAACGCCCGTCGACCGGATGCGGCGCGAGCAGGCCGGGCAGCGCGACCGAGGCGCGCACCGCATCGAGGATGCGCCCCTCCCTGAGCCAAACCTCGCGACCGCTGGCGAGGTCGGTGGCGACGCAGGCGAACGGTTTGTCGATCTGTGCGAAGGTCCCGTCGAAAAAGAGAGCCGAGGTATGGCCCAGCAGCTTCTCGCCCTTGATCAGGCCGCCCGTTCCGAGACTGACGTCGAAGAACCCGAACACGTCGCGGCGCGTCAGGCGGCGCACCCATTCCTCGAGCGGATCGAGCGAGCCGGAAGCATAGGCGGCTCCGACAAAGGCGCCGATCGACGTGCCGCAGACGATGTCGGGGACGATTCCGGCCTGCTGCAGGGCGCGCAGCACGCCGATGTGGGCCCAGCCGCGGGCCGAACCCGAGCCGAGCGCAATGGCGAGGCGCGGCTTGCCCATCGCCGGTCAGCCCTGCCCCGGCGGCTCTGCGTAGAGGTCATGGTGGTCGGCGTCGACGACCTTGACCCTGAGAAAATCGCCGGGCGCGGCATCGAAGAAGCCGTCGATGTAGACCAAGCCGTCGATTTCCGGCGCATCACCCTGCGAGCGCGCGATGACGCCCTCCTCATCGACCTCGTCGACCAGCACCTCGATCACGCTATCGATCCTGGCGGCCAGCTTGTCGGCGGAGATGTCCTCCTGGACCTGCATCAGCCAGCGCCGGCGGTCCTCGCGCACGTTCTCGGGCGGCAGGCCGGGAAGCGCGTTGGCCGCTGCGCCCTCGACCGGCGAGTAGGCGAAGGCGCCGACGCGGTCGAGCCGGGCATCCTCGAGAAACTCGATGATCTGGTCGAAATCCTCGTCGGTCTCGCCGGGGAAACCGGTGATGAAGGTCGAGCGGATGACGATCTCCGGGCAGATGTCGCGCCACTTGGCGATGCGCTCGAGCGTGTTCCCGGCCGACGCCGGGCGCTGCATCGCCTTGAGGATCTTCGGGCTGGCGTGCTGGAACGGCACATCCAGATACGGCAGGATTCTGCCCGCGGCCATCAGCGGGATGACGTCATCGACCGACGGATACGGATAGACGTAGTGCAGCCGCACCCAGATGCCGAAGCTGGCCAGCGCCTCGCACAACTCCTTCAGGCGGGTCTTGACCGGACGCCCGCCCCAGAAGCCGGTACGGTACTTGAGATCGACGCCGTAGGCGCTGGTGTCCTGCGAGATGACCAGGATTTCCTTGACGCCGGCACGCGCCAGGCTCTCGGCCTCGGCCAGCACGTCGCCAACCGGGCGCGAGACGAGCGGCCCGCGCAGGCTTGGAATGATGCAGAAGGTGCAGCTGTGGTTGCAGCCCTCGGAAATTTTCAGGTAGGCGAAATGATCCGGCGTCAGGCGCACGCCCTGCTCGGGGATCAGCGACGTGAACGGGTCATGCGGCTGCGGCAGGTGCTGATGGACAATGCCCATGACCTCGTCGGCGGCGTGCGGGCCGGTCACCGCCAGCACCGCCGGGTGCGCGCTCCGGACGATGTCGCCCTTGGCGCCGAGGCAGCCGGTGACGATCACCCGACCGTTCTCGGTCAGCGCCTCGCCGATGGCGTCGAGCGATTCCTCGACCGCGGCATTGATGAAGCCGCAGGTATTGACGATGACCAGATCGGCCTCGTCGTAGGTCGGCGATACCACGTAGCCTTCGGCGCGCAGCCGGGTCAGGATGTGCTCGGAATCGACAGTGGCCTTCGGGCAACCGAGACTGACGAACCCTACGGCAGGCGCTTCTCTTGCCTTCATGACGGATACACCATGGTCAAGCGTCAAGCGACACGATGGCCTGAACGCTGTCGTAGGGAGTCCGGATGCCGTTCTCATCGCGCACGATCAGCCCGGCATGAGCGAGCGCGGATACATCGTCATGCACACGCTTGTAGTCCCGCCCAAGCGTCTTGGCCAATGCCGACACGGAATTCGCCGGATGCCGATGAACATGCTTCAACAACTCGAGGCGCTTGGGCGAAAGCGTCGCCATCATGGCTTCGAGGCTGAAGAAAGTCCGATGGGTTTCCTTGACCGTCTTGCCGCGTTCAAGCCGATGCCACGCCCCGACAAAGCGCTTTCCCATCTCTTCGATGGAACCCACATGAAGCCGGACAGATTCGCTCATGATTCACCCCGCGCATGTCGCACGTCGGACAGAAAATCGGCAACCAGCGTCTCCACGGAGGAAGAAGCATACCGCCCCTGACGATCCCCGATATGCCGATGATCGCCCTTGCCGCGCTCGTTGTCGTAACCGACAACGCGCTCGCCGGGATAGCCGTAGAACAAGCTGTACTTGAAAGCGTGAACGCACCCCAATACCGGTCCGGGTACTTTCCAGATGGTCATCTCGACAACGGCGCCATCCGGAAACTCACCTCGGTCATAGAACGCTCGCGTCGCCTTCATATGGCGTACTCTGCCATACGACGGGTATGGCGTCAAGCGACATAACGGTGAGCCCTGCCGGGCGCACCAATGAAAGGGCTCCAGAAGGAGTCCTTTTGCATCGGTGTCGCAAGGGTCCAAGCCTTGGCGACTTGTTGCCGGCAGTCCCCACCATCGGAGCGCCGAATACGGTTATGATGCCATCCACATTTCGGGAGGAATTGCCGTCACCGGCAAAGCCGGTCACATAAAAAAGACCCCGATTCGGGATCAGCGCCTGACGGATCATGGCTTACGATTCGCCTGCCGACAACATTTCGCTTGACCAGTGCTTCCACGGTCCGCAAACTTGCCGGCGACGGCCTTGAATCCATGGAACGGGGGCAGCAGATGAACCGGATGACCTTCCGCCGCCTCGGCGCCGTCCTGGCGCTGCTCTCCGCGAGTCTTGCCGCACCGGCCGGCGAGTTGCCGCTTGGCGCCATCCGTCTCCCCGACGGGTTCGCGATCGAGGTACTGGCGCGGGTCCCCGGCGCGCGGCAGATGGCCCTCGGTGACGGCAATGTCGTCTATGTCGGCTCGCGCGGGGAAGGCAAGGTTCACGCGGTGCAACTCGATGAGCGAACCCGCGCGACGCGCACCACCGTCGTCGCCAGCGGCCTGGACCAGCCGGTCGGCGTCGCCTTCCGCGCCGGAAACCTCTACGTTTCGGCGGTCGACCGCATCCTGCGCTTCGACGGCATCGGCCAGCGCCTCGACAATCCCCCGGCGCCTGTCACGATCCGTGACGACCTGCCCAGGGAGAACCACCATGGCTGGAAGTTCATCGCCTTCGGTCCGGATGGCCGCCTCTACGTGCCCGTCGGCGCGCCGTGCAACATCTGCCGGCCGGACCCGGAACGTTTCGCCATGATCGCCAGCATGAAGGCGGACGGCAGCGATTTCCGGACATTCGCGCGCGGCGTGCGCAACAGCGTCGGCTTCGACTGGCAACCCGGAACCGGCGAACTGTGGTTTACCGACAACGGACGCGACCTGCTCGGCGACGACCTGCCGCCCGACGAGCTGAACCGCGCGCCGCAGGCCGGCCTGCACTTCGGCTATCCCTATTGTCACGGCGGCGCGCTTGCCGACCCGGAGTTCGGCGGCGAGCGCCCGTGCGGCGATTTCGTGCCGCCGGCAATGAATCTCGGCGCGCATGTCGCGGCGCTCGGGATGCGCTTCTATCGCGGACGGCAGTTTCCCGGGTCCTATCGCGGGCAGATCTTCATCGCCGAACACGGGTCATGGAACCGCTCCCGGAAATCCGGCTACCGCGTGACGCTGGTCCGGGTGAACGGCAACCGGGCCATTTCCTACGAGCCCTTCGCCAGCGGCTGGTTGCAGGGCGAATCGGCGTGGGGGCGGCCGGCCGATGTCCTGGAACTGCCCGACGGCTCGCTGCTGGTTTCCGACGACCTGGCCGGGGCGATCTACCGCATCACCCATGCGCAAGGGCGGCGGCCATGACCGAACAGCATCGCCTGACCATCGTTACCCGCGGCCGCGGGTCCACCGAAATCACCGGTGAAATTGCCGCCATCGTCCGGACTGCCGCGGTCGACGCCGGAATTGCCCACATCTTCGTCCGCCACACCAGTTGCGGGCTGGCGATCACCGAAAACGCCGATCCGACGGTGCGCCGCGACCTCGAAACGCTGCTGCAACGCTGGGCGCCCGATGGCGATCCGGGCTATCGCCACGATCTCGAAGGCGACGACGACATGGCCGCCCATGCGCGTTCGCTGCTGACCGGCGTTTCGCTGACCGTTCCCTTCGCCGGCGGCCGCCTGCTGCTCGGGGCCTGGCAGGGAATCTACCTGTTCGAACACCGCATGCAAGGTCACCGCCGCGAAATCGTCGTCACCCTGCTCGGTTGAGGCGCCCTACTCCTGCCTGCCGCGGAGCCTGGCGATCGTCTTGACGCCCAGCAGCGCCACTGCCCCGCAAGCGACGCCGAACGACACGTCGAGCGCCAGCCCCACGACGCCGCCCGCCCACCCGGAGGCCGCGGCGGCCTGTTCGATGGCGTGATGCGCCGGCGGAATCCCGTGCGTCAGAATGCCGCCGCCGACCATGAACATCGCCGCCGTGCCGATCACCGCCAGCGACTTCATCAGCTTCGGCGCCGCCAGCAGCAGTCCCCTGCCGATTCCGCGGGCGAGCGCGCCGGGCTTCTGCAGAAGGTAGACGCCGGCGTCATCCATCTTGACGATGCCGGCGACGATGCCATAGACGCCGATGGTCATGACCAGCCCGATGCCCGACAGCACCGCGACCTGCAGCGCAAACGGCTTGTCGGCCACGGTTCCCAGGGCGATGACGATGATCTCGGCCGACAGCACGAAATCGGTGCGGATGGCCCCCTTGATCTTGTCGGCCTCGAAGGCGACCAGATCGACCGTCCCGTCGGCCAGCGCGGCGAGTTCCCCGGCGTGCTCGGCTTCCCCCTCCCCGGCGCCGTGCAGCCAGCGGTGCGCCAGCTTCTCGACGCCTTCGAAGCAGAGATAGAGGCCGCCGATCATCAGCAGCGGCGTCACCGCCCAGGGAATGAAGGCGCTGATCGCCAGCGCCGCCGGCACCAGGATCACCTTGTTCTTCAGCGACCCGACGCCGACCGCCCAGACCACCGGCAGTTCCCGCTCGGCGCGCACGCCGGCAACCTGCTGGGCATTCAGCGCCAGGTCGTCGCCAAGGACGCCGGCGGTCTTCTTGGCGGCAACCTTGGTCATCAGGGCGACGTCATCGAGAACCGACGCGATGTCGTCGATCAGTGCAAGCAGGCTCGCTCCGGCCATCGATGCTTTCCATTTCTTGAGGTGCCGCCAATTCTACCCAACATTGCGCCGTCCCCGGTCATTCCGCCCGGCGGCGATGCGCAACCCCGGCATTCTCGTATATGATGCGAACCGGCCACCCTGCCGTCGTCCATGGGCTGCAACTTCCTGCGGACCCATCCGCGATTAGGCTTGAACGTTCGTGCGGTTGGCCGGCCGCAACGAGAATTCCCACAAGAATCCGTCACGAGGAGGTTGCCATGTTCGCCACAAATCATTTCCGTCGTCCCCTGTTGCTGGGCAGCCTGATCTGCGTGGCGCTTGCCGGATGTTCCAACATGGACATGGGTTCGCCAGCGGCAAAAACGACCGCCACCGGTTCGGCGGCCGGCTCCAGTGTCCAGGGCGCCAACGCCCAGCTCGAAAGGTGCTCGGAAACGCTCGGCACGCTGGCGATCGTTGAGGACACCCACGCTTCCTGGTACGGCTATCTGACCGGCCAGTTGCGGCTCGGCTCGACCGTGCCGGTATTGAAGCTGCTGGTGCAGCAGTCCAACTGCTTCGTCGTTGTCGAGCGCGGCCGGGCGATGCAGAACATCATGGGCGAGCGGGCGCTCGAGCAATCGGGCGAGATGCGCAAGGGCTCCAACTTCGGCAAGGGCCAGATGGTCGCCGCCGACTATTCGATGAGTCCGTCGATCACCTTCAGCAACCAGAATGCCGGCGGCGCCGGCGCGGCGATCGGCGGCCGCCTGGGCGGTTCGCTGGGCGCCCTGGTCGGCGGCAGCATGAGCGCCAAGGAAGCGAGCACGATGCTGACCCTGATCGACAATCGCTCGAGCGTGCAACTGGCTGCCGCCGAGGGCAGCGCCCGCAATGTCGACTTCGGCATGCTGGGCGGACTCTTCGGCGTTGGCGGCGGCGGCATTGCCGGCGGTTACGCCAACACCGCGGAAGGCAAGGTCATCGTCGCCGCCTTCACCGATTCCTACAACAACATCGTCCGGGCCGTGCGCAACTACAAGGCGCAGGAGGTCCGGGGCGGACTCGGCACCGGCGGCCAGCTTGGCGTTCAGGGCGGCAGCACGCCGGCGGGCAAGGCCATCCGGAACAAGTAGAACCCGCGCCGTGGCGCCATGCGTGAAGGTGCCGGTTGCGCCGGCCCCTTTCCTTTGGCGCTCGCCTGGCCAACCAGCGCAATCCTGGTGACATGAGCATCGCCGCTTCCCGGCACGGGGCCTGCGCCCTTCTCCTGCTTCTCCTGCCGGCTGTCGTCGGCGCCGCCCAGCCGCTGCCGGGGCTGGCCGCGAGCACCGGCGACGTGACGGTTTCCGGCATTTCTTCCGGCGGCTACATGGCGGTGCAGTTCCAGGTCGCCCATTCGGCCATCGTGCGCGGCGCCGGCATCGTCGCCGGCGGGCCGTACTACTGCGCACAGGGTTCGCTGCGCCGGGCGCTGGGCAACTGCATGAGACCTTCCGGCGACGCCCTGCCGCCGACGGCCGGCGAGACCCTGCGGACGGTCTCCCGACTGGCGGCGGCCGGCCGCATCGACCCCGCCGCCAACCTGCGCGACGATCGCGTCTGGCTGCTGGCCGGCGGCAACGACCGGACCGTCCTGCCGGCGGTCATGGATGCGCTCGCTGCTTTCTACCAAGCCGTCGTGCCCGCCGCCGCCATCCGCTACGTGAAGGTCGCGGAAGCCGGGCACGCCATGCTGTCGGTCGCCGACCCGCGGGCGAATCCCTGCCCGGCCAGCGAGCCGCCATTCATCAACCGCTGTCAGGACGCCGACGCCGCCGGCGAGCTGCTGACCCACCTGCTCGGCCCGCTGCAGCCGCCTGCCGCGGTATCCGCCGGCGAAGTCATCGCCTTCGACCAGCGCCCCTTCGTGCGCGGACGCGCCGTCGACGCCAGCCTGGCCGACGCGGGTTACGCCTTCGTCCCGGCCGGCTGCCGCGACGGCGGCTGCCGGATTCATGTCGCCTTCCATGGCTGCCGCCAGAACGCCGGCGAGATCGGCCGCCGCTTCGTCGACGGCGCCGGCTACAACGGCTGGGCGGCGAGCAACCGCCTCGTCGTCCTCTACCCGCAGACGGTGCGCCGCCGTGGCCTCGCCTTCGGCTCCCCGCGCTGGCAGTTCAACCCGAACGGCTGCTGGGACTGGTGGGGCTACACGGGGGACGCTTACCATACCCGCGACGGCGCCCAGATGCGCGCTGTGCGCGCGATGATCGGCGCATTGGGAATGCCGCCGCAACCGGTACAATCCGCCAGCAACCGCTGATCGCTGCGGTCGACCGGCCCACAACCTCATTTTCACAGCACATGACCGAATACTCCGCCGCCTCCATCCGCGTCCTGAAAGACCTCGAACCGGTCAAGGAGCGCCCGGGGATGTACACCCGGACGACCTGCCCGACCCACATCGTCCAGGAGGTCATTGACAATTCCGCCGACGAGGCGCTGGCCGGCTACGCCAAACGCATTTCGGTGCTCATCCGCGCCGACGGCGTGATCGAGGTTTCCGACAACGGGCGCGGCATTCCGGTCGAGATCCACCCGGAGGAAGGACGGCCGGCGGTCGAACTGGTCTTCTGCAAGCTGCACGCCGGCGGCAAGTTCAACAAGAAGGAGGCCGGCAATGCCTACCACTTCTCGGGCGGCCTGCACGGCGTCGGCGTTTCGGTCACCAACGCGCTGTCGACCCGGCTGGAAGTCGAGATCCGGCGCGGCGGTGGGGTGCACCGCATCGTCTTCGCCGCCGGCTTCGTCAGCGAGCCGCTGACCCGCATCGGCGACTGCGGACCGCGCACCACCGGCACGACGGTGCGTATCCGTCCCGACCCGAAATACTTCGATTCGCCGAAGCTGAATCTTGCCCAGCTCGAACACCTGCTGCGCTCGAAGGCCGTGCTGATGCCGAATGTTACGGTCGACCTCGAAATCGAGGGCGAAACGCCGAAGACCTGGTGCTACAGGAACGGCATGGCCGACTACCTGGCCGAGATGATGGCCGGCCAGCCGGTGGCGCCGATCTTCGTCGGCGAGAAGTACGTCGACAGCGAAAATGGCTTCGCCGTCGGCGAAGGCGCGACCTGGGCGCTGGCCTGGTTCGAGGAAGGCGGCGGCAAGCCGGAAAGCTACGTCAACCTGATCCCGACGCTCGACGGCGGCACCCACGAAGCAGGGTTGAAGGCCGGCGTTTTCGACGCGGTCAAGGCCTTCGCCGACCACCACGCGATCCTGCCGGCCAAGGTCAAGCTGGCGCAGGAAGACGTTTGCGGCCGCATGACCTGGCTGCTGTCGGCCAAGGTGCTCGACCCGCAATTCCAGGGCCAGACCAAGGAAAAGCTGACCAGCCGCGACGCCTACAAGCTGGTGTCGCAGATGGTGCGCGACCCCTTCGAGCTGTGGCTCAACAGCCACGCCGACTTCGGCCGGAAGATCGCCGAGCTGGCGGTCAGGGCGGCGCAGAACCGGATGAAATCGACGCAGAAAGTCGAGAAGAAGAAGTCTTCCGGCATCGCCACCCTGCCCGGCAAGCTGACCGACTGCGAATCGGACGACATCACGCGCAACGAGGTCTTCCTGGTCGAGGGCGATTCGGCCGGCGGCTCGGCCAAGCAGGGGCGCGACAAGGAAACCCAGGCGGTATTGCCCCTGCGTGGCAAGGTGCTCAACACCTGGGAAGTCGACCGGGACCAGCTGTTCAGGAACAACGAGGTGCACGACATTTCCGTCGCCATCGGCGTCGACCCGCACGGCATCAGCCAGATCGATACCGTCGACCTCTCCGGGCTGCGCTACGGCCGCATCATCGTCATGTCCGATGCCGACGTCGATGGCTCGCACATCCAGGTCCTGCTGTTCACCCTCTTCCTCAGGCACTTCCCCGCCCTGGTCGAGCGCGGCCACATCCACGTCGCCCAGCCGCCGCTGTTTCGCGTCGATGTCGAGACCAAGGGGCACACGCGCAAGGTCTATTGCCTCGATGAGACCGAGAAGGAACAGACGCTGCGGAAGCTGGCCGACGACGGCGTTGCGGAAAACCGGATCACCGTTTCGCGCTTCAAGGGCCTCGGCGAGATGAACCCGGACCAGCTCTGGGAGACGACCCTCTGCCCCGACACCCGCCGGCTGGTGCCCTTCCAGGCCAGCCGCCAGGCCATCGGCGAGATGACCGCCACCTTCACCCTGCTGATGGGCAAGGGCGAAGCCGCCGGCCGCCGGGCCTGGATGGAGAAGGACGGCGGGCTGGTGGAAGCCGATGTCTGATGATCGATGTTGACGCTTTCGCGGTGAAGCGCCTGCATTGCTGCGACGGGTGTGCTCTTCGATCCTCCCTTCGAGCCAATGCGCCAGGAAATCTCGTGTCAGAACCCAAGCTGTCGATTGAAAATTAGCTAGGCCTTAGCTAAACTCACCCCGTGATCGACCATCATGGAGAGCCCGTC
>JAFLDQ010000128.1 GCA_017302355.1 Dechloromonas sp.
TCGTTGCCGAGCCGCAGACCAACGGCGTCGCCGAGCGCTTCAACCGGACACTCAAGGAACAGACCATTCACGGCCGCGTCTTCAAAAACGTCGAGGAGCTGCGCGCCGCCGTCACCGCGTTCAAGGAGCGTTACAATCACCATTGGCGTCTCGAAAAATTGGGCTTCATGTCACCCCTTGAAGCCCGTCAGGCCTATGCCATGCGAAAGGCAGCCTGAGTTGCAAAACAGTGTCCAATCAATCCGGGCCGGTACAGGATGCGCTGAACTTAGCCGGTTTGTTGCAGCAGTCTGGGGATGGTCGGGTCCTGCCACTCGACCGACTGTCCTTCGCCCCCATCAGCGAAGCCTGGGTCTGCCCGGTCACGCGCCGCTTCCTGGATACCACCCTGCGAGGACTAACGCCTTACCTGCCAGAGAAAGCAACCGAGTTGACCGCGCGCTGCGAAAAACTTTCCTTGCCGTTGTACGACGAACCGTTTGCCGGGGTAACCGACGATCTCGAAAGGATTCGCCTTGGCAGGGACTGGCTGTCTCATCACGAAAACATCTCCCAGTTGCGCGAACAAGGCTTATGGTCTGCCTTAAACGATCGGGTCATCGAGCTTTCGTCTTATTTCACTGCGGCAGAGCATTCCGCCCAGCAGGACTCGCGTACGCTTGACCGCTACGAAAAAGCCTTCAAGGCCGGCGACCTGAATCTGCTCTCCTGCTCGACCACCATGGAAATGGGCATCGAGATCGGAGGCATCAGTCAGGTGGCGATGAACAACGTTCCACCCCATCCCGCCAACTACTTGCAGCGTGCAGGTCGAGCGGGCCGCCGTCGCGAGTCACGGTCTTTGGCGATGACCTTATGCAAGTCAAACCCGCACGACCAAGCCGTGTTCAGCAACACCCGCTGGGCTTTCGATACTCAGCTACCCGCACCACGCGTGTCGTTAGATAGCCCGATCATCGTCCAACGACATGTTCATTCGTTTTTGCTGTCCCGATTCCTGATTGAAGCGCTAAAAGGCAGTGGGCAAGAAAAGACCCGTCTCAACTGCGGCCTGTTCTTTCTTGGTGACATCCCGCTCGTCGAGCGCTATGCGGCCTGGTGTCGGGGGATATCCACTCATCAGTCTCCCGACATCTCGCGTGGACTAGACCAACTACTTCGCCACAGCATCTACGAAGGCACCGATCTCAACCGTATCTGCGACATCGCGGCAGAATCCATCAAGGAGCTCGCGCAAATCTGGCAGCAGGAATGGTCGAACCTCGAAAAGGAGGCCGAAGAGGCTCGTAAGGCCAGCAAAGAATCTGTTGCATTGAAGGCTATCGAATTGCACATCAAGCGACTTACCGATGAATACTTACTCCGCGATTTATCCACCCGTGGCTATCTGCCGGCCTATGGCTTTCCGACGCATATCGCCTCATTCGACAATCTGACGCGGGGCAAGGTTGCAAGTCTAAAGCAGGGAGGTAGGGCAGGCCGAGACGACAACCGCTACCGCAGGCGGGAAATGCCCAGCCGCGATCTGATGACCGCATTGCGCGAATATGCTCCAGGGTCAGAGATCGTACTGGACAGCCTTGTCTATAAGTCCGCAGGCATCACGCTTAATTGGCAAATCCCCGCCGCTCAACAAGATGTGCGCGAGATTCAAAACATCCGCCTGGCTTGGCGCTGTCATCACTGTGGTGCCAGCGGTTCGAGCCACAGCCTCAACACGGCTCGGCATTGCGATTCATGCGGCGAAGACATTTCACCCGAGCACATTCGCGAGTTTCTCGAACCCGCAGGCTTCGCGGTGGACTATTACAAGGAGCCCGGCAACGACATCACTACGCAGCATTTTGTCCCGGTAGAACCCGCCTGGGTTGATGCAAAGGGAATCTGGACATCGCTGCCCAACCCCGCGCTGGGAAGGTTCCGCATTTCTCCGACAGGCCATGTATTTCATCAGTCTCGCGGCATTCACGGTAACGGCTACGCACTTTGTCTCGAATGTGGTCGAGCCGAACCCATGACCAAAGACGGCCTGCTTCCAAAGACTTTTGAGAAGCAGCACCCGAAGCTTCGTTTTTCCAGCAAGGAAGGCATCTTCTGCAAGGGCAGCGATGATCCGTGGCGGATCAAGAGGGGCATCACTCTCGGTCACGAATCGTGGACAGATGTCTTCGAAATTCAATTCAAGCTCAGCAATGGCGTCTGGCTGGATGATGTCAGTGCTGCCAGGACATTGGCGGTGGCATTGCGCGATGCCTTGGCGGAACTCATCGGAGTTCAGGCGATGGAACTCGGCTGTGACGTGAAAGAAGCGCGTCCTGAACCCGGAATGCGTTGCCAGTCAATCCTGATCTACGACCGATTTGCCGCGGGCTATGCGTCCAGCGTCGAGCGTTACCTCGGTAGCCTATTTCACACAGCGCGAAAGCGCCTAGATTGTCCGACCGGCTGTGACAGCGCATGCCCGCACTGTGTTCTCGACTTTGATCAGCGGTTTGCCGCCGATACGCTCGATCGACATGCCGCGCTGGACGTGCTCACAGAACACTGGCTTGAGAGCCTTCGTTTGTAGTCGAAGTCCTTGCCTTGATTGGCGAGATGTTGCGCCAGGTCATTGAAGGCGATCGGGCTCGGACGAGACAGCTTGATCAGATCTTTGCGTTTGTTGTCGATCAGCTCGTTGAGCGCCGCATTGCGGGCGCTTGCGGGTATTTGTTCGAGCGTATTGATTTCATTTTCGATGGTGACCGTTTGAGCGCCCGAAACGCCTTTGCCATGCTGAAGAGCAAGGTGATATACCAATCCGCGCACACGGCTGCGCTCCGCATCCTGCTGAAGTTTTGCCGCCATGCGTGCCGTTCCTTGGCGACTGTCGTTGAAGGTCAGCAATCGACGTCCTCGGCAGGGGTGGTCGGCGGGCTTCTCGCCATCCGGGGCGTATTCGAGCAGCGTTGGAAGGATGTTCCCCAATAGAAATGGCGCACCCAATCGACTTGCCTGGAACAATCGTTCGTCTGATGCCGAATGGCTACCACATACCGGGCACATCAGACCATCTTCGCCTTCCTCTTGCGCAAGCAGGCGCAAGGTCTTTTCCGAAGCCTCTGCGACCAGGCGCGAGGATCGCTCGATGTCCAAGGGGCCGACATTGGGCAATTTACGATTGACGATGAGCACTTTCTTTTGACGACCGGCTGCAGATTCCTCGTCATCTTCGGTTTGATCTTCATCTTCGATAACTTCGCCGGGTTCCGATTCGAGCTCGAACTCATCCAGCGCGGCAAAGGATTGAAGATGGGCGAGTCGATTCTTGTATTCCCCGGCCTGAAGATGGGCAGCACCGCAGCCGTTGCAGGTCACGACTTCGTATGCCGGGCTGCCGCAGTCGCAGTGCTTCCTGGGTTCGAAATACACTTGGCCGAAAGGCCACTCCTTGTCGTCCAAGACCGTCCCTGATTTATGCGGACATTGCGAGTCTGCACACGCCCATAGTCCGGACATCGTTTGATGAAAGAGATGGGCACGAATCGGCAAGAATGATTCACCGTCATCGGTGCCTTGGCCGGTGTTGTCGCGCGTACCGGTCAGCAGGTCCATCCAGCGCAATGCATTCAGTTGTTGGTCGCGCAGCGGTTGCTTGTCGAGACCGATGGTTTTGCAAATCTCCGACAAGCGGGCGACGGGTGGTTTACCAGGGTCTCCGAGCCGGAGATGATGTGGATCTCGCCACAGCCCATGTCGCATACCCAGCCGTGCAGTCGCAGTCGCCCGGCCTTCATGGCCGCCACGACGAACGGGCACTCCTGCAGGTGTTCGATCTGTAGCCGCACGTTTTCCTCGACGATGGGCCGGTGACGGACTTCCGGGTCGATCTCCTCGATGCCTGCCCCCAGCTTGCGTTCCACCCGGGTCAGCGCCTTGTGGGCATTGATCAGCCAGATCGGGATGTGGCGGTCGTCGCTGTCTTCCTCGTCGAGGGCGCGGATGCCGCGGCCGTAATAGCAGCAGACGACGATGTCCGGGATGTGCGGGTGGTTGATCGAGAATTCGAGCACGGCGGACAGATTCCAGTCGTTGGTCGCGACGATGTTGCCGACATTGCGGTGGGCAAACACCTCGCCGGCCTTGGTCTGGGTGATGGTGTTGACCGGTGCCCGCGAGTCGGAGCAGCCGATCCACAGCACGGTCGGGTTCTGTTCGCGGCTGAGGTCGGTGAAGTAGTCGCGGTCCTTCACGAAAACCTCGGTGACGGGGCGCCGGCTGCCCTCCGGCGGTGTCCCGAGCTTTGCCGCCGCCGGCATTCACTTCCCGTGGCCAGCCAGGTGGCACGGTAAAATCGCGATTCCTATCCATCGCGAGCAGTCATGTCCTCACGCCTGATCCACGGCTTTCACGCCATCACCGCCAAGCTTCGGCACGATCCCGACGCCATCAAGGAAATCTTCATCGATGCCGCGCGCCACGATGCGCGCGCCCGCGATCTGCTCGCGCATGCCGAGTTGCAGGGGGTCAGGGTCATTGCCGGCGACAGCAGGCGCCTCGATGGCATGGCGCCGGGGGCGCGGCATCAGGGGGTCATCGCCCGCGTCGAGGGCGGGCGCCAGGTGGCGCATCTCGACGACGTCCTCGACACGCTCGAGGAACCGGCTTTCCTGCTCGTGCTCGACGGGGTTACCGATCCGCGCAACCTCGGCGCCTGCCTGCGCGTCGCCGATGCCGCGGGCGTCCACGCCGTCATCGCGCCCAAGGACCGCTCGGCGGGATTGACCGACGTGGCGCTGAAGGCCGCCAGCGGCGCCGCCGAAGCGATCCCCTACGTGCTGGTCACCAATCTCGCGCGGACCCTGCGCGAACTGAGGGAACGCGACATCCGGGTGATCGGCGCCAGCGGCGAGGCGGCAGGCGATCTCTACGCCGCCGGGTGGCCGCCGGCGACAGCCTGGGTGCTCGGCGCCGAAGGCGAGGGCATGCGCCGCCTGACCCGCGAAAATTGCGATCAACTGGTGCGCATCCCGATGCACGGGACCGTGGAAAGTCTCAATGTGTCGGTCGCCGCCGGGATCTGCCTGTTCGAGGCCCGGCGTCGCCGCTCCTGAGTCTTTGGCCGCCCCGCCGATGACACATCGCCGAGCCGTGGCGCTGATGGTCCTCGTGACGCTGTTGTGGAGCATCGCCGGCGTCGTGACGCGGCATCTCGATGCGGCGCGCAGCTTCGAGGTGACGTTCTGGCGCAGCCTGTTCACCGCGCTGGTGCTGGCAGCCGGTCTGACCGCCCTGCGCGGACCGGCGCTATGGTCCGGCCTGCTGCGCTCCAGTCGCGTGCTGTGGGCCTCGGGGCTCTGCTGGGCCGTGATGTTCACCGCCTTCATGGTCGCCCTGACGCTGACCACGGTGGCCAACGTGCTGGTGACGATGGCGATCGGACCGATGCTGACGGCGATCTTCTCGCGCGTCTTTCTCGGCAGGCGCCTGCCACCGCGTACCTGGCTGGCCATCGTTGTCGCGGCGGCGGGAATTTCCTGGATGTTCGGCGCCGAAGCCGGCGACGGAGCCTCGCTGCTCGGCTCGCTGGTCGCTTGCGCCGTGCCGCTGGCCGGCGCCGCCAACTGGACGTTGCTGCAACGTGCCGGCGAATCCGCCGCGCAGGGGCCGGACATGTTGGCGGCCGTGCTGCTGGGCGCCCTGATCTCGGCGGCGGCGACCCTGCCGCTGGCCTGGCCGCTGCAGGCCTCGCGGCACGATCTCGGCCTGCTGGCGCTGCTCGGATGCGTGCAGCTGGCGCTCCCCTGCGTGCTGGTGGTCCGCCTGAGCCGCCACCTGCCGGCGCCGGAAATCGCCCTGCTCGCCCTGCTCGAAGTGGTTTTCGGGGTTGCCTGGGCGTGGCTGTGGGCTGGCGAGCCCCTGTCGTCGAACACCTTGCTGGGAGGCGCATTGGTCCTCGGGGCGCTGGCGGCCAACGAGGCATTGGCCGTGAAGCCGCGGTGAACCGGCGAAATCGCTGAAAGAAGCTTTCACCGAGGGCGATGCCGGCGAGGCGCTACAATGGCGTGCCCATCCAGCTCGGTCCTTCCTGTGCGCCCCAGCCTGACCATTCCACCTGAAGAAGTCGAGATCACCGCGATTCGCGCGCAGGGCGCCGGCGGACAGAACGTCAACAAGGTTGCCAATGCGGTTCATCTGCGCTTCGACATCGCCGCCTCGTCGCTGCCCGGGGAGATTCGCGAGCGGCTCCTGAAGCTGGGCGACCGGCGCGTCAGCAAGGACGGCGTGGTCATCATCAAGGCGCAGAAGTTCAGCAGCCTCGAGAAGAATCGCGGCGAGGCGTTGCGCCGGCTGAACGAGATGATTGGCGGTGTCGCCGAACTGCCGCGAAAGCGCCGGCCGACCCGGCCGACGCGAAGTTCCGTTGCGAAACGTCTGGAGAGCAAGGCGTGGCACGCGGCGCTGAAGGCCGGACGGCGGAAGGGCGGCGAGTGAGCCATGCACGGTCGTCGCGTCGCCGGTCGGGATGGGAGCCGTAGGCGATGACCTTTGCCCGGCTCGGTCTGAGCGACCCATTGCTGCGCGCCCTTGCCGCGCTCGGCTACAAGGTTCCGACGCCGGTTCAGGTGCAGGCGATTCCCGCCGTCCTCGGCGGACGCGACCTGCTGGCGGCGGCGCAGACGGGCACCGGCAAGACCGCGGGATTTGCCTTGCCGCTGCTGCAACGGCTGGCGGACGAAGGGCCGCCGGTCGCCGCCAACTCCCCGCGCGCGCTGGTGCTGGTGCCAACCCGCGAACTGGCCGGGCAGGTCTGCGCCAGCATCCGCGCTTATGGCCAGCACCTGCCGCTGCGCAGCTGCGCGGTCTACGGCGGAGTCGCCATCGATCCGCAGAGGGAGCAGTTGCGCAAGGGCATGGATGTCGTGGTCGCGACGCCCGGGCGCCTGCTCGACCTGCATCGCCGGAACGCGCTGAAGTTCGGTCAGGTCCGCATGCTGGTGCTCGACGAGGCCGACCGCATGCTCGACCTCGGCTTTTCCCGGGAACTCGACGCCATCTTCGCCGCCCTGCCGCGGCGCCGGCAGACCCTGCTGTTCTCGGCGACCTTCGCCGACGCCATCCGGGCGATGGCCGGCGCCATCCTGAACGATCCGGTCAGCGTCGAGGCCAGCCCGCGCAACGCGGCCCCGCGGCGCGTCCGGCAGTGGGCGATCCCCGTCGACAAGAGGCGCAAGGCGGATCTGTTCTGCCATTTGCTCAAGCGTAGGGGGTGGGGGCAGGTGCTGGTTTTCGTCAAGACCCGCAAGGGGGTCGAACAACTGGTGGCGACCCTGCTCGGACAGGGGGTCGGCGCCGAGTCGATTCACGGCGACAAGCCGCAGCCGGCGCGCCTGCGGGCGCTCGAACGTTTCAAGGCGGGCGAGGTGCGGGTTCTCGTGGCCACCGATGTCGCGGCGCGCGGGCTCGACATCGACGATCTGCCCGTGGTGGTCAATTTCGATCTGCCGCTCGTCGCCCACGACTATATCCACCGCATCGGCCGTACCGGCCGCGCCGGCGCCGCCGGGGAAGCGGTCTCGCTGGTCTGCGCCGACGAGGCCGGCCAGTTGGCGGCGATCGAGGCGTTACTCAAGAAAACCCTCCCGCGACGCGAGGAGGCGGGTTTCGAGCCCGACCACCGGGTGCCGACGACCGCAACCGCAACCGCGCTGCCGGTCAGGAAGCCCGGGAAGCCGGTCCAGCCGAAGGTGGCCGGCGGCAGCCTGGGCGGGAATCGACCGGACGCGAAGGGCGGCCGCATCGCGCCGGGGGCTCGCCCGGCCAGGGGGAAGCCGGCGGCGAGAGGGTCTTCGCGGCGCTCGACCTAGGCCGGGAAAGCCGCAGCGTTGCGGACGGATCGGCAGCCTGTTGCGGTCGACCCGAAAAAAACAGGCAAAAACGGCCGTTGGCGAATCGCTGCAGGCGGCGGCGCCAAATGCGCAGAAATACCCAGGTCTTCGCCGGCATCAACTGGCTCGGCCATTTCGGGATCACAATGACGGCAACCTGACTCGATTCCTGACACGCCCATGAGACCCACGGTCATTCGTCCATCGCCCGGCGAAGGGATTTCCCAAGCCGCGGGCGGGGAAACGCCCTTCGCCTGGGAACGGATCGGCCGCGAACTGGGCATTGCGCCCGGCGGCCCGGTCAATATCGCGCAATTGACGGTCGACCGCCATGCGGCTTCGGCGCGGGGCGACCAGCCGGCCTTCCGCTTTCTGAACGCCGACGGCGGCCGGAGCAGCCTGACATACCGGGAGTTGGCGCGGCTGAGCGACCGCTTCGGCAATGCGCTCAAGGCGCTGGGCGTGGGCAAGGGCGATTGCGTCTTCATGCTCTGCGGGCGCCGTTGCGAACTCTACGTCGCCGCGCTCGGCGCGCTCAAGGTCGGTGCGGTGGTTTCGCCGCTGTTCCCGGCTTTCGGGCCGGAGCCGATTCGCAGTCGCATGGCGCAGGCGGACGGCAAGGTGCTGGTCACGACGGCCAGCGCGTATCGCCGCAAGGTGGCGCCGCTGCGCGCCGAACTGCCCGCGTTGCGGCACGTCGTGCTGGTCGACGATCTGGGCGCCGGCGCCGTGCCGGATACCCACGACTGGGAACGATTGCTCGGGGCCGTTTCGGATGCGCCGGCCCTGGTTGCGACCAGCGCCGACGACCCGGCGCTGCTGCACTTCACCAGCGGCACGACGGGAACGCCGAAGGGCGCGCTGCATGCGCACGGGGCGATCCTGACGCACTACGCCACGGCGCGGCTGGCGCTCGACCTGCGGCCGGATGACGTGTTCTGGTGTACCGCCGATCCGGGCTGGGTGACCGGGATGTCCTACGGCATCGTGGCGCCGCTCGCGGTGGGCGTGACCAGCATCGTCGACGAAGCGGAATTCGATGCCGCGCGCTGGGTTTCGATCCTCGAAAACGAAGGCGTCCATGTCTGGTACACGGCGCCGACGGCGATCCGGATGCTGATGAAGGCGGGGCCGGCGCTGTTCGCCGGGCATCGCTTCCCGGCCCTGCGCTTCGTCGCCAGCATCGGCGAGCCGCTCAACGGGGAAGCGGTATGGTGGGGCATCGACACCCTCGGATTGCCGATCCACGACACCTGGTGGCAGACCGAGACCGGCGGCATCATGGTCGCCAACCCGGTGACGGACGACATCAAGCCCGGCTCGATGGGCCGGCCGCTGCCGGGTATCGTCGCCCGCGTCGTGCGCCGCCGCGCCGGCGAGCCGCCCGAGGTGATCGAGACGCCGGACACGCTCGGCGAGCTGGCGCTGGAAACCGGCTGGCCCGCGATGTTTCGCGCCTACCTCGGCCAGCCAGACCGTTATCGCCAGTGCTTCGCCGGCAACCTGTATCTGAGCGGCGATCTGGTGCGGCGCGATGCCGATGGCTATTACTGGTTCGCCGGGCGCCGCGACGACGTCATCAAGTCGGCCGGTCACCTGATCGGACCCTTCGAGGTCGAGAGCGTGCTGATGGAACACCCGGCGGTGGCCGAAGCCGCCGTCATCGGCAAGCCGGATCCGCTGGCCGGCGAAACAGTCAAGGCCTTCGTCGTCGTCAAGCGCGATGTCGCGGCCGGCGAGGTTCTGCGGCGCGACCTGCTGGCCCATGCCCGGCTCCGGCTCGGCGCCGCCGTGGCGCCGAAGGAAATTGCATTCGCCGATGGCCTGCCACATACTCGCAGCGGAAAGATCATGCGTCGGCTGCTCCGCGACCGGGAATTGGGGCTGCCCGAAGGCGACAATTCGATGCTGGAATGAAGGGGGAGTGATGCCGCTGGATCAGGATCAGGTTCGAGCCCGGATGCTCGAGATTCTCAAGACCCTCGCGCCGGAAATGGATGCGGCCCAGCTGGTGGGCGATGCGCCGCTGCGCAAGCAGATCGACCTCGACTCGATGGACTGGCTGAACGTGCTGGCGGCGATCCACGAACGCCTCGGGGTGAATATCCCCGAAACCGACTACGGCAAGCTGGCGACGCTGGACAGCATCGTCGTCTATCTGGCGGAGAAGCTGTCGGCCGGCGCGCCGGGTTGATCGTCATGGCCGACTATCCCACCGAACTGGTCCGCACGCGTTATCTGTTCGATGGCAGCGAGGTTCTGATCCGTCCGATCCGCCCCGCGGATGCGCCGATGGAGCAGGATTTCGTGCAGCACCTGTCGGCGGATTCGCGTTACCGGCGATTCATGTCCACGATGCTGGAACTGCCGCCGGGCAAGCTCAAGTACCTCACCGAGATCGACTACGTGCGGCACCTCGCGCTGGTGGCGATCATCCGGCGTG
>JAFLDQ010000129.1 GCA_017302355.1 Dechloromonas sp.
TCCTGGGTCTGGACAGCCCGCAGGGCTACCACGTATTCGTAGGTGCGCCCGTCGCCCATGACGCCGACTGACCTGACCGGGAGGAAGACGGCGAAAGCCTGGCTGGTCTTGTCGTACCAGTCGGCGGCACGCAACTCGTCGATGAAGATAGCATCGGCGCGGCGCAGCAGGTCGGCAAATTCCCTGTTCACCTCGCCGAGAATGCGAACTCCCAGGCCGGGGCCGGGAAACGGGTGACGATAGACCATTTCATGCGGCAAGCCGAGGGCCACGCCGAATTCGCGAACTTCGTCCTTGAATAGTTCGCGCAGCGGTTCGAGCAGTTTGAGATTGAGCGTTTCCGGCAGGCCGCCGACGTTGTGATGGCTCTTGATGGCATGCGCCTTGCCGGTCTTGGCGCCGGCCGATTCGATCACGTCCGGATAGATCGTTCCCTGGGCCAGCCATCTGGCCTTGGGCAGTCTGGCCGCCTCGGCCTGGAAGACCTCGACGAACTCGCGGCCGATGATCTTCCGCTTCTGCTCGGGGTCGGAAACACCGGCCAGATGGCCCATGAACTGAGCCGTCGCGTCGACGTGAATGACCCTGACACCGAGATTGCGGGCGAAGGTTTCCATCACCTGCGCGCCCTCGTTGAGGCGCAGCAGGCCGTTGTCGACGAACACGCAAGTCAGTTGGTCGCCGATCGCCTTGTGCAGCAGGGCCGCCACGACCGACGAGTCGACACCGCCCGACAGGCCGAGGATGACCTCATCGCCGCCAACCACGGCGCGCACCCGGGCGATGGCTTCATTGACGTAGTCGGGCATGTTCCAGTCGTGGCCGCAGCCGCAGATGTCATGCACGAAGCGGGCGATCATTTCCTTGCCCTTGAGGGTGTGCGTGACCTCCGGGTGGAACTGGAGGGCGTAGAAACCGCGCTCTTCGTCCGCCATCGCGGCCACCGGGCACGATTCGCTGCTGCCGATGACCTTGAAGCCGGCCGGCAGCTCGGTGACCTTGTCGCCGTGGCTCATCCAGACTTCGAGCAGACCGTGCCCTTCGGCGTTGGTCCTGTCCTGGATGCCCTTGAACAACCGGGAGTGCCCGCGGGCTCGCACTTCGGCAAAACCGAACTCCCGCTTGCCCGAACTCTCGACCTTGCCGCCCAGCTGCTGGGCCATGGTCTGCATGCCGTAGCAGATGCCGAGAACCGGGACGCCGAGTTCGAAAACCACCTGCGGCGCGGTCCACTCCAGCGCCTCGTAGACCGAATTCGGGCCGCCCGAGAGGATGATCCCGTTCGGCTTGAAGGCCCTGATGAATTCTGCGGAGACGTCGAACGGATGCAGTTCGCAGTAGACCTGTTGTTCGCGCACGCGGCGGGCAATCAACTGAGTAACCTGGGAACCGAAATCGAGGATCAGGATCTTCTGGTGGGACATGGCGGAATCTACCGGTTCGGCAGCATGAGTGGATAGCGCCGGGAGAATCCGGCGCCTGTCAGAAGCCGGATTTGCTGGCGCCCGTCGAGTCGACACAAGGAAGGGGTGGTGAGAAGGCAATGACGCCGCCAGCGCCGGCCACTGCGACGAGCGCCTTCAACCAGGGAAGCCATCGGGACACGAACTACTCGATGTGGTAATTCGGGGCTTCCTTGGTAATCTGCACGTCGTGGACGTGCGACTCGCGGACGCCGGCCGACGTGATTTCCATGAAGCAGGCCTGTTCGTGCATCTGGGCAATGGTCGAACACCCGAGGTAGCCCATCGCCGAACGCAGGCCGCCCGTCAACTGGTGAATGACGGCCAGGACCGAGCCCTTGTACGGCACGCGGCCCTCGATTCCTTCCGGCACGAACTTGTCGACGTTGGCCGTGGCTTCCTGGAAGTAGCGGTCGGAAGAGCCCGCCTGCATGGCGCCGAGCGAGCCCATCCCGCGGTACGACTTGTACGAACGCCCCTGGAACAGTTCGACATCCCCCGGCGCCTCTTCCGTGCCGGCAAACAGCCCGCCGAGCATCACCGTATCGGCGCCCGCGGCAATCGCCTTGGCGATATCGCCGGAATAGCGGATGCCGCCATCGGCAATCATCGGCACGCCGCTGCCCTTGAGGGCCTCCGAGACGTTCTGGATCGCCGTGATCTGCGGCACGCCGACGCCAGCCACGATCCGCGTCGTGCAGATCGAGCCGGGGCCGATCCCCACCTTGACCGCATCGGCGCCGCTGTCGGCCAGTGCCCGCGCGGCATCCGCCGTGGCGATGTTGCCGCCGATGACCTCGATCTGCGGATGGTGTTTCTTGATCCAGCGGACCCGGTCGAGCACCCCCTGCGAGTGTCCGTGGGCAGTATCGACGATGACGACGTCAACCCCCGCCTCTGCAAGTCGCTCGACCCGCTCTTCGGTGCCGGGGCCGACACCGACCGCGGCGCCAGCGCGCAAACTGCCGGAAGCATCCTTGTTGGCGAGCGGATGTTCCGTAGACTTGAGGATGTCCTTGACGGTGATCAGGCCGCGCAGATGGAACGCGTCGTCGATGACCAGAACCCGCTCGAGTCGGTGCACCCGCAGCAACTCCTTGGCATCCTCGACACTGGCGCCCTCCTTGACCGTGACCAGGCGCTTGCGCGGGGTCATGATCGCCCTCACCGGCTGGTCGAGGTTGGTTTCGAAGCGCAGATCGCGGTTGGTGACGATGCCGACCACCTTCCCCGCCCTGTCGATCACGGGCAGACCGGAAATGCGGTACTGGGTGGTGATCTCGAGAACATCGCGAACCGTCATCAGCGGTGAAACGGTGATCGGATCCTTGAGGATGCCGGATTCGAAGCGCTTGACCTTGGCCACCTCGGCCGCCTGGGCCTTCGGCGACAGGTTCTTGTGAATGATGCCGATGCCGCCTTCCTGGGCGAGCGCAATCGCAAGGCGGCCTTCGGTAACGGTGTCCATGGCTGCCGAAAGCAGCGGCAGGTTGAGAGAAATGCTGCGCGTCAGCCGGGTGGACAGGCTGACGTCACGTGGCAGGATCCGGGAATGTGCAGGGACGAGCAGGACATCGTCGAATGTCAGGGCTTTTTGCAGAATGCGCATGGCCTTTGATCCAGGGTCACAAAAACGTATTATACCGGAATCGCCCATGACTCCGGATCACCATGAAAACCGCCCTGATTCTTGCCTTGGCAGTCGCGTCGACCGCAACCGTCATCGACGCCAATGCGCAAACCTACCAATGGAAGGACAGCAGCGGCCGCACGGTGATCTCCGACACGCCGCCGCCAGCTTCGGTGCGCGGTTCCCGGGCAGTCGGCACCTCTCCCCCGCCGTCGATTGGCGCCCCGGCGACCGATGCCGCGCAGGCAACCGGCAACCCGCCGTCTGCGGGCGCCCCCAAGACGACGGCCGAAAAGGACATGGAGTTCCGCAAACGTCAGCAGGAAGCCAGGGAAAAGGCCGACAAGGAATCGAAGGAGGCCGCCCAGGCGGCGCAGAATCGGGAAAACTGCGAACGCGCCCGCACCCACCTGCAGGCGCTCGAATCAGGCCGCCGCATGATCCTGCCCGACGGCAAGGGTGGCGAGATGTTCCTGGAGGATGCCCAGCGCGGTGACGAAATCGAGCGCACGCGCAACACGATTGCCGAGTCCTGCAAGTAGCTGCGCTCGCTGAACCCGCGACAGTCGCTCAGGCATCGGGGGCGTCGGCATCGCCGGCGCCCTTTTTCATGACCTTGCCTTCTGCTGCGCGCTGCTTGCGAACTTCCCTGGGGTCGGCGATCAGCGGCCGGTAGATTTCCACGCGATCGCGATCACGCAGCGCCGTGTCCAGCCTGGACAGTTTGGCAAAGATGCCGAACTTGTTCTTGCGCAGATCGATCTCCGGGTGCTTCTCGAGCAGCCCCGATGCTTCGAGCGCCTGTTGCAGCGTGGCCCCTTCCGCCAGGACCAGCGGAACGAGAACCTGCTTGTCCGGCAAGGCATAGCACACTTCAACCTTGAGCGTTTCAGCCATTCGCTTCTCCATAGACCTGTCCGGCCCGGCGCACGAATGCGTCGACGAAAGTGTTGGCGATGTGGCTGAACACCGGACCGATCGCCTTTTCGAAGACCCTGCTGGAGAAGTCATAATGCAACTGGAACTCGATCTTGCAGGCAGTCTCCGCCAGCGCCCTGAAGTGCCACGATCCCTCGAGACGCCGGAAAGGCCCGTCGACCAGGAATATCCGCATCGAACGCGGCACCTCCTTGTGATTTTCGGTGGTAAAGCAGGTCTTGACGCTGTGATAATTGACATGCAGCGTCGCCACCGTCTTCACCGGGTCGCGGAAATTGACTGCGGTCTGGCTACACCATGGCAGGAAAGCGGGGTAGTCCTCGCAGCGGTCAACCAGTTCGAACATACGGTCGGCGGACTGTCCGATCAGTACGGATTTTTCGACCAGGGCCATGCGTCGGAGGGAGTTCCTGAATCCTGTAGAATGCCCAATTTTAATGGATCGTCGGCGGCATGAGCATCACGGTCAACAAAAAAGCCTTTCACGATTACTTCATCGAGGAGAAGCACGAGGCGGGCATTGCCCTTGAAGGATGGGAGGTCAAGGCCATCCGGGCGGGCCGCATGAACATCAAGGAATCGTACGTCATCATCAAGGGCGGCGAGCTTTTCCTGATCGGCATGCACATCACACCGCTGCTGACGGCGTCGACCCACGTCCATCCCGATCCGACGCGCACCCGCAGGCTGTTGCTGCACCAACGCGAAATCATGAAACTGATTGGCAAGGTCGAGCGCGCCGGCTACGCGCTCGTGCCGCTCGACCTGCACTTCACGCGGGGGCGCATCAAGCTGGAAATCGGCCTCGCCAAGGGCAAGAAGCAGTACGACAAACGCGCTGACGAACTGGAGAAGGACTCGAAACGCGAGGCGCAGCGGGCAATGAAGGTTCACCAGCGCTGAGGTCGAAAGCCCTTCACCGTGCCGGCAGGTTCAATGGCCGGCAAGCAATCCGCGGATGTCGGTGACGATATCGTCGACGCCGGCTGAATCCCTGACATAAAGCCGCAGACGTCCGGCCGGATCGTAAACGTAGGCTCCCGACGAGTGGTCCAGCACGTATCCGAGTTGACTCCCGACCTCCTTGCGCGAACTGAAGACGCGGAACTCTTCGGAAACCGCCTTCGTCTGCGCCGCGTCGCCGTGCAGCCCGAGAAAGGACGGGTGAAACCAGGGCACGAATTCCTTCAGCCGCTCGCTGGTGTCGCGTTCCGGATCCAGCGAAACGAACAGCACCTGAACCTTCTCCGCTTCCGGACCCAGCGCCTTCAGCACCTCGGCGAACCGGGAAAGCGTTGTCGGGCAGATGTCCGGACACGATGCATACCCGAAAACGACCACGACAACCTTGCCACGAAAATCGCCGAGGGAACGATTACGCCCGTTGTGATCTCCAAGTGTCAGTTGGCGCGCGAAGGTGGCGCCGGTCAGGTTGGTGTTGCGAAACTCGACAGGAGCCTGATCGCATGCCAGAACAAGCGGGCAAAAAAGCGTAGCAATCAGGCGACGAACCATCATACTATCCTGCGACATTTTGACGCAGTCGATTGTGAACTTGGCGTTCGGTTCTCACAAGAGGGAGGGAACAGGATGGGAAGCTGTGTCGATCACAACGCGGATTTGGTGAGTATGCCGGCTGGCAGTAGAGCGTGGGCACCCGGGCTGCCGCAGCGGCTGCTGACTGTGACCATGGCCTTCCTGCCGGGCGTTGCCGGCGCCGAATACAGGTACAACTTTCCCGAGCCGGTGACACCCGTCGCCCGGGAAACGCTTCACGTCCATAACGAGTTCATGCTGATCATCACCATTCTTTTCGTGGCGGTGTTCGCGATCATGATCTACTCGATGATCAAGCACCGCAAGAGCGTCGGCCACCGGCCTGCGAAGTTTACCGGGCCAACCGGCGGACTGCAGTGGCTCTGGGCACTCGTCCCCTTTGCCATCCTGCTTTTCATCGACTTCGTCCTGATGGGCATTCCGGCAGTCCATGCCCTCATCGAAATGGAAGACACCAAGACCCGCGCCGACATGGTTCTCAAGGTCACGGGCATGCAATGGAAATGGCAGTACGAGTACCCGGAAGCGGGGGTCAAGTTCATCAGCACCATGTCCACGCCGCGCGAGCAGATCAACAACGCCGAAGCCAAGGGCGCGAATTATCTGCTCGAGGTTGACAAGCCTGTGGTGCTTCCGGTCGGGAAGAAAGTCCGGATTCTGCTGACCTCGACCGACGTCATCCACACCTGGTGGGTACCCCAGTTCGGCGTCAAGCGCGATGCCATTCCGGGCTTCCTGCGGGAAACCTGGGTGCAGATCGAAAAACCCGGCACCTATCGTGGTCAATGCGCCGAACTGTGCGGCAAGGATCACGGGTTCATGCCCATTGTCGTGCATGCGGTACCGGAGCCCGAATACCTGGCCTGGCTGGAAGAGAAGAAGGCCGAGGCCAAGGCCGCCGCCGGTGGCGCAGACCGGACCTGGAGCAGCCACGAACTGATGGCCAAGGGAAAGGAGGTCTACGACAAGCAGTGTGGGGTCTGTCACCAGGCGAATGGCCTGGGCATGCCTCCTGCTTTTCCGCCCATCTCTGGCAGCCCGATCGTCAAGGGTCCGCTGCTCGCCATGGATGGCAAGATCATCAAGGACAGTCACGTCGACCGTGTCCTCAACGGCAAGACCGGCACGGCCATGCAGGCTTTCCGCAACACCCTGTCGGATGTCGAACTGGCTGCGGTCATCACCTACGAGAGAAACAGTTTTGGCAACCGCCAGGGCGACATGATCCAGCCCGCCCAGATCAAGAGCTTGCGCTAGGAGAATCGAGATGAGCAGCATCACCACCCATCCCGCAGGACACGACACCGACCACCACGCCGGATACCACCCGGGCGGCTTCGCCAGATGGCTGACGACGACGAATCACAAGGACATCGGCACGATGTACCTGACTTTCTCGTTGATCATGTTCTTCGTCGGCGGCCTGATGATCCTGGCGGTGCGCGCCGAGCTCTTCCAGCCCGGCCTGCAGCTGATGAAGCCCGAGTTCTTCAACCAGTTGATCGGGGTGCACGCGCTGGTCATGATCTTCGCGGCGCTGATGCCGGCCGCCACCGGCTTCGCCAACTGGATGATCCCGTTGATGATCGGCGCCCCGGACATGGCGTTGCCGCGTCTCAACAACTGGGGCTTCTGGCTCCTGCCGCCGGCCGCCATCCTGCTCACCCTGCCCTTCGCCCTGGCGCTCTTCGGGGTCGGTGACGGGGCCATCGCCACCGGCTGGACCTTCTACGCGCCGCTTTCGGTCCAAGGCGGCATGGGGATCGATTTCGCGATCCTCTCCGTCCACATTCTGGGCATCTCGTCGATCATGGGGTCGATCAACATCATCGTCACCATTTTCAACATGCGCGCGCCCGGCATGACCATGATGAAGCTGCCGCTCTTCGCGTGGGGCTGGCTGATCACTGCATTCCTGCTGATCGCCACGTTGCCGGTGCTGGCGGGGGCGGTGACCATGCTGCTGACGGACCGCCATTTCGGCACCCATTTCTTCGACGCTGGCGGCGGCGGTGATCCGATCCTGTTCCAGCACCTGTTCTGGTTCTTCGGGCATCCCGAAGTCTATATCCTGCTGTTGCCGATCTGGGGACTCATCCCGCATGTGCTGTCGACGTTTTCGCGCAAGCCAACCTACGGCTACAAAGCGCAAGTTTACAGCTTCATCGCCATCGGTGTGCTCTCGGTCATCGTCTGGGCTCATCACTTCTTTACTGCCGGGATGCCGGTGCCCGCGCTGATCTACTTCATGTTCAGCACGATGGCGATCTCGCTGCCGCTGGCCGTCCTCTTCTTCTGCTGGATCGCCACCATGTGGAAGGGCGCGATGACCTTCGAGACGCCGATGCTCTTTGCCATCGGCTTCATCGTTCTCTTCGGCGTTGCCGGCCTGACCGGTCTCATCCTGGCCGACGTCGCTGCCGACGCCCAGTACCACCACAGCTATTTCGTCGTCGCCCACTTCCATTACGCGCTGTTCGCCGGCGGCATCATGGGCGTCATGACCGGCGTCTATTACTGGCTGCCAAAATGGACCGGCCACATGTACAACGAGACGCTGGGCAAGCTGCATTTCTGGCTGACCGTAGCCTCCTTCAACCTGACCTTCATACCGCAATTCTTCCTCGGTCTGGCCGGCATGCCACGGCGCATTCCGGATTACGCGCTGCAGTTTGCCGAGTTCAACGCCATTTCGACGATTGGCGCCTTCATTCTGGGAATCAGCCAGCTGCTCTTCGCGTGGAACGTCTGGGCTTGCATCCGCGGTGGACGCAAGGCAACGGATCAGGTTTGGGAAAGCGCCGCGGGTCTGGAGTGGCAATTGCCGTCGCCGCCGCCGCACCATTCCTGGGAAGTTCAGCCGCAAGTCAAGTGACGAAGGAGTGCAGCATGGAAGAGCAGCCGTTCAGCAGCGCCGACCTTGAACGCCGCCGCGCCGCATCGCGCCGTCTCGGCTGGCTGATCGGGCTGGTCGCGTTGCTGGTCTATGTTGTCGGCCTGTTCATCAAGCGCTGAACGATGGACCAGACGCATCCGGTTGCGCCGGACAATCACCGGCTGGTGCGCCGCCTGCTGCTCCTGGTGGCGGCGGCATTCGCGTTCGCCTTTGCGTTGGTGCCCCTGTACAACGTGCTGTGCGAAGCGACCGGGTTCAACGGCAAGACTGCGGGACAGAAGCCGATACGTGACGGCTTCGGCGTCGGCGGTCTCACGACGCAATCGGCGCCAGCAGCAAACGTGGATGTCACGCGAACGGTCACTGTTGAATTCACCGGCACCGTCATGCCCGGCCTGCCCTGGGACATGCGTCCGCTGACATTCAAGCTTGATGCGCATCCTGGTGAACTGCAACAGGTGACCTATCTGGTGCGCAATACCTCGAATCGCGAGATCACCGGGCAGGCAGTTCCCAGCATTACGCCGGGTCAGGCCGCCCAACACTTCGACAAGATCGAGTGTTTCTGCTTTTCCCAGCAGACGCTTGGTCCCGGTGAAGCGCAGGAGATGCCGCTTGCGTTCATCATCAAGCCGGGCATCAGCCGCGAAATAACCCACATCACGCTGTCCTACGCCTTTTTCGGCGTCGACGGACAGCGACGGACATTGACCAGCATCAGGGAGGCCCGATGAAGACCAGCGCTGTCCAAGCCGGTTCACGCGAACATTACTTCGTTCCCGAGCCCAGCTTCTACCCGACGATCCTGTCGGGCGGCATGTTTCTCCTCGCACTCGGCTTCATCCAGGCCATCAACAGTTTCCCGCTCGGAAAGTGGGTAATGCTGGGCGGTTTCGGAGTCATCCTCTATGTCCTCTTTGGCTGGTTCGGGCGGGTCATCAGCGAATCCCAGAGCGGTTCCTATCGTGACTGGGAGGATCTTTCCTTCCGCTACGGCATGATCTGGTTCATCGCGACCGAGGTCATGTTCTTTGCCGCCTTTTTCGGCGCCCTCTTCTACGTTCGGGTAATTTCGGTGCCGACGCTCGGCGGCATGGGCGAGACCCACGGATTCGCCCTGTGGCCTGACTTCGCCGGCACCTGGCCAACGAGCGGACCGGCGGGGCCGAAGTTCACGCCGATGGGCGCCTGGGGCATTCCCGCGATCAACACCGCGCTGCTCCTCAGTTCCGGCGCCACCGTCACCTGGGCTCACTGGGGCTTGCTGCGCAACAACCGCAGTCAATTGATCGTCGGTCTCGCCGCCACCGTGCTGCTCGGCTCGCTGTTCCTCGGCCTCCAGGCCTACGAATACCACCACGCCTACACCGAACTCGGCCTGACCCTGGGGGCCGGCGCCTACGGCGCCACCTTCTTCATGCTAACCGGTTTCCACGGCTTCCACGTCACGCTGGGAACGATCATGCTGCTGGTCATCCTGCTGCGCGGCATGAGTGGTCATTTCAGCGCGGAACGCCACTTCGCCTTCGAGGGCGTGGCGTGGTACTGGCACTTTGTCGATGTCGTCTGGCTGATCCTGTTCGTATTCGTCTACTGGCTATAGCCGGGAATGAATCCGAAGCGGAACCCGGCAAGCAACAACAGAAACAGCGAAATGGACAGTCCGATGCGCAAGGTCAGCGCGCGGGCTGTCCGGACGCCGGCTCCCCGATCGCGGTAGATGT
>JAFLDQ010000013.1 GCA_017302355.1 Dechloromonas sp.
ACCCGCCTGGGTCGCTCCGCCATCGCCGCCGCCTGCTCGCTCACACGCTTCAGCATCGTTCCAGCCATGGCCGCTACTCATTGAATTCTTCGCAGAATCTGTCAAGACTGAAGTGGTTAGTGACTAACTTAGGTGGCGCGCCAGTTTGTTGCGAAGAAGGATGACCGCCGGTTTGATCCGGCGACCCAAGTACTCCCGCGCAGCCCCGATTGCCCCGTGAATCGATCCTGGATTGTACGCAATGATCCCCCATCGCTCCCGTCGCCTGGTCATCCAGGAAGCCTTGTATGGATCGTCACCAATCAGGTAGTCGATCTCCTTCACACCGTCGGTGTCGATTACTTGGGCCATCAGCGCCGCGGTAAGCAGCGTTCCAGCAGAATAGCGTTTGAATTCCTCATGATAGGCCAGCTTGAAAATGCTGGCACGGCCATGGGCGACGATCCAGATCTGGGCGGCGATCGGCCGCCCGCCCAGGGTCGCGACCCCAAGACGCAAGCAACTCTTGGCAACCAGCATCCGGATCAGGGAGGGCACGAATTCAGGGTATGGCTCAGGCACTTTCCAACTTGCCGCATAGACGGATTCGTACGCACTGATGCCGAACTCGACGCGCGATTGATCGGAAATAATCTCCAGGACACCCCCCGCCTGCTGGAAATCGCGTGACTTCCGCTTGACCGAATTTTTTAGCTGACTGGACCTTGCGGAGAAATAGGATGACCAGTCTGCATCGACCGGCTGATGCCAGTTGCCGAAACAAAAATAGGGAAAGGCGATCAATCCTGCCTGGCGCGAGGCTGCAAGGAGAAGTTGATAACACCGCCCATCGACATCCATGGGCGCGAAGCGCATCGCGGAAATCGTGCCATGAACCTGGCGAATCCGGCCCAGCAGGCGGGCAAGCGATTCGACACTCAACCCGGCAGCGAAATATGGCTGGTAAAGCGACGTGTAAAAATTGCCTAGCGACCAGATCTGGCCGTCGTCGGCATGGCGTATGGGCAGTACCGCGAGTACTTCGTCGCCACCGTACAGCACGTGTACGGCCACACCCGGATCCGCGGCAAAGACGGTACGGACCAGATTGTCCAGCCATGGCCAACCCTGCTCGATATCGCTGGCCTCGGCGCAGTCGAGCGCGGCCAACACCGCTTCCGGCAAGGCTCCGATTTCGCGGTAGGTTTCCACCCGCAGGTTCGACGTGCTGGAAGTCATCGGATCGCATTCCCGGAGAATCCGGCGGACGACGGTACAGCCCCTGGCTCCAATCCGGATCGGTTCAACCAGTCCACCGTGCCTTGGGCGACCCGGTCGCGCCAGTTGGCTGAGGAGAAAGTGTGGTCGGCCTCCGGCAATGACAGGGTGGCAATCTGCGGCCTGGCGAGCAAGCCTTCCCATGCCGGATCGTCGCCGGCATATTGCAGGAACTCCTTCGCCGTATAGTCGTTCCCGCTCAAGACCAGCAGGACCGGCCCAGCGAACGCCCCGAGCGCACTGGCCATGCGCCCCTGAAAACTTCTGGACTCCGCTCTGGCGCCCTTGCGTGTCAGCCGCAGGTTCGCGAACAACCCCGCTGCGGCGCCGAAGATGTCAGCCTTCCCGGACAGCAGTTTTGTCCAGAATTCGCTCTGCAGAAGGCGTTGACCGTAGTAATGCCGGACATGCGTCCTGGCCAGCGAAGCTTCGGAGCGCACCCAGGGATTGAGCAGGCACATCCCATAAACCCTCGGATCCCGCCTGGCTTCCCAATACAACAGGCTGGCCGACGCGGCATCGCACAGACCCCAAAGCACGATCCGCTCGATCCCGGGGTAGCGAGCCACGAAGGCATCGATCGCCGCGCCGATGTCATCCTCGACGGCCTCGAAGTCGCGCATCGCGCCACTGCTATCGCCCATTCCGCGAAAATCGAACCGCAGCACCGGAAACCCTGCCCGCGCCAGGCTGCGGGACAGCAGCAGGAACTGGCGGTGGCTGCCCACGCGATATTGTGGCCCGCCGACGGCGACGACGATGCCGGTCGATGCCGCCATCTCCGGTATACAAGCGATGCCAAGCAACGCCTCTCCCGCGCATGAAAACAGAAAAGCCTGTTCGCCGGTCTTCATTGCCAGGCTCTCATGACGCCCAGCGTCGCCTCGATCAGTGCCGGCGCCTCTTCAATTTCGCTGGTCTGCCAGAACGCCGGCCCATTGACTGCCCTGGCGTCAACCTGCCAACCCGCCGCACGCCATGCCTCGATCCGCTGCAGGGAAATCGGGGAAATTTCCCCCGACGGACGCGCTGACATCTCGAGCCACGCCACGCGCCCTCCCTGTCCGGCACCGGAGAGCAATTCGGCAGCGGCCAGCCCTTCCGCCATCCGCGGACTGATCGAATAGCCGGCGATTTCCACATTGTCTCCTGCGCCCAGTTGCTGCCGCAGGCCGTCGAGGACATCCTTCCCGTTCCCAGACCCAAGCGCTGCGGCCGCCTTCAAGCGCATGAACTGCTGCCAGTGCTGTTTGCCGGAAATCACCGGCTGCCAGAAAACGAAATTCGGCCTTTTTTCGAGGTCGACCGCAACAGACGCCGCCAGCAGGGATCCGGCGCGCAGTCCCCAGAGCGTCAACGGCAGTGGAAGACGTTCCTGAAGCCAGGCGACGCCGGCGGCGACATCCGCCCGCCAGTCCTCCCAACTCGCATCGCCAAATTCCCCGCTACTGTCGCCGCAGCCCAGCAAGTCGATTTGCAAGACCCCGAACCCGGCCTCGCTGAGCGCCCGTGAAAACAGGGCGGCCATGCGTCGCGACTTGTTCATCTCTTCGGCGAAGGGATGGACGTACAACACCGCACCACGCGCTACAGAACCCTGGTGCGGATGAAAAATGCAGAAACGCTGCCCGCCGGCAGCCGGGAGAAAGAAGACCTCTTGCACCGCCATCGCACTCAGGCAGCAACCTTCCGCTCGACGAAGTCGACCAGCGAGCCAACCGTGGCAAACGTCGCCCCGTCGATTTCATCGTCGTCTATGGAGAATCCAAGACGCTCTTCCAGGTTCGTGATCACCGCGACGACGGCCATCGAGTCGAGTTCCGGAATGGCACCCAGAAGCGGCGTCCTGTCGGTAAAACCGGCGCTGCGCCCGCCGAGGCTGAGGATCTCGTCCAGAATGGCCAAAACTTCTTGCTTGATTTCCAAGGCTAACTCCAAAGACGTTGAGTCGGGAGTCGCCATTATAGAGGGGGGTTCCGTAATCGGGCTGTGAGATACTACACACTGTCATGCTTCTCGGCTTGCCGAAATCCTTGTCATTTATCTACCCGTCTGACCCCATGCGCGACCCCACCCTACTCCCTGATCTGATAAGACTCTCGGCGGAACGGTTTCCGGACCTCCCCGCCATCACCCATGGCAAGGAAACCGTTCACTACAGCGAGCTACACGACGCCGTCGCAGATTTTGCCGGTGGCTTGATGAACCTTGGGCTTCAACGTGGTGAGCGGGTCGCCATCTATCTCGAGAAGCGTTTCGAGACGGTCATCGCCAGCTTTGGCGCTCCCGCTGCCGGCGGCGTCTTCGTGCCGCTGAATCCACTGCTCAAGCCCGAGCAGGTCGGCTACATCATGCGCGACTGCAATGTGCGGGTATTGGTTACCTCGCCTGAGCGCCTTGCACTGCTCGCCGATACGCTGAAGCAGTGCCACGATCTTCGCCACGTGGTCGTTCTGGACTCAGCCGAACCGCTGCCAGCAAATGGCCCGGTCTCCTATTCAAGCTGGAGCGAGCTACTCGCAACGCCGCAAAAACGCGGGCATCGCGTCATCGACACCGACGTTGTCGGAATCCTTTACACCTCGGGCAGCACCGGGAAGCCAAAGGGAGTGGTGCTTTCGCATCGGAATATGGTAGCTGGGGCAAAGAGCGTTGCCAGCTACCTCGAAAACCACTCAGGGGACACCCTGCTTGCCGCTCTCCCCCTCTCTTTCGATGCCGGCTTCAGCCAGCTGACCACGGCCTTCCATGTCGGTGCGCGCGGGGTGCTGTTGAACTACCTGCTACCCCGCGACGTGATCAAGGCCATCGAACGCGAGAAGGTCACCGGACTGACCGCTGTACCGCCACTGTACATCCAGTTAACGCAACTCCCTTGGCCGGAATCGATCACCCGGCATCTGCGCTACTTCGCCAACACCGGTGGCCGCATGCCGCGGGAAACGCTGGCCGCATTGCGCAAACATCTGCCGGAGTCGAAACCCTTCCTGATGTACGGACTGACCGAAGCCTTTCGCTCGACCTATCTGCCGCCCGCCGAAGTCGACCGGCGGCCCGACTCGATCGGCAAGGCCATCCCCAATGCGGAGATTCTGGTATTGCGCGAGGATGGCTCGCCCTGTGCGCCCCATGAGCCCGGCGAACTGGTCCACCGCGGCGCGCTGGTCGGCATGGGTTACTGGAACGATCCGGAAAAGACCGCCGAACGCTACAAGCCGCTGCCGCTCAATGCCCCGGGACGCGAGGCGGGACTGGTACTGCCGGAAATCGCCGTGTTCTCGGGTGATACGGTTTGCATGGATGAGGACGGGTTCCTCTACTTCATCGGCCGGCGCGATGAAATGATGAAGACTTCCGGCTACCGAGTGAGCCCCACCGAGGTGGAGGAAATTCTTTACGCGACCCGGATGGTCGGCGAATGCGTCGCATTTGGCGTCGACCACGAAACACTGGGCCAGGCAATCCAGGTCATTGTCTCGGCGCCTGCCGGGCGCGAAATCGACACCGCCGCCCTGCTCGCCGAATGCCGCGTGCGCATGCCGGCCTACATGGTGCCGGCCGGCATTGAGGTTCGCGATGGCCCGTTGCCACGCAATCCCAACGGCAAAATCGACCGAAAAACACTGTCGACCGCGTGGGTCGAGAAACATGCCGCGTGATCCTGTTCCGGAGAAATAGATTCCATGTCCGCTTCCGAGCACCCGATTCCGGTCCACGCCCCGATCAACCAGTTCGCCACTGCCGATGGCCAGCTTCTGGTTGGTAGCATCAGCCTGCAGCGCCTTGCCGCCCGGGTCGGCCAGACTCCCTTTTATGCCTACGACCGGAGTTTGTTGAAGTCCCGTGTAGCCGAACTGCGTGGGGCGCTCCCGGACGCGGTCAAGCTGCACTATGCGATGAAGGCCAACCCGATGCCGGCGCTGGTCGGTGTCATGGCCGGCCTCGTCGATGGCATCGATGTTGCTTCGGGGGGCGAGTTGAAGGTTGCGCTCGATGCTGGCGCCGACCCGGCCGAGATCAGCTTCGCCGGCCCCGGCAAGCGCTGTGGCGAACTGGCCCAGGCGGTGGCGGCAGGTGTCCTGATCAACATCGAATCGTTCCGTGAAGTCAGCGAACTGGCCGTGATTTCCGCTGAGCTTGGTCTTCCGGCAAGGGTTGCGGTGCGCGTCAACCCGGATTTCGAGCTCAAGAGTTCGGGAATGAAGATGGGCGGCGGGCCGAAGCAGTTCGGTGTCGACGCCGAACAGGTTCCCGGGATCCTGGCCGACATCGGGCGCGCAAGCCTGGCTTTTGAGGGTTTTCATTTGTTTGCCGGTTCACAGAACCTGCGCGCCGAATCGATCTGCGAGGCGCAGCAGAAATCGTATGAGTTGGCATTACGACTTGCAGCCAAGGCTCCGGCGCCGGTCCGCTTCCTCAATCTTGGAGGCGGATTTGGAATTCCCTACTTCCCAGGCGAGCAGCGACTTGAACTGGCGCCGATCGGCGAGAATCTCGACGGCCTGGTGCGGCGCGCGAGACAGGACATGCCGGATGCCCATCTGGTGGTCGAACTTGGTCGTTATCTGGTCGGCGAGGCCGGAATCTACGTCGCTCGCGTGGTCGACCGCAAGATATCGCGGGGGCAGACCTATCTCGTCGTCGATGGCGGGCTAAACCATCACCTGTCGGCATCCGGCAACTTCGGACAGGTCATCCGCAAGAATTACCCGGTCGCCATCGGCAACCGGATGACTCCGGGCCAGCACGAAACAGCTTCCGTGGTCGGCCCCCTGTGCACGCCGCTCGACCTGCTCGCCGACCGCATGGAACTTGCGGTTGCGCAACCAGGCGATCTGGTGGTGATCTTCCAGTCGGGCGCCTATGGGGCCAGTGCCAGCCCGCACGGTTTTCTCGGGCACCCGGCCCCGGTCGAGGTGCTTGTCTGACCGGCGCCTTTGCAGGGTGATCAACGCGAGGGGCATTCGATCCCGGTGCTCGCCATCCATCCGCAGACTTCCAACGACTGTGAAATAGTACACAGAGCACGTCAGCACGCCCGGATAGACTCTCCTCGGAACCATGACGACCGGGCCAGCTGCACCCACCGCCGGATTATCCGGATCTCGTTGCCAGCCAGTTCGTCAGGGCAGAGGCACCGTTGCCATCGGCAGCAAGGGACGGATTCGGGTTCGGCACGATCACCAAGGCATTAGAGGACCATGATAAACCGAATGTTCACTCACTGGCTGTACTGGCGGCCTCTCGCACAGACCCTGTTTGATTCGGCGTTCATCATCGTCGTTGCCCTCATTGCCTTCGGGTGGGCCAACAGCGGCTTGCCAATCGATCAGAAACAGGTCGTCGTTTTCGGCCTGATTTACGTCGCTGTCGCCATGCTGATCACCGCATTGCTGGGCATCAATCAGCGCATCAACCCGCAGACTGCCATCGGGCCGCGAACCCGAATACTCTTCTCGGTCTATCTATCGTTTCCGATCGCCTATCTCATTGATGTTCTGTTTTTCGTCCGGTTCGATCGTGAATTGCTTTACATGGCCATCATGGCAGCGGTTTTCGGGGTGCTTGTCTCGCGCATCGGAATGTCAGGCTCGCGCGATCCGGAGCACGCCAAGCGCCGGATTCTGGTTTTTGGAACGGGTTCCAAGGCAATCGAGGTCAGGGACGCACTCAGGAAGTCGGACAGGAATGCCGTTATCGTCGGTTTTTTTGCCGGGCCCAATGAGAACGACTCGATCCTTCAGGGGAGCCGCCTGGTTGCGCAGGACGGGAATCTGCTCGATGCCGCAATCGCGCTGGAAGCAGATGAGATCGTCATCGCCTTGTCCGAACGGCGCGGCGGCTCCATGCCCATGCGCGAACTTCTGGATTGCCGCCTGAATGGAATCCGCGTCCTCGACCTGGCCAGTCACTTCGAGAAGACGCTTGGCCAGATCCGCCTGGACTCCCTTTACGCTGGCTGGCTGATTTTCGGCGAGGGCTTCAGTCAGGGCGTCGTGCGTTCGGTCGTGAAGCGGATCTTTGACATCATCGCCTCGCTCATTCTTCTGATCGTCGCGGCGCCCGTGATGCTTGTCACCGCACTGCTGATCGGACTGGAAACCGGCTTCCCGCTCCTTTACCAGCAGGAGCGAGTGGGGCTTAACGGACGTCTGTTCAATGTCATCAAGTTCCGCAGCATGCGCCAGGACGCCGAGAAGCATGGAAAACCCGTCTGGGCGACATCATCCGATGATCGCGTGACAAAGGTTGGGCGCATCATCCGGAAACTGCGCATCGACGAACTGCCACAACTCTACTGCGTCCTCAAGGGTGACATGAGTTTTGTTGGCCCGCGCCCGGAACGGCCCTTCTTTGTCGATCAACTCACCAGGGAGATACCATTCTATGCGGTCCGGCACAGCGTCAAGCCCGGGTTGACCGGCTGGGCCCAGGTTTGCTATCACTATGGTGCATCCACCGAGGACGCAGCGGCGAAACTGCAGTACGACCTCTACTACGTCAAGAATCACTCGTTGTTTCTCGATCTCGTCGTGATGTTCGAAACGGTGGGAGTCGTACTGACTGGCAAAGGTGCGCACTAGACCGTGGTTGCACGGCATGCGTGTCGTCCTCTGACTGAACCATGAATCAAGAAACCGTATCGCTGATCGCATGGAGCATGGGCACCGCAGCAGTCAGTTACGGACTGCTGGCCGCCCGTCTCATCTCTCTCGGCCACGACTGGCGTGGCAACCGGCGCGTCCAGGCAATCCTGGCAGCCGTGGTTCTCGCGGCTCTCTGGGCGCTCGCCGGCACTCTCGTTGCCCTGACCGGAGAGAGCATTCTTCTTGTATCGACCGTTCTGCTCGATACCCTGCGCTATGGCGCCTGGTACGTCTTTCTCGCCCTTCTGCTAACTCCACCCGCCATGAATCGACGGAGGGACCGGATCCTTCCTCCCTGGCTGATTCCTGCAGGCGGGGCAATGGTGATTTGCCGTATCGGTGTGCATCTGGCGATCTCCATGGGGTGGCTGCAGGCGTTCCAGTGGGCGAGGACGGAAATCTTCCTCACGCTGGGAATGGCCATCATCGCCCTGATCCTTCTGGAACAGGTTTTCCGTAACGTAACGGATGACGCGCGCTGGAACGTCAAGCCGCTGTGCCTGGCCCTGCTCGGGCAGTTCGGCTTCGATCTCTACCTCTATTCGGACGCACTTCTATTCAACCGGATCGACGCCGACGCCTACGCGATACGTGGATTCGTCCATGCGCTGGTGATCCCGCTGCTTCTCGTCGCCACCATCCGCAGCCGCGACTGGAAGACGAAGATTCAGCTTTCCCAGAAAGCTGCATTCCACACGACGACACTTCTACTTGCAGCCATCTATCTGCTGCTCATGGCTTCCCTCGGCTATTACATCCGGTTTTTTGGCGGCGACTGGGGACGCGCACTGCAGTTCTCGGTCTTGTTCATCTCGCTGCTCATGCTTGCGGTACTGGTGTTTTCAGGCTCGATGCGGGCAAAAGTGCGTGTCCTGGTCAGCAAGCATTTCTTCAGATACCGCTACGACTACCGCGAGGAGTGGTTGCGCTTTACCCAGACACTGTCATTACAGGACTCTCCCCAGGCCATCGGACAGCAGACCATCCGCGGCCTTGCCAACCTGGTCGAGAGTCCGGCAGGCGGCCTGTGGCTCCGGGAACCCGGACAAGATGCGTTCAGAATGGCCGGAAGATGGAATATCCCGGCCATCGAAGGCGCCGAAGAGGACGATTCATCGCTCTGCCGATTTCTTGTCCGTAGGGGCTGGGTCATCAATCTCGAGGAGTTCCGGACGGCGCCGGGCCGCTATGCCGAACTGGAGATCCCCGAGTGGGTCTATCGCATACCCAACGCCTGGCTGGTGGTTCCGCTGATTGTCAATCAGGAAATGACCGGCTTCGTGATCCTGGCCAGCGCCCGCACACCCATCAATGTCAATTGGGAGGTAAACGACGTGCTTCGCACCGCTGGCTGCCAGGCGGCAGGTTTCCTGGCGCGGATGCAAGCCACGGAAGCCCTCCTCGAAGCCCGGAAATTCGATGCATTCAACAGGATGTCGGCGTTTGTGGTGCATGATCTCAAGAACATCATCACCCAACTCTCGCTGATGCTGCGCAATGCCGAACGGCACCGGGACAACCCGGAATTTCAGCAGGACATGTTGATGACGGTGGAGCATTCAGTCGAGCGCATGCGCCAGCTGATGATGCAGCTCCGTGAAGGGCCGACCCCGCCGGGAACGGTATGCGGCGTGCAACTTACCAACGTCATCAACTGCGTTCGGGAGAGTAAAATGAAGCAGGGACGGACTATTGAAATGACCATTAGCGAAGACTTGGCAACTCGAGGCCACGCGGAGAGACTGGAGCGCGTCATCAGCCATCTGGTTCAGAATGCGCTGGATGCCACCGATGAAGACGGAAAGGTGTGGGTTTCGCTGAAGCGCCACGGTGACCGGGCGGTCGTCGAAGTCGGCGACACGGGCTGCGGGATGACCGAGGAGTTCATTCGGGATCGGCTGTTCAAGCCCTTCCAGAGCACGAAACAGGCGGGCATGGGCATCGGCGCCTATGAAAGCGCCCAGTACATACGCGAAATGGGGGGTGAATTGCAGGTTGCAAGCCAGGAAGATTCAGGGACCCGGGTCACGATGATCCTTCCCTTGTTCGACGCCGGAAAGCGATCCGATCTGCATGAAACGGAGCGCGCGTGATGGGCGACAAACCACGTTCGCTGCTGATTGTCGAAGACGACCTGGCGTTGCAGAAGCAACTGCGCTGGTCTTTCGACCGGTTTGAGGCGTTGACCGCGAGCGACCGCGAAAGCGCCCTGACCCAGGTCCATCGTCACAATCCGGCGGTCGTAACCATGGATCTGGGACTTCCGCCCGAGGCGGATTCGGTCTCCGAAGGCTTTCTGCTGCTTGAACAGATCCTTGCCGCCGCCCCCGACACAAAAATCATCGTGCTTACCGGCCAGAACGACCAGGCCAATGCCTTGCGTGCGATTGCACTGGGCGCCTACGACTTCTTCGCCAAGCCGTTCGAGCCCCAACTTCTCACGCTGACCATTGATCGCGCGTTCAGGCTGTTCGACCTGCAGCAGGAAAACCGGCGACTCCAGGCCTTGCAGCAACCGGCCGCACTCTCCGGTCTGCTGACGCGGGACAGCGAAATGCTGCGCACGTGCCGGACTATCGAGAAGGTGGCAAACACCAATGCCACGGTCCTCCTGCTGGGTGAGAGCGGCACCGGCAAGGAGGTTCTCGCGCGCGGACTGCATGAAACGTCAACCCGCAAGGGAGAGCGCTTTGTGGCAATCAACTGCGCCGCGATTCCCGACAATCTTCTCGAGAGCGAGTTGTTCGGCTATGAAAAGGGGGCGTTCACCGGCGCCGCCAAGACGACCCAAGGCAAGATCGAAGTGGCGAATGGCGGAACGCTGATGCTGGACGAAATCGGCGACCTGCCCCTGGGGTTGCAGGCCAAGTTGCTGCGCTTCCTTCAGGAACGGGTCGTGGAACGACTTGGTGGCCGCCAGGAGATTCCTGTCGATGTCCGCATCGCCTGCGCCACGCATCAGGATCTGAAAGCGCAGCTCAAGGCCGGGCTTTTCCGCGAAGATCTCTACTATCGGCTGGCCGAGATCGTTGTCACCGTTCCCCCGCTGCGCGCCCGAACGGGAGATTCGGCACTTCTTGCCCATGCGTTCGTTCGCCGCTTCGCAGCCGAACATCATCGTGCAAACCTCGGCCTTTCCGAAGATGCCGTACGGGCAATCGAGGCCTACGGCTGGCCAGGAAATGTCCGTGAACTCGAAAACTGTATCAGGCGCGCAGTCATCATGGCCGACGGGCAACAGATCACCCGCGCCGATCTCGCCCTGGAAATTGCAGCCGATGACGGTGACGGCTACATCGATCTGCGTCGCGTTCGCGACGAAGCCGAGAGGGGCGCCGTGGCCACCGCGCTTGGCAGGGCCAACGGCAATCTGGTGCGTGCCGCCGAACTGCTGGGAGTCAGCCGCCCTACCCTCTATGACATGATGCACCGCCTGGGGCTGAAGTGACCTGCAACCATACCGGAAAACGCATGTTGAAGAAGCCAGCCAATTACCGCATCACCTTTGCCGCAGTTGTCGTGACGGCCCTGATGGCCGGCTGCGGCGCCGGAGATCCGGATTCGCTCATGGCGTCAGGAAAGGACTACCTCGCGAAGAACGACAGCAAGGCTGCCGTCATCCAGTTCAAGAATGCGCTGCAGATGAATCCGAATCTTGCCGAGGCGCGCTTCCTTCTCGGCAAGGCATTGCTCGAGGCTGGCGACCCGCAAGGCGCCGAACTCGAGTTGAGACGGGCGCTTGAGCTCAACCATGCTCGCGAGTTGGCAATTCCCCTGTTGGCCCAAACTCTCCTCGCCAACGGCCAGGCCAGGAAGGTCATCAATGAGTTCGCCCGGACGGAGCTGTCTGGCGAAGCGAAGGCGAATCTCCATACGACACTGAGTCTCGCCTACCAGGCGCTGGGCGACGCCGAATCGTCCAGGGCCGCCCTTGCGGCCGCGCTGGCTGCACAGCCGGATCATGCTCCCGCGCTCATTGTCGAAGCCAGGCGCAAGGCAGCGGATAGGGACATTTCCGGCTCCCTGGCGACTGTCGACCGGATACTGGCCAAAGCACCGGCAAATCACGACGCGTTGGTCCTCAAGGGTTCTCTGATCGCCCTCACGGGGGATCAGGACGGCGCCCTCCAGTCATACAAGGCGGCGCTTCAGAACCGGCCGGATTTCATCCCCGCGCACTCGGCGATCATTTCCGCCCTGATGCAGAAAGGGGCCATCGACGATGCCGGACGGCAACTCGAGGCTCTGAAGAAGGTCGCCCCGAATCATCCCCAGACCATCTATCTCGAAGCGCAGCTGGCATACCAGCGCAAGGAGTACAGGACGGTCAGCGATCTGGCGCAACAACTGCTGAAGACCGCGCCGAACAACCCGACCGCGCTGCAACTCGCCGGAGCGGCCGAATATCAGCTTGGCGCCTATTTTCAGGCCGAATCCTACCTGACCAAGGCACTGCAACAGGCGCCGGATCTGCGGCTTGCGCGCGGTCTGTTGATAGCGAATCATCTGCGCGCCGGCCAAGCTGACAAAGCGCTCGCCACCCTGCAACCGGTACTGGGCAAGTTCGACGACGATCCGGACTTCCTGGCGCTGATCGGAGAGGTCTACCTGCATACCGGCGACCCAAAGAAAGCCGAAGAGTATCTCCACCAAGCCAGCAAGCTCGATCCGCATGACCTGACGAAGCGAACGGCCGTCGCCGTTGCCCATATGGCTCAGGGCAGAGTCAGCGAAGCCGCAGGCGAGTTTGAACGGATTTCACGGGTCGATGACGGGGTCTCCGCGGACCAGGCGCTCATTGCTTCCTATCTCCATCGCAACGAGCTGGACAAGGCTCTGACCGCCATGGACGCCCTCCAGAAGAAGCAGCCCGACGATCCCGCGACCCATGGCTTGCGGGGACGTGTCCTGCTGGCCAAGAAGGACAACGCGGCGGCTCGCCGGAGCTTCGAGAAGGCCGTGGAAATGAATCCCTCCTATATTCCGGCAGTTGCGGGCCTGGCGTCGATGGACATGGCCGAAGGGAATCCGGCCCGGGCGCGCAAGCGCTTCGAGGAAGTGCTGGTGGCGGACCCGAAGAACATGCCGGCGTTGCTCTCATTGGCCAGGCTGACTGCTGCCACGGGCGGCAGCGCCGCCGAGTCCCTCACGCTGATCAGAAAGTCGATCAGCGCCGATCCCGACGCACTGGCTCCCCGCTTGGCGCTGATCGATTTCTACATGGCAGGCGACGAAGCCAAGAAGGCCGATTCCGCCGCGCAGGAAGCGCTCGCCGCAATGCCGGACAAGCCCGAACTGCTGGACGCCGCCGGCCGCGCCCAGGTGAGAGCCGGAGAAGTCAACCAGGCCCTGGCGACCTATGGAAAACTCGCCACCCTGCAGCCATCCTCACCGCTTCCCTACCGGCGCATGGCGGACATCCATCTGGCCAACAAGAATACGGATGAGGCCGTCAAGAATTTGCGCAAGGCGCTGGAGATCAGGCCGAATCTGTTCGAGGCGCAGCGAAAGCTGGTTCAGATACTGCTCGGCGCAGGCAAGACCACCGACGCGATTGCCGTCGCTCGGGAGGTTCAGGGGCAGCGTCCCAACGAGGCGATTGGCTACCTGCTCGAAGGCGACATCCACGCCTCTGAAAAGCGCTGGTCGGATGCCGCGGCCGCCTACAGAAATGGAATTCGCCAGGCGCCCGCTTCCGAGCTTGCCATAAAGCTGCACACGGCTCTGTCAGCCGCAGGAAAGACTGCCGAAGCGGACAAGGCTGCCACCTCCTGGCTGAAGGACCACCCGAAGGATGTCGCCTTCCGCCTCTATTCGGGCGACCTCGCGACGGCGCGCAAGGACTACCCGGCAGCCGTGCAGTATTATCGGGCGGCAGTCGACATCCAGCCCGAGAATGCGCTCGCACTCAACAATCTGGCATGGGTTTCCGGGCGGATGAAGTCACCGAAGGCGCTGGAATACGCAGAAAAGGCGAACCGGCTTGCCCCGAATCAGCCAGCATTCATGGACACGCAGGCCATGCTGATGGCTGAGCACGGTGACACCGCAGGCGCGACCGCGCTCCTGCGCAAGGCCCTGGAAATCGCACCGCAGGCCGCCGCGGTTCGCCTCAATCTGGCGACGGTCCTGATCCTCTCCGGGCGCAAGGATGAAGCCCGTGTGGAACTCGACGCCCTCGCCAAGCTGGGCGAGAAATTCCCCGAACACGCTGAAGTGAAGCGCTTGCAGGGGACACTCTAGAACTTATTTCAACACAAGACGAGAAAGATGATGAGAACAATTGCTGTTGTCGGACTGGGTTATGTGGGACTACCGCTGGCGGTTGAATTCGGCAAGAGATTCCGGACGATCGGTATCGACCTGTCGGCCGAGAAGGTCGCCTGCTACAAAGAGCATTTCGACCCGACTGGCGAGGTGAGCACCGAAGACCTCAAGGCCGCCACCCTGCTCGAGATGGGGACCGACCCATCGGCCTTGAGAGAAGCTGATTTCGTGATCGTCGCGGTGCCCACTCCGGTCGACGATGCGCATCAGCCCGATTTCAGCCCGCTGGTCAGTTCCTCGCGCGCCGTTGGCCAGAACCTGAAGCAGGGAGCGATCGTCGTGTACGAGTCGACGGTGTACCCGGGCGCTACCGAGGAGGTCTGTATCCCCATCCTCGAGCGGTGTTCGGGCAAGAAATGGAAAACCGACTTCTTTGTCGGCTATTCTCCGGAACGCATCAACCCCGGCGACAAGGAACGCACCGTCACCAAGATCGTCAAGGTGGTCTCGGGCGACACTCCCGAGACGCTGGCAACGGTCACCGAAATCTATGGAAGCGTGATCCAGGCCGGTGTCTTCCCGGCTTCCTGCATCAAGGTGGCGGAGGCCGCGAAGGTCATCGAAAACACCCAGCGCGACCTCAACATCGCCCTGATGAACGAACTGGCGATCATCTTCGACAAGATCGGCATCGATACGCTCGAAGTCCTTCAGGCCGCCGGGACGAAATGGAATTTCCTGCCCTTCCGCCCCGGCCTGGTCGGTGGCCACTGCATCGGCGTCGATCCCTACTACCTGACGCACAAGGCCCAGAAGCTCGGCTATCATCCTGAAGTGATCCTGGCCGGTCGCCGCATCAATGACGGGATGGGCAAGTTCGTTGCCGAACAGACGATCAAGCAACTGGTACGCAGGGGCCATCCGGTCAGGGACTGCCCGATCATCGTTCTCGGTCTGACGTTCAAGGAAGACTGTCCCGATCTGCGCAACTCGCGGGTCATCGACGTCATTCGCGAACTGGAATCCTATGGCGCCAGGGCCATCGCTCATGACCCGGTGGCGGACGCCGCGGAGGCTCTTCACGAATATCGTGTCGATCTGTGTGCGTGGGACGATCTGCCCAGGGCCGGGGCCATCGTTGCCGCGGTCAACCATCGCGAATTCCGGAATCGGCCCGTTGGCGACTTCTTGTCGAAACTGCAAAAAGATGGTGTGATAACGGACGTGAAGAGCATGTTCGAAACCGCAGCCTTTGCCGGGTCGGGTATCGAACTCTGGCGTCTGTAGGAAGGAGTGTCCAGGATGAAGCGCGCACCGTTTGATCGATTCCTTCCCAGGCCTTGGGCGTTTTGCGCCCTGCTTGCCGTGGCCTCCTTCAGCAAGCTGGCAGTCGCCGACCCGGTCAGGAACGAAAAGGCGGCGGCCCTGCGCATCGAGGGACGCAGCTACGAGCATGGCGACACGGCAACGCGCGACCCCGCCAAGGCGGTGCGCCTCTATTGCGAGGCTTCGCGCCTGGGTGATGTCGAGGCGCAGTACAACCTGGGCTGGATGTACGCCCACGGGCGGGGCGTTCGGCGCGACGATGCGACCGCCGCCTACTTCTTCGCAATGGCTGCCAAGCAAGGCGATGCCCTGTCGCAGCGAATGCTGCGCCAGGTCGGTGAACCGTCTGGCAAGCCACCGGAGTGCCTATTCGACAGCGATGGACTCGACATGGTCGCGCAGGCGGCCCCCGATCGGCGCAAGGTCATGGAACTGGTCCTGAGACTGGCGCCGGAGTATGGCGTCTACCCACGGCTGGCGATGGCGGTGATCCGCACCGAATCCAATTTCAATCCCGGCGCCGTCTCACCCAAGAATGCGCAGGGGTTGATGCAGCTCATCCCGGAAACCGCCGAACGATTCAATGTCAAGAAGCCTTTCGATCCCGAACAGAACATCCGCGGCGGATTGGCCTATTTGCGCTGGTTGCTGGCCTACTTCAAGGGGGATATCACCCTGGTTGCCGCTGCGTACAATGCCGGCGAGGGTGCCGTGAATCGCCATGCCGGCATTCCGCCCTACGCCGAGACACAGGGTTACGTGAAGCGCATCCGCGAAATCTTCAAGCACGACGAGCACCCCTATGACCCGGCGGTGACCGCTCCCTCTCCCGACCTGCCAAGGATCGCCTCGCGCAGGATGATGTGAACCGCGCCAGACCCTCTTCCCGATTCCTGCTTGCATTGCTTGCCTGCCTGTTGTCGGGGATGGCGTCAGCCGAACTGGTGGGATTCACCGGGTTCCCGATCGGCGGGGCGCTCGGCTTCTCGCCGGTGACCCATCGCGGTATGGTGTCATCGATCACTCCGATCGCGCTGCCCGCGGCGAATGCGCGGCAAGTCAATGAAAAGCTGGTTCGCCAGCTCAAGCGCGGATCATTCAGCATCTTCCAGCTCGATGCCACCGCCTACCCCGGCAACAGCGGAAGCCCGGTATTCGATGCCGGCAGCGGCGAAGTCATCGGCATCATCAACATGGTGTTCATCAAGGGCAGCAAGGAAGCGGCGCTGAGCCAGCCGTCCGGGATCACCTACGCGATCCCCGCGAATTACCTGAAAGACCTGCTGCTCAAGGCGCCGTGATTCCATTTCCAGATCAATTGTGACGCGAAGACGAGCCGCCGACAGTGCAAGTAGCACGGCAACGCGAAGTCGACAAAGTCACGGTTGGTTTGGAAATGGAATAACCAGTCGTTTCCCTCATGCCTGCACACGCTTGACCGGTTGAAACCCGACCCACATCTTGTGCAGCAGGTGGATCAGGAGGAGGTTTGGTGGCAAACGCAGGGACATTTCCCGGACCATCAACAACCAGTCCGCCAGCTTCTGTCCGCGCATTCGCGTGTCCGGGTGACGTGAGTAAACCGCCTTTTCGACCAGCGTGACGAAGGTGGTCGGCTCCCGTCTCAGCAAACGTTCATCGACCGGCGTGGAGAAGAAGTTCCGAGCCAGATAGAGCGCTTGCCGGAGAATCGTTTCCAGCCCGACTTCGGCGGAACGGGCGACAAGGCGTTTCGGGAACTCCGCCGAAACCGCTGAAAAATGGCGGAAGAGAAGGTCAATATCGCAGAGATCCCGCAGGCCGCGATTGAACTCTCCATTCAGCAGCAGATGGGCGGCCGCGTGCAGCAGGACATCCTCGTCCCGCAACCGCCAGAAATGCCCGCTCCCGGCAATCGGCACCGCATCGTCGATCATCCGCGAGGAATCGACGGCAATGCGGCACGTGGGCATGACGAGGGAATGGTGAAGATCGATCGTGGTGCCGCGATGCGTGTGAGTCATTGGCGGAATCTCATGCGACCACTGTCGGTAGTAGCGGTCGTCGTACGGATCGAGCTGGCCCGTAATCCACCCGCCAAGCATCAGTTCGCTCTCGACGAGGGGTATCTGGTCGCCCGCGACGAGCAGATCGATATCGCTGAAGACCCGGCCATCCGCAACGGGCAAACCCAAAGCCACGTACGATGCGCCTTTCAGCAGCAGGACCGGCGCCTCGACACGAACCAGCGCGCTGCTGATCGATCGCAGTTCACGCTGCACGTCGCGGCGAAAGGCAGCCGATTGAATCAAGGCTGCCGCCAGGCTGCCTTGATGGCGTGGCGGGGCATTTCCGGCCATCGACGAACCGGGGATCCAGTGAGCGATCCGTGCCAGCATTCCCGCGTGCAGTGCCTCGGCGAGCATGAGGCTCCACTCCTCGGCGGAGAAGGTGTCCGCCACCCGCCGATCCCGCAGGAAGCACATCAGGGGCGACGACTCAGGCATGCTGCTCGACAAGCTCATTCAACGCGTCCCTGGCTTCATCGAGCGACGAGTACTCGATCTCCCAGGCCTCGGCAGAGCGGACCAGGCCGGCCAGCCTCTCAAAGCCGGATGCGCCGAGGGTCGAGTAATTGAACGACTGGTCGATCAGGCGCATGGCGGCCTGCCCCTGACCAACGGCACGGATGCCCAGTGAGGCGCCGTCCGTCCATTTCGGGAAGACGATCAAACGGGGTGTGGCGTTTTCGCTGCCCCGTCGGACCGAATCGCCGGGCGCCGGCAGGTGCGCAATACTCCCCTTGTGCGTATTGGTCGCCGGGGGGCCAAATACGGCCTCCGGATGTCTGCTCTGGATGAGATCGATGGATGAATTCTTCAGACTGACCGGTCGCACGCAAGGAATCAGTTCGAGATTCTCGTCCAGCAACGCAAGTTCGTCCGAGAGCAATCTCCAGCCGCTCAGCGCGAGTTCCGCCGCGAGGGTGCTCTTGCCGCTCCCGGACACCGCCGAGAGAAGAACCCCGGCGCCGCGGGTCTCCAGGACAGCCGAGTGGAGTATCAGGTAGTTATGGGCGAACGAACCTATGGTCCAGTTCAGTCCCCACTCGAACAACGCGTGGGCGTGCCCCGCAGCGACAGGGAGAAAGGGGCGTTCCCCGGAAAGCTCGAACACGACATTGCGCGCAAGGTAACGGCGAAGCCAATTGGGCGGCGCGATGGTGATATCGAAGTCGTATTCGCCACCATTCACTGCACATGGATGCCGGCCATAGAGCGTCCTGAGTGCCTGCGGAAAGTCAGGGATGGCGCTCGTGACCTTGACCCTCAGGCGTCCGATGTCGAGACGGAAGCGACCCTGCCGCATCGCCTCATCGAGGTCTCGTCCGGAAAAGTCCTGAACGGTCAGCAATCCGGGAAATGCCCCAGGCTGGAAATGAATCCCTGGAGTTCGCGGTCTCCCGTGTCGCTTTCCCCGATCCGCCTTCGCAGGAAATCGAGTAGCAGCGACCGTTCGAACGGAAGCAGGGACGTGTCTCCAGTTGCGGCGTCAAACACGAGCACGCCGTCATCTACCGGGCGAAAAGTGATATGCAAAAAAACATTGGGGTTGGCAATGCCAACCCCGGATTCTGAGTCATTCGCGAACAACATCAGACCATTGTCGCCCTCTTGATGTATTCGACGATCTGCGGCGCACCCCAGAAGACTCCGGCGACCGGCTGATAATTTCCGTTACGGCCAGCCCACATGCTCTTCATGGTCTCCAAGCTCAAAACGGAAGCGGGAACTTTTCCGGTTTGCAGGTTGCACCACGCGGCGCACAAATGCGAACCCAATTTGAAAGGATCGTCCTGGCCTTTCGATGCCAGGACATCCTTCAGCGTCTTTCCATTAAAACCATCGCTAGCGGAAAAGCATGCGGAAAAATACCGGTCCTCCGCGCCGCAGCCTTTCCAGTGTCCATGATGAGCGCTCTTCTCGTTCGAAGCCTCTTTCCAGAAATCGGGACGCTTGCCGAAGCACTCAGACCCCCTCCGGCGATCCGGCCTGCTGCGATCGAGGGCGATCGACGCCTGTGCCGAGGGCGAAAGGCAGGTACTGGCCAACGCCGAGCGCGAGGCCACCGTCAGGATGACCGGGGTCGCAATCCCGACACCGCGAACGAAACGGCGCCGCCCCGCAGACTTCGAGTCCATTCCGGCCTGGCCGGAACCCACTTGGTTTGATTGATCACGCATATTCGTTCACCTGACTAGTACTCGATTGGAGGTTGCACCGACACCAAAGCAATTTTCATGCAAGAACCCTGTTTTCAATTAACAATCAACGGCTTGGAGCACTTCACCGGAAATGGAACCTCGGATCCTCAACGAAAGTGTAAAGAAAACCGACAGTCTTGCTCTTGTCCCCTGTAATTCTACAGGCTGCGTCTGGCCTGACAAGGAGATATTTCACGAACCATCGACGCTTGCTCCGATCGGGGACTCCCCCCCTCCCCGTCTCCGGGTCACGCGGCGAACCCCAGCGGGTTTGTCGACTGCCAGCGCCACGAATCCTCGCACATCGTCGCCATGCTCCTTCCGGCTGACCAGCCGAGCAACTCCCGAGCAAGTGATGCATCTGCGTAACAGGCGGCAATATCCCCCGGCCTGCGGTCGACGATGCGAAATGGCACCCTTCTACCACTGGCGCTCTCGAAAGCCGCGACGACCTCGAGCACACTGTGGCCGCGACCGGTCCCAAGGTTGATCGGAACCGCTCCCGCCAGCTTGTCCAGGACATTGAGGGCCGCGAGGTGACCGCGCGCCAGATCGACGACATGGATATAGTCGCGCACCCCGGTACCATCCGGCGTCGGGTAGTCCCCACCGAAAACCGAGAGTTCGCGGCGCCGGCCGACTGCCACCTGGGCCACAAAGGGCATGAGGTTGTTCGGGACACCCTGCGGATCCTCCCCGATCATTCCGCTCGAGTGTGCCCCGACCGGGTTGAAATAGCGCAGCAGCGCCACCCGCCAGCGCGGGTCGGCGGCTGCCAGATCGCGCAACATCTCCTCGATCATCAGTTTCGTTCGGCCATAGGGACTGGTCGCCTGCAGCGGGAAGTCCTCGCGGATCGGCACGCTGCGGGGATCCCCGTAGACCGTCGCCGAGGAACTGAAGACCAGGCGGAAGACGCCCGCGTCGGCCATCGCCCCGAACAGTGCGAGAGAGCCGGCGACATTGTTGTCGTAATAGCGCAAGGGGCAGTCGACCGAATCGCCAACGGCCTTCAGTCCGGCGAAATGAACGACACCGTCGATCGCATACTCGTCGAATATCCGGCGCAGCCCGGCCTTGTCCCGGATGTCGCCGTCAACAACCAGCGGTCGCCTGCCGGCGATGCGCTCGACCGCGTCGACCACCTTGGGCGAACTGTTGGAAAAGTTGTCGAGGATCAACAGGTCGAGGTTCGCGGTCAGCATTTCAACCACGGTATGCGAACCGATATACCCGGCGCCGCCTGTGACAAGAATCATCGCTGTTCCCGCAATCTGGAATGAACGCCTGACAAGACAAGTGCATCGAAAGTGGCGTGCCCGGAGGGACTCGAACCCCCGACCTGCTGCTTAGAAGGCAGCTGCTCTATCCAGTTGAGCTACGGGCACCTGCCGGGGAAGCACGGAGGAATTGGTCGGGGCGGTGGGATTCGAACTCACGACCCTCTGCTCCCAAAGCAGATGCGCTACCAGGCTGCGCTACGCCCCGACACGAGGGAACGGATTCTAACATCGCCCGTAAACCCGCACCAGATCAAAGACCTGTATTCCATCAACAAAGTTTCCTTGCAGCGCGTCCTGCTTTCTGATATCTAGTCCTTTTTTTGTTCCCTGGACGCACAAGCAACATGTCTGAAGATCTATTACACAAGCATTTCCCGCCGTACGAACCGAAGGCCGGGGAAGAGTATATGAGCGGAAAGCAGCTTGCGCATTTTCGCAAGATCCTCGAGACGCTCAAGAAGGAGTTGAGCGAGGACATCGACCGCACCGTGCACACCATGCAGGACGAAGCCACGGTGTTTGCCGACCCCAATGACCGGGCCAGCCAGGAAACGGATATCGCGCTCGAGCTGCGCAATCGCGACCGCGAACGCAAGCTGATCAAGAAGATCAACGAGACCCTGGCGCGCATCGAGAGCGGTGACTACGGCTTCTGCGACAAGTGCGGCATCGAGATTGGCATCAAGCGCCTGGAAGCGCGCCCGACTGCGACGCTCTGCATCGACTGCAAGACGCTGGACGAGATGAAGGAGAGGCAGATGGCGAAGTAGACGCCATCCTTGCCTGTTGCGGTCGACCCTCGGGAAACCGCGGAAATGAAAGGGCACCTCGCGGTGCCCTTGTTGCTTTTCCGGCCAGACCGGCAGGTTACGGTTGCTGCTCCGGCGGCGCGGCAGCCGGCCGGGCGCTTCCCTCGTCGGCCGCCGCAGCCTTCATCGACAGCTTGACGCGGCCGCGGTCGTCGGTCTCGAGAACCTTGACGCGCACGACCTGGCCTTCCTTGACGTAGTCTTCGACCTTGTTGACGCGCTCCTGCGCGATCTGCGAGATGTGCAGCAGACCATCCTTGCCGGGCAGCACGGAGACGATCGCGCCGAAGTCGAGAATCTTCAGCACGGTGCCTTCGTAGATCTTGCCGATCTCGACTTCCGCGGTGATGGCGTCGATGCGCGAACGCGCCGCGGCGGCCGCTTCGCCGCTGGTGGCGGCGATGGTGATCGTGCCGTCGTCCTGGATGTCGATGGTCGTACCGGTTTCCTCGGTCAGCGCACGGATGACGGCGCCGCCCTTGCCGATCACGTCACGAATCTTTTCCGGATTGATCTTGAAGGTATAGAGCCGCGGTGCGTAGGCCGACATTTCCTCGCGCGGGCCGGCGGCGGCCTGCTGCATCTGCCCAAGAATGTGCAGACGGGCTTCCCGCGCTTGCGCCAGGGCGACCTGCATGATTTCCTTGGTGATGCCCTGGATCTTGATGTCCATCTGCAGGGCGGTGATGCCGGCGGTCGTGCCGGCTACCTTGAAGTCCATGTCGCCGAGATGATCCTCGTCACCGAGGATGTCGGTGAGCACGGCGAAACGGTTGCCTTCCTTGATCAGCCCCATGGCAATGCCAGCGACGTGCGCCTTGAGCGGCACACCGGCATCGAGCAGCGCCAGACAGCCGCCGCAGACGGATGCCATCGACGAGGAACCGTTGGACTCGGTGATCTCCGAGACGACGCGCATCGAATAGGAGAAGTCCTCCGGCTTCGGCAGTACGGCGAGCAAGGCGCGCTTGGCGAGACGGCCGTGACCGATTTCGCGACGCTTCGGCGTGCCGACGCGACCGCATTCGCCGGTGGCGTACGGCGGCATGTTGTAGTGCAGCATGAAGCGGTCGCGGTATTCGCCGGCCAGCGCGTCGATGATCTGCTCGTCGCGGTTGGTGCCGAGCGTGGCGACGGCCAGCGCCTGGGTTTCGCCGCGGGTGAACAGCGCCGAACCGTGGGTGCGCGGCAGGACGCCGGAACGCATCCTGATCGCCCGCACGGTACGCGTGTCGCGGCCGTCGATGCGCGGGGCGCCCGACAGGATGCGGCCGCGCACGATCTCGCCTTCGAGGGCGAACATGATGTCCATGACCTCCCCGCCCGACGGTGCGTTGTCGACGCCTTCGGTGACGGCGGCGATGATCCGGGCGTAGATTTCCTTGATCGCCTGGGTCCGCGTCTGCTTGACCGTGATGTTGTAGGCTGCCTCGAACTCGGGCCTGGCGAGCTCGCGCACCCTGGCGATCAGCGGCTCGTTCTTCGCCGCCGGAGCCCAGTCCCACTCGGGTTTGCCGGCTTCCTCGACCAGTTCGTTGATGGCCTCGATCGCCTTCCGCGATTCGCTGTGACCGAAAACCACGGCGCCCAGCATGACCTCCTCGGACAGCTGGTCACATTCGGACTCGACCATCAGCACGGCGGATTCGGTGCCGGCGACGACGAGGTCGAGCTGGCTGTCCTTGAGCTGACTCAGCGTCGGGCACAGCACGTACTGCCCGTTGAGGTAACCGACGCGGGCGGCGCCAATCGGGCCGTTGAACGGCACGCCGGAAATCGCCAGCGCAGCCGAGGCGCCGATCATCGCCGGTATGTCGGAATCGACTTCCGGGTTCAGCGACATCACCGTGGCGATGATCTGGACCTCGTTGTAGAACCCATCCGGGAACAGCGGCCGGATCGGACGGTCGATCAGGCGGGACGTCAGCGTCTCCTTTTCCGAGGGCCGCCCCTCGCGCTTGAAGAAGCCGCCGGGGATACGGCCGGCGGCATAGGTCTTTTCCTGGTAATCGACGGTCAGCGGGAAGAAATCCTGACCGGGCTTGGCATTCCTGGCGACGACAACGGTCACCAGCACCACCGTCTCCTCCATCGATACCAGCACGGCGCCGCCGGCCTGGCGGGCAATTTCGCCGGTTTCGATGGTGACCTGATGGTCCCCGTAGGCGAAGGTCTTTTTCACGACATTGAACATATTTTCCTTTCACGCTCATCACAGTGAACAACACACGACACAACAACAAATGAAAAAAGCGGCCGGGAGATTTCCGGGCCGCTGTTTCGTTGCTTCCGTCCGCGTCTTATTCCGTTACCGGGTCAATCGCGACGCGAAGACGAGCCGAAGACAGTGCGCATGCACGGCAAGGCGAAGTCGACAAAGTCACGGTTGGGCCGGCAGCGGAATAAATTACTTCCGCAGACCGAGGCGGGTAATCAGGGTACGGTAGGAATCGACGTTCTTGCCCTTGAGGTAATCCAGCAGCTTGCGGCGCTGGCTGACCAGACGCAGGAGACCACGACGGGAGTGGTGATCCTTCTTGTGCTCCTTGAAGTGCGGGGTCAGATCGTTGATTCGGGCGGTGAGCAGCGCGACCTGGACTTCCGGGGATCCGGTGTCGCCCTTGGCGCGCTGAAATTCGGCGACGATGCCGGCCTTGGATTCAGTGGTCATTGCCATTTCAAACTCTCTCTTTCTTGGTTACGACGCAGCCCCAGTTTGATAGAGCCGGCGCCAGATCAGGACGTTCCTTCCCGTTGGCAAGAGAAGGCTGCGCATCATACCAGATCAAGGCGTCCGTTGTACCAGCTTTTTCGGCCACAGGCGGCCATCCCGAGCCGCTTCGCCGACGCCTGTCAGCCTGCCGCCGACATAGACGCGGATCTTTCCGCCCAAGCCCGCCGGAAGATCGACCGGGTTCCCGTGGCGGAAGCGTTCAGCCGCCTCGCCTTCGAGGAGCGTGGACGGCAAGGTGCGCAGCAAGGCATCGACCGGTTGCAGGCAAGCTGTCCGTCCCGCTTCGTCGAGAGACTCGAGATGCGCCAGCGTCACGGCAGCGCCCAGATCGAGATCGCCGACCCGGGTCCGGCGCAGGCCTGCCAGGTGCGCGCCACAGCCGAGCGCCTGCCCGATGTCGGCGGCCAGAACGCGGATGTAGGTGCCCTTGCTGCAGGCGACCCGCAAGTGCAGGCGATCGCCGCCGAAGCCCAGGCAGTCGATGGCATGGATGACGACCGCCCGCGGTTCCCGCTCGACTTCGATTCCCTGGCGCGCGAGTTCATACAATGGCCGGCCATGGCGCTTGAGCGCCGAGTGCATCGGCGGGATCTGCAGGATGGGGCCGATGAATTGCCGCAGGACCCCGAAAATCTCGCCCTCGGAGACGTCGACCGCGGCAGTGGCGGTCACCACGCCGTCGCTATCGCCGGAATCGGTGGTCATGCCCAGCCGGATCATGGCTTCGTAGGTCTTGTCGGCATCGAGCAGATCGGCCGAAAACTTGGTCGCCTCGCCGAAACACAACGGCAAGAGACCGCTGGCCAGCGGGTCGAGAGTCCCGGTGTGGCCCCCCTTGGCCGCCGAAAACAGGCGGCGCGCCTTTTGCAGTGCGTCGTTGGAAGTCAGACCGCACGGCTTGTCGAGCAGGAGTACGCCATCGACCTGCTTCCAGGTCTTTCTGACTTGCATGCGCGCCCTATTCCCCGGGCGTCTGGTCGCTCAACGCGTTCGCCTGGTCGATCAGGTGCGAGAGGCTGATGCCATGCTCGATCGAGTTGTCGTAGACGAAATGCAGTTCGGGCAGCGTGTGGATGTGGATTCGCCGGCCAAGTTCGCGGCGCAGAAAGCCCGAGGCGCGCTTGAGGCCACGTTCGATCTCTTCCAGATGTTCGTGATCGAGCGTCAAAAAGAACACCTTGGCGTGCGCGTAATCCGGCGTCAGTTCGACCGCCGTCAGGCTGATCATGCCGACCCGCGGATCCTTGAGTTCGCTGCGAATCAGGTCGGCGAGGTCGCGGCGCACCTGCTCGGCGACCCGATCGCTGCGCTGAAAACCGGACTTCTTCATTTCAATGTGCGCGCCACTTCCTGGATTTCGTACACTTCGAGATGGTCGCCTTCCTGGATATCGTTGTTGTTCCTGAGCGACAGGCCGCACTCGAAGTTGCTGCGCACTTCCCTGACGTCGTCCTTGAAACGCTTGAGCGACTCGAGTTCGCCATCCCACTGGACGACATGGTTGCGCAGCAGGCGAATGCGGGAATTGCGCTTGACGACCCCTTCCAGCACGTAGCAGCCGGCAATGGCGCCCACCTTGGAGACATTGAAGACCTGACGGATCTCGACCAGACCGATGATCTGCTCGCGCCTCTCCGGCGCCAGCATGCCGGAAAGCGCGGCCTTGACGTCGTCGACCGCGTCGTAGATCACGTTGTAGTAACGGATGTCGACCCCGAAAGTCTCGGCCAACTTGCGCGAATTGGCATCGGCCCGGGTGTTGAAGCCGATGATGACCGCATTGGAAGCCTGCGCCAGATTGACATCGGACTCGCTGATGCCACCGACGGCGCCGTGGATGATCTGCACCCGGACTTCGTCGTTCGACAGCTTGGCCAGCGTCTGCACCAGCGCCTCCTGCGAACCCTGCACGTCGGCCTTGACAATGAGCGGCAGGGTCTTGACCTCGCCTTCCTTCATCTGCTCGAACATGTTCTCGAGCTTGGCAGCCTGCTGCTTCGCCAGCTTGACATCGCGGAACTTGCCCTGGCGGAACAAGGCGATTTCGCGCGCCTTCTTCTCATCCGAGAGAACGATCGCCTCTTCACCGGCCGCCGGCACATCCGACAGACCGAGAATTTCCACCGGGATCGACGGGCCGGCCTGGCTGATCGCCTTGCCGTTCTCGTCCAGCATGGCCCGGACCCGCCCCGAAACCTGACCGGCGAGCACGACATCGCCGCGCTTCAAGGTTCCCGACAGGACCAGCATCGTCGCCACGGCGCCGCGGCCCTTGTCGAGACGCGCTTCAATGATGAGGCCCTTGGCTGGGGCGTCCTTCTGCGCGGCCAGCTCGAGGACTTCCGCCTGCAGCAGCACCTGCTCGAGCAGTTCGTCGATGCCGATCCCCTTCTTCGCCGAAACCAGCACGAACGGCGAATCGCCGCCGTATTCCTCGGGAATGACGCCTTCGGCGACGAGTTCCTGCTTGACCCGGTCCGGGTTGGCTTCAGGCTTGTCGATCTTGTTGACCGCGACGACCAGCGGCACGCCGGCCGCCTTGGCGTGGTGAATCGCCTCCCGGGTCTGCGGCATCACGCCATCGTCGGCGGCGACCACCAGGATGACGATGTCGGTCGCCTTGGCGCCGCGCGCGCGCATCGCCGTGAACGCCTCGTGACCCGGCGTATCGAGGAAGGTCACCATGCCGCGGGCGGTCTGGACGTGATAGGCGCCGATATGCTGGGTGATGCCGCCGGCCTCGCCCGCCGCCACCTTGGCGCGGCGGATGTGGTCGAGCAGCGAGGTCTTGCCGTGGTCGACGTGGCCCATGACGGTGACCACCGGCGCCCGCGGCTCCAGCGGCACATCCTTGTGCGCGGCGGACTCCTCGAGGAAGGCATCGGGATCGTCGAGCTTGGCGGCAAGCGCCTTGTGGCCCATTTCCTCGACCACGATCATCGCCGTTTCCTGGTCGAGCACCTGGTTGATGGTGACCATCGACCCCATCTTCATCATCACCTTGATGACTTCGATGGCCTTCACCGCCATCTTGTGCGCGAGATCGGACACCGAAATGGTTTCGGGAACGTGGATCTCGCGGACAATGATTTCGGTCGGCGCCTGGAAGCTGCCCTGACCCTCGTCCGCGGCGTGGCCATGCTTCCGGTGGCCGTGCCGGCCGCTCTTCCACGAACTCCCGGGATCGGCCGAGCGCGTCTTGATACCCGGCTTCTTGCGACTGTCGTCGGGACGGCCGTTGCCGCCCTTCTTGGCATCCTTGCCCGGCGCCTCGGGCTTCTTGTGCAGCGTCGTCCCCTTCTCCGGCGCCCCTTCCTGCGCCTTCGCCTGGGCCGCGGCCTGCTGCGTCGCCTGCCCGGCCAGCCTCGCGGCCTCGGCCGCCGCGTCGGCCTGCTGGCGCATGCGGGCCAGTTCGGCTTCGCGCGCCAGCTTTGCCTTCAACTCCCGCTCCTGAATCTCGCGCAACTGGCTGTAGCGACGATCCTGCTCCTCGCGGGAGCGCAATTCACCCTGGCCGATCACCGACGCCAGCGTGACCGCCGGTTGCGGCGTCACCTCAGGAGGCGCCTCGACCACCGGCGCCTTCTCGATAACCGGCGCAACCTCGACGACCGACGCAACCTCGACGACGGGCAGAACCGCCGGCTCTTCGGCCGCCGCGCCCGCGGCCTCGACGACCGGCTCGACGACATGATCGCCCGCTTCGCGCTTGATCAGGACACGCTTCTTGCGCACCTCGACCTGAACCGTCCGGGCGCGGCCATGCGAATCGGTCGCCTTGAATTCCGACGTCTGCTTGCGGGTCAGCGTGATCCTGGTCTTTGAATCGTCGCCATGCGCGCGGCGCAGGTAATCGAGCAGTTTGGCCTTGTCCTGATCGGTCAGCGCATCGCTGCTCTCCCTGGTGCCGACGCCGGCCCTCCCCAGTTGCTCGAGCAGGGCCGACACCGGCATCTTGAGTTCTGCGGCAAATTGCGAAACGGTTGTTGCAGTCATGCTGGCTACCCTCCCGCTCACTCGAACCAGTGAGCACGCGCCTTCAAAATGATTTCCTTGGCACGCTGTTCATCGATGCCGGTCAATTCGACGAGTTCATCAACCGCCAGTTCGGCGAGATCATCGCGACTCTTGATTCCCTTGCCGGCCAGCCTGGCCGCCAGTTCACGGGGCATTCCATCGAGCGTCAGCAGGTCGTCGGCAACGCCTTCGAACTGCTCTTCGTTGGCGATGGCCTCGGTCAGCAGGACATTACGCGCCCGGTTGCGCAACTCATTGACGATGTCTTCATCCAGGCCCTCGATTTCGAGCATCTCGGCCAGAGGAACGTAGGCGACCTCCTCGAGCGTCGAGAAACCCTCCCCGATCAGCAGATCCGCCAGTTCCTCGTCGATGTCCAGCTTTTCCATGAAAGTGACGCGGGTTACCGCGTATTCCGCCTCCGAGCGTTTGACCGATTCGTCCTGCGTCATCAGGTTGATCGTCCAGCCGGTCAGTTCCGAGGCCAGGCGAACGTTCTGGCCGTTGCGGCCGATGGCGATGGCGAGGTTGTCCTCGTCGACCACGACGTCCATGGCGTGCTTCTCCTCATCGACGACGATGGAGGAAACCTCCGCCGGCGACAGCGCGCCGACGACGAATTGCGCCGGATCGGCCGACCACAGCACGATGTCGATGTTCTCGCCGCCAATCTCGTTGCGCACCGCGGTGACGCGCGACCCGCGCAGGCCGACGCAGGTGCCGATCGGGTCAACCCGCGGGTCGTTGGACTTGACGGCGATCTTGGCGCGCAGGCCGGGATCGCGGGCACACGCCTTGAGTTCCATGAGGCCGTCGGAGATTTCCGGCACTTCCAGGTCGAACAGCTTGATGACGAATTCCGGCGCGGTGCGCGACAGGATGATCTGCGGGCCGCGCGCACTGCGGTCGATGCGCAGGAGATAGGCGCGGACGCGGTCGCCGATCCGCAGGTTTTCCTTGGGGATCATCTGGTCGCGCGGCAGCACCGCCTCGATCTTGCCCGCCTCGATGATCGCGTTGCCCCTTTCCATGCGCTTGATGGTGCCATAGACGATGTGCTCGCCGCGCTCGAGGAAGTCGGCGAGGATCTGCTCGCGCTCGGCATCGCGGATCTTCTGCAGGATGACCTGCTTGGCCGCCTGCGCGCCGATGCGCCCGAAGTCGATCGGCTCCAGCGGCTCCTCCAGCGAATCGCCCGCCTCGACTTCCGGATCGTCCTGGCGCGCCTCGGAAAGCGGCACCTCGAGGTATTCATTGACGTACTGGTCGTCGGGGACCACCTGCCAGCGACGGAAGGACTCGTAATTGCCGGTTTCGCGATCGATCGACACCCGCACATCGGCTTCGTCATGGATGCGCTTCTTGGTCGCCGAAGCCAGCGCCAGTTCCAGGGCGCCAAAGACGATTTCCTTGCCGACGTTCTTCTCGCGGGCCAGTGCGTCGACCAGCAGCAAAATTTCACGGCTCATGGGCTGAAACCTCCTAGTCCTTCAGTCGAATCGCGGCACCAGACGTGCCCGGTCGATATTATTGAATTCGAGTTCCACGTCATCCTTTTCCAGACGCAGGCCGACCTTGCCCTCCTTGAGACCGAGCAGTTCACCCTGGAAGTTGCGGCGGCCGTCCTGCGGGATGCGCAGCCTGATCTGGATGTCGTGCCCGGCGAAGCGCGCGAAATCCCCGGCCTTCTTGACGACGCGATCGAGACCCGGCGACGAGATTTCGAGACGGTCATAATCGACACTCTCGACCTCGAGGAGGCGCGAGAGCTGATTGGACACGCGGGCGCAGTCTTCTACATCGACCCCGTTCTCCTTGCCCGGCAGGTCGATGAAGACGCGAATGGTCCGGCCACGGGGCGACATCTCGATATCGACGAGTTCATAGCCGAGACCGACCACGGTCGTTTCAAGCAGCGCGTTTAGATCCATAGCCACAAATAAAAAATGGGCGAAACGCCCATCTCACGGAAAAGATGCCCCGCCGGAAACGACGGGAGGAACAAACCGGGGGATTATAACGGGTTTGCTCGCCCCGGTAAATCGGTCTGCGAGACTTTTGCACCGTCCCGCGGCGCCGCCGGCTTGTTCGCTTTCCCCAGTTGGCCCTGGAAAGCCCTGACTTCGCCCTCCTCCAGTTCGCGCACCTGGCCCCGCTTGAGCTGCGGCGGCAGGGCGAACGGGCCGTAGCGAATCCGGATCAGACGGCTCACCGTGCACCCGACCGCCTCGAACATGCGGCGCACCTCGCGGTTGCGCCCTTCGAACAGGGTCACGCGAACCCAGCGGTTGGCCCCCTCGCCCCCGGCTTCCTCGATGCTGGCGAAGCTGGCGGGACCATCCTCGAGATCGACACCGTCGAGCAGGCGCTGCTGCGTTTCGCGCGTCAGTTCCCCGAGAACGCGCACCGCGTACTCGCGGACCAGTTCCGAGCTCGGGTGCATCAGCTGGTTGGCCAGCTCGCCCGAGGTGGTGAACAGCAGCAGGCCGGAGGTATTGATGTCGAGCCGCCCGACGGCGATCCAGCGGCCGCCGCGGATGCGCGGTAGCGCGGCGAACACCGAAGGCCGACCCTCGGGATCGTCGCGCGAGACGATTTCGCCTTCCGGTTTGTGGTACATGACGACGCGCGGCGTCTTGGTCGTCGTGAAGCGGACATTCACCAGACGGCCGCCGATCTTGATCTTGTCGGTCGGCGCCACGCTCTGCCCCAGCCGGGCGGTCACGCCATTGACGCTGATCCGGCCGGCGGCGATCCACTCCTCCATCTCGCGGCGCGAACCGATGCCGGCCTGCGCCAGCACCTTCTGCAGACGTTCCGGCCGGGCTTCGGCCAGCGGCCGGCCATCGCGGGCAATGCCGCCGCGATTCGCCCGCCCTCCCGTATTGGGGGCCGGCTTGCGGCGCGGCGCGCCCTTCCCCGGCGTGGCAGCACCACGCGCCGCGGGCGCCCTGGCGACCTTCGCCGCCCTGGCCGGAGCGCCATCTCTTTGGGGACGGGTGCGGTCGACCGCGTTTTCCCGGCGATTTTCCGAACCTGCCGACGGCGATGGACGGGAAGGCGTGCGTTTAGTTTTCATGATCGGGTTCCAGTGTCTGACTGATCTGTTCGAGCGGCGGCAGCTCGCTGACGCTGCGCAGCCCGAGATCGTCGAGAAATTTCTTCGTCGTCGCGAACAGCGCCGGCCTGCCGGGCGTGTCGCGATGACCGACGACATCGATCCAGCCGCGCTCCTCAAGCGTCTTGACGACATTCGTATTGACGGCGACGCCGCGGATCTCCTCGATGTCGCCGCGCGTCACCGGCTGCCGGTAGGCGATGATGGCCAGCGTCTCCAGCATCGCCCGCGAGTATTTCGGCGGCTTTTCGGGGTTCAGCCGCTCGAGGTAAGGAAGGAATTCGGCACGCGTCCGGAAGCGCCAGCCCGAGGCGAGCTGGATCAGCTCGACCGGCCGCTCGGCCCATTCCTCGCGCAGCTCGTCGAGCAGCCTGCGCAGAACGTCGGGCGCCAGTTCCTCGTCGAACATCTTGCGCAGCTCGAGCGGCGTCATCGGCTCACGGGCAGCGAGCAATGCCGCTTCAAGCACTTTCTTGACCAGACTCGCTTCCACCTTGATGCACTCGCAGGTAAATCGGCTGAAACGCCTCGGATTGACTGAATTCGACCAGCTTTTCGCGGGCCAGCTCGAGCATCGCCAGGAAATGCACGACCAGTCCGGGCACCCCCATGCCCGGATCGAACATCGTTTCGAACTGCACGAAACCGCCGCGCTCGCGCAAGACCCGGAGAATGATCCCCATGTGCTCGCGCACCGACAGTTCCTCGCGGCCGATCCGGTGATGCTTGTTCAGGCTGGCCTGGCGCACGACGGCCAGCCAGGCCAGCCGGAGATCCTCGAGCGACACCTCGGGCAAGCGGACGTACAGCGACTTCTCGACCAGCGTCTCGACCCAGAAGAACTCGCGCTCGGCCTGCGGCAGCTCGTTGAGCCTGACCCCGGCCAGCTTCATCTGCTCGTATTCCATCAGGCGACGGACGAGCTCGGCGCGCGGATCCTCCGCCTCGTCGCCGGCGCCCGCCTTCGGGCGCGGCAACAGCATGCGCGACTTGATCTCGATCAGCATCGCCGCCATCACCAAGTAATCGGCGGCCAGTTCGAGGTTGCTGGCGCGCATGCTCTCGATGTAGTCGAGATACTGGCGGGTCAGTGGCGCCATCGGGATGTCGAGAATATCGACGTTGGCCTTGCGGATCAGGTAAAGCAAGAGGTCGAGCGGGCCCTCGAAGGCGTCGAGCATGATCGCCAGCGCATCCGGCGGGATGTAGAGATCCTGCGGCAATTGCTCGAGCGGCTCACCGTAGATGCGTGCCACCGGCTCGGAAAACGCCTCCCGGGAAAGGTCGACCGCGAGGTCCATGTTCATCCGGCCGGAACGCGGGTCCGGCCCCGGCAAGGCGGGCCGGGTCGGCGGCGGCGCTTCTGCGCCTCCCTGTGCATCAGTGATACTCCAGGCCCATCGACTCGCGCACGTCGCGCATCGTCTCGCGGGCGAGCTCGCGCGCCTTCTCGCAGCCGTCGGCGAGGATGTTGCGGATCAGCCCTGGATCATCCAGATAGACCTGCGCCCGCTCGCGCATCGGCGCCTGCTCGCGCAGGATGCCGTCGATCACCGGTTGTTTGCAGTCGAGGCAGCCGATGCCGGCGCTGCGGCACCCGTGCTGCACCCATTCCTTGCACTGCGCATCGGAATAGACCTGGTGCAGCTGCCAGACCGGACACCTGGCCGGCTCCCCGGGGTCGGTGCGGCGCACGCGGGCGGGGTCGGTCGGCATGCTGCGGACCTTCTTCGTGACCGAGTCCGCGGATTCCCGCAGCGTGATCGTGTTGCCGTATGACTTGGACATCTTCTGCCCGTCCAGACCCGGCATTTTCGAGGCCTCGGTCAGCAGTGCGCCGGGCTCGGCGAGGATCATCTTGCCGGCGCCTTCGAGAAAGCCGAACAGGCGCTCGCGGTCGTCCAGCGACAGATGCTGCGTTTCGTCGAGGATGGCTCTGGCCTGCTCGATGGCGTCGCGGTCGCCTTCCTGCTGGAAGCGGACGCGCAGCTCCTCGTACAGCCTGGCCCTCTTGCTGCCCAGTTTCCGGACCGCTTCGCGCGCCTTGGCCTCGAAGCCCGGCGCACGGCCATAGAGGTGGTTGAAGCGGCGGGCGATTTCGCGCGAAAACTCGATGTGCGGCACCTGGTCCTCGCCCACCGGCACCTTGTCGGCGCGGTAGATCAGGATGTCGGCCGCCTGCAGCAGCGGGTAGCCGAGGAAACCGTAGGTGGACAGATCCTTGTTTTCCAGTTTTTCCTGCTGGTCCTTGTAGGTCGGCACCCGTTCCAGCCAGCCGAGCGGCGTCATCATCGACAGCAGCAGGTGCAGTTCCGCGTGCTCCGGCACCTTCGACTGGATGAACAGGGTGGCCTGGCCGGGGTCGACCCCGGCCGCCAGCCAGTCGATGACCATCTCCCAGGTCGCCTGCTCGATGCCTTGCGGATCGTCGTAATGGGTGGTCAGCGCGTGCCAGTCGGCGACGAAGAACAGGCAGGGGTATTCGTGCTGGAGCCGGACCCAGTTCTTGAGGACCCCGTGGTAATGGCCGAGGTGCAGCGACCCGGTGGGGCGCATGCCGGAAAGGACACGTTCTGCGTACATGGTTGTGATCAGTAAAGCCCAAAAATCGATTCGATGGCCCGCGCAGCCAGTATCACCAGGGGATTCATGACCGCGCCGAGGATACCGCTGAACAGGAGCAGCAGCAGGATCGGAAAGCCCCAGCGCTCGATCTTCGCGAATTTCCAGGCCAGTCCGTGCGGCAGCAGGCTGACGGCGATGCGCCCGCCGTCGAGCGGCGGCAGCGGCAGGAGGTTGAGCACCATCAGCACGCAATTGACGATGATGCCGACCTTGCTCATCTCGGAGAGCGGCAGCGTGAACACGTTGCCCGGCAGCAGCCAGGCCAGCTTGAGCATGAAAGCCCAGCAGAAGGCCATGAACAGGTTGGCGCCAGGACCGGCGGCGGCGACCCAGAACATGTCCTGCTTCGGGTTGCGCAAACGGCTGAAATCGACCGGCACCGGCTTGGCGTAGCCGAACAGGAAGGTGCCGCCGGAAAACAGCAGGATGGCCGCGGGAATCAGGATGGTGCCGACCGGATCGACATGGCGCAACGGGTTGAGGCTGATGCGCCCCATCTGCCAGGCCGTCGGGTCGCCGAAGTGGCGCGCGGCGTACCCGTGCGCCGCCTCGTGCAGGGTGATGGCGAAGATCACCGGCAGCGCGGCGATGGCGATGGTCTGGATCAGCGCGTTGATGTCCATGTCTAGTCCAGTCCGAACGGCGCGAGCGAACCGCGGCCGGCGCGGATCAGTTCGGGCGCCCGGCCGGTCAGGTCGATGATGGTGGTCGGCTCGGTGCCGCAATGGCCGGCGTCGAGAATCAGTTCGATCTGGTCGTGCAGGCGATCCTGGATCTCCCAGCCCTCGGTCAGCGGCGCTTCGTCGCCCGGCAACTGCAGGGTCGTCGTCAGCAGCGGTTCGTTCAACTCCTGAAGCATGGCGAGCGCGACCGGATGATCGGGAACCCGCAGGCCGATCGTCTTGCGCCTGGGGTGCATGACCCGGCGCGGCAGTTCCTTGGTGCCTTCGAGGATGAAGGTGTAGCTGCCAGGCGTGGCCGCCTTGAGCAGGCGGTACTGGGCGTTGTCGACGCGGGCGAAATGGGCGATTTCCGACAGGTCGCGCACCATCAGCGTCAGGTGATGGCGCTCGCCGATCTGGCGGATCAGGCGGATGCGGTCCATCGCCTCCTTGTCGCCGAGCTGACAGCCCAGCGCGTAGCACGAATCGGTCGGCAGCGCGACGACGCCGCCATCGCGGATGAACTCCCCCGCCTGCGCCAGCAGGCGATGCTGCGGGGACTCCGGATGAATATTGACGATGCGAGCCATGTCTCAGGTCACCAGGCGCCAGACCGGCTTGAGGTCTTCCGGCAGTTGCGGCAACCTGCCGAGATCGACATAGCTCTCCTCCGGCCCGTGAAAATCCGAGCCACGCGAGGCGTGAAAGGCGTAGTGCCGGGCCAGCCTGGCGAAATGCATCACCTGGTCGGGCGAATGGCTGCCGCAGGTGACCTCGAGCCCCCGCCCGCCGAGGTCCTTGAATTCGTCGAGGAAGCGGCGCATCTCGCCGCCGGACATCCGGTAGCGCCCGGGATGCGCCACCACCGCCACGCCGCCGGCGCCGACGATCCAGCCGATCGCCTCCTGCAACGTCGCCCAGCGATGATCGACGTAGCCTGGCTTGCCCGGGGTCAGGTAATGCTGGAAGACGCCGGCCATGTCGCGAGCGATGCCGATCGAAACCAGATAACGGCCGAAATGGGCGCGTGAAATCAGGCTCGGATTGGTCACGAAACACAGCGCCCCTTCATAGACGCCGGGAATACCGATCGCCTCCAGCGCCGCGCCCATCCGCCTGGCGCGCTCAATGCGGCCGCTGCGCAGTTCATCGAGCCCGCCGGTCAGACCGCGATCCGCCGGATCGAAACCGAGGCCGACGATATGAATCGGCGCGCCTCGCCACTCGATCGATATCTCGACACCCGGGACAAATCCCATGCCTGCCTCCTCGGCCGCCTCGCGGGCGCTCGCCAGACCCCCGAGATCGTCGTGATCGGTCAATGCCCAGAGGTCGACCGCGTTGGCCGCCGCCCGCCGCGCCACGTCCTGCGGCGCCAGCAGGCCGTCGGAAACGACCGAGTGACAATGGAAATCGAAATTGGCTGGAGACACGGCTTGCGGATGCTCGACAAAAACGCAGTTTACCATGAAGGCCGCCGGCGCCCGCCTCGCCTTGCGCTGCATCCGGACCCATGAAAAAAGAGCCTGAAGACAACCCGCAAATGCAGTAGAATCGCGTCCCCTTCAACCTCCTCACGCATACGGGATAACATCATGAAATACGCCTCCGTTGACGACTTCCTTGCCTATGTTGCCGAGCGCAACCCGGGACAGCCCGAGTTCCTGCAGGCGGTCACCGAGGTCATGGAAAGCCTCTGGCCCGTCATCCAGAAGCATCCGCGCTATGCCGAGCAAGGCCTGCTCGAACGGCTGGTCGAGCCGGAGCGCGTCATCACCTTCCGTGTCTCCTGGGTCAATGATCATGGCGATGTGCAGGTCAATCGTGGTTACCGTATCCAGCACAGCTCGGCGATCGGCCCCTACAAGGGCGGCCTGCGCTTCCATCCCTCGGTGAACCTCTCCATCCTCAAGTTCCTGGCCTTCGAACAGACCCTCAAGAACGCGCTGACCACCCTGCCGATGGGCGGCGCCAAAGGCGGTTCCGACTTCGACCCCAAGGGCAAGAGCCCCGCGGAAGTGATGCGCTTCTGCCAGGCCTTCACCAGCGAACTGTTCCGCCATGTCGGTTCGGATACCGACGTTCCGGCCGGCGACATCGGCGTTGGCGGGCGTGAAATCGGCTATATCGTCGGGATGATGAAGAAGCTCAGCAACAAGGTCGATTGCGTGTTCACCGGCAAGGGCCTGGAATACGGCGGCTCGCTGATCCGCCCGGAAGCCACCGGCTACGGCACGGTGTACTTCGCCACGGAAATGCTCAAGCTGAAGGGCCGCAGCTTCGAAGGCGCCCGGGTCAGCATCTCGGGTTCGGGCAATGTCGCCCAGTACGCGATCGAAAAGGCAATGGAGCTGGGCGCCAAGGTGGTCACGGCCTCGGACTCCAGCGGCACCGTCGTCGATGAAGACGGCTTCACCCCGGAGAAGCTGGCGGAACTGATGGAAGTCAAGAACCATCACTACGGGCGCGTCAGCGACTACGCCAAGCGCGTCAAGGTTGACTTCCTGGCCGACACCAAACCCTGGCACGTCCCGGTCGACATCGCCCTGCCCTGCGCCACACAGAATGAAATCGATGGCAAGGATGCCGAGCTCCTGGTCAGGAACGGCGTCCTCTGCGTCGCCGAAGGCGCCAACATGCCCTCCACCATCGAGGCGGTCAAGGTCTTCGAAAGCCAGGGCGTGCTCTACGCACCGGGCAAGGCCAGCAATGCCGGCGGTGTCGCCACCTCCGGTCTGGAGATGAGCCAGAATGCAATGCGCCTCTCCTGGGGTCGCGACGAGGTGGACTCCCGCCTGCATGAAATCATGTGCAACATCCACGAGGCCTGCCTGACCCATGGCCGGCGCCCCGACGGTTCGGTGAGCTATGTGAATGGCGCCAACATCGCCGGCTTCGTCAAGGTGACCGAAGCGATGCTCGCCCAGGGCGTCATCTGACCCTGGACGCCTCGGCACGGCCTGCCGCTCATGTGGCAGGCCGTGTTTTCGTTCCGCCCGCCCGCCGCTGAACGCGGCAGCGCGATGCTGGCCAGTTCGCCGCATCTGGCAGGCCGCAGCCGTGGTGCGGTCCGGCAACCCGGCAAGGGCTGCGGTCGGCGGCATTCCCCCAGAAAAATTCGAGTTCAGGCCAGATTCGAGTTCGCCAGGCTCGTCATGACCCCTCGCCGGCAACCGGATTTGTACCGGCCCGGATTGATTGGACACTGTTTTGCAACTCAGGCTGCCTTTCGCATGGCATAGGCCTGACGGGCTTCAAGGGGTGACATGAAGCCCAATTTTTCGAGACGCCAATGGTGATTGTAACGCTCCTTGAACGCGGTGACGGCGGCGCGCAGCTCCTCGACGTTTTTGAAGACGCGGCCGTGAATGGTCTGTTCCTTGAGTGTCCGGTTGAAGCGCTCGGCGACGCCGTTGGTCTGCGGCTCGGCAACGA
>JAFLDQ010000130.1 GCA_017302355.1 Dechloromonas sp.
TATGGGGGCGTGGATACCTTGCTTGCCGTGGCAGAGAAATATGATATTGAATACTTTATCTTTGAACCCGATGGCAGGTTTAAAGAACTGACAGATTTTTACAATAACCCGCAAAAGTACGATCAACTCGAATTTTTGGGAGAAGTCAATGAGACGCGTATTTTCCGGTTTCGCTAATCCGCTATCGCGCCGCGACCTGATCGTGCTTGGCGTTGCCACTCTGATCGCCGGTATCATCTATCTGGTTGCCTGTCTACTCGTCTTTCGCATTGGCTTCCCGCTCGACGATACTTGGATTCATCTGACCTTTGCCCGCAACTTGGCACAGCATGGCGAGTGGTCATTCCGTTTAGGGATTCCGTCTGCTGGTTCCACTTCGCCGCTCTGGTCTGCTCTGCTCGCGATCGGCTTTCTCATTAACCTCGAACCTTATATCTGGACTTACTTCCTCGGTCTACTCACCATGTGGGCATTGGGAGTCATCAGCGAAGTCACCGCGCGTCGCCTCATTTCAACTTATCAACCGCGCCTGCCGTGGGTTGGCTTTTTCATCATCGTCGAATGGCATTTGCTTTGGGCTGCCATGTCTGGGATGGAAACCCTGCTGCATGGTTTGATTGCCACCACCATTCTTGCCGCGTTGATGATGAACTCGCGCCGCTATCTACCCTTGGGCTTGCTCACCGGTGTCAGTGTCTGGGTGCGCCCCGACGGCTTGACTCTGCTGGGTCCGCTTGTCTTGGCAGTCATCCTTTTTGAGAAAGATACTCCAGCCCGTTTGCGGGGCTTATTGCAAGTCTTCATCGGCTTTGGTGCGATCTTCTTCTTTTACTTACTCTTCAACTTGTTGATCGGCGATACGCCCATGCCGAATACTTTTTATGCCAAACAAGCCGAATATGCCGAGTGGCAGCAATTTCCCATTACGTACCGCTTGAGTGAACTTTTCCTGCAGTTACTGGTCGGACCATCTTTCTTGCTCATCCCCGGCATCATCATGTGGACTGTTAAATCCATACAAACTCGTTCTTGGGGTAGCTTGCTCGCCTTAACCTGGTCAGTGGGATATATGTTGCTTTACCTTATGCGCTTGCCCGTCTATCAGCATGGTCGCTATATTATGCCCGCCATGCCGATTTTCTTCCTGATCGGCATCCTTGCCGTAGTCGAGTTTTCATCTGCTAAAACATTTGGGCGATATCAGTGGCTTGCCACAACGTCGTGGAATATGAGTCTCACGATGGTCACGCTTCTTTTTGTGGTCCTCGGGGCGCGTGCCTTTGCACGTGATGTCGCCTTTATCGAGCAGGAAATGGTCGCCACCGCCAAGTGGGTCTTTACCAACCTTCCACCCGATGCGGTCTTGGCTGTCCATGATATCGGGGCGCTTGGCTACTTCGACGATCATGTTTTGATCGACTTGGCGGGATTGATCACGCCGGAAGTGATTCCTTTCATCCGCGACGAGGAACGCCTGACAGTCTATCTTAATGAAAAAGAGGCAGATTATCTAGTCGCTTTTTCTGACCTCTACCCAGCCATGATCGTCGGTAAGGCAGTGGATTTTGAGACCAACGGCACGATTGCTGCTGAAATGGGAGACGTTCGTCTGACAGTCTATCGTTGGAAATGAGAGAATGGGTTAAAATACAGGCATGCTCGAAGAAAAATCCAGACAAAAGAGAGATTGGGCATTGGAATGAATCAAATTACATTGCTAATTGTGGACGATCACCCGCTTTTCCGGCAGGGTGTAGTGGATGCACTTTCACTGGAGACCGACATGCGGGTCATTGCCCAGTCTGCGACCGGGGATGAAGCGCTGGAACTGATCCGCTCGAAGAAGCCGAATGTTGCCATTCTGGATGTGAATTTGCCTGGCATGAATGGGCAGCAGATCACTCATCTGGTCGCACAAGATAAGACCACAACCCGCATCATCTTGATGACAGGCTATGACGATATCGAACAGGCTATTCATGCGGCACTTGCAGGTGCGCATGGCTATTGCTCAAAAGATATCGAACCTCAGAATTTATCCCGCATTATTCGCGAAGTGGCAGAAGGCAAGTTTGTTTTTGCCAATAATGTATTTACCCGCCGCGAACTTGAATTGTGGGTGGAAGAAAGCATGGAAGGCGCACGCCGTTCCTATAGTGAACCCGGTGCTCCTTTCCATCCATTGTCTGACCGTGAGATGGAAGTGTTGGCGTGTGTGGTACGCGGTATGAGTAATAAAGAAATCGCCACATTGCTGGGCATCAGTCATCAGACCGTTAAGAATCATGTCACCGCGATTCTCCGCAAATTTGGCGTGGAAGACCGCACACAGGCAGTTGTGTACGCCCTCAAGCGCGGCTGGGTGACCTTAAGAGATACCGACATTCGATCGTAGGAGTTTTGCATGTCTGAGGATGGCACCGGACCACGGCGCGGGCGCACGGCTGGCGCCGCGACAACACGATCGGCACGACGCCGCAGGATAACGCGTGGACCGGTGACTGGGCGACTTTCTTTCGCGACCGGCGCATCGCGCCGCAGCTCGCGCTCGCGGCGCGCCACGGCCACGGCGGGCGGCTGCAGCGCGACGGCGAAAGGCTGCTCGCGGCGATTCCGGCGCTGCTCGCCGGCCACGCGCCCGTGCCATCGCTGCTGCACGGCGACCTCTGGCCGGGCAACGCGGCGCGGCTCGCGTCGGGCGAGCCGGTGATCTTCGACCCTGCGGTTTATTTCGGCGACCGCGAAACCGATCTCGCGATGACGGAGCTCTTCGCCGGCTTCGGCGCCGACTTCCACGCCGCCTATGCGGAAATGTGGCCGCTCGCCCAAGGGTACGCGACCCGCCGCACCTTGTACAACCTCTACCACGTGCTGAACCATCTCAACCTGTTCGGCGGCGGCTATCGGGCGCAGGCCGAGGCGATGATCGCAAGCCTTCTGGCGAGCGTCCGCTGAGACCGGAACGGCACCCCGCCAACTGCCATCGTCAGCCGCGAATACCCTGCCCCCTGCGGCTGCCCGCCCGTTACCGTCAGAATCCGCGCAACTGCCTGACGAAGCCATCGACCGCGCCAAGCACCGCCGCCGGCTGATCGCGGTGCGGCGAGTGGCCGCAGGCCGGCAGCTTGAGCAGGGTCGCGCCGGCCACCCGTTCGCCGATCACCTCGATCTGACGCATCGTCGCGTACTCGTCGTCCTCGCCCTGGATCGCCAGCACCGGGCAGCGGATCGCCGGCAGGTATTCCTCGATGTTCCAGGCGCGGAACGCGGGCGACAGCCAGGTTTCGTTCCACTCGGCGAACACCCGCGCCGTATCGGCATGGTAGCGCCCCAGCTTCCGCGGCAGGTCGCTTGCGGTCCACGCCTCGCGGGCAGCCGAAATGCCGGCCAGCGTGATTTCCTCGACGAATTCGTGCGGGGCCATGACGATCACCCCGAGCGGCGCTTCGGGAAAGGCGCCGGCGAAGATCAGCGCGATGCTGGCGCCGTCGCTGTGCCCGAACAACAGCGGGCGCTCGACACCGATTTCCGCGAGCAGCGCGGGCAGCGCCTCCAGCGCCTCGCGGTGCATGTAGCGCGGCGTGCGCGCTTCCGCATAGGGCTGCGAATGGCCGTAGCCGGCGCGCGACCAGACAATCACGCGGCAGCCGGTGACCGCCGCCACGCGCTCGGGAAAGTGCCGCCACATGGCGACGCAGCCGAGGCCTTCGTGCAGCATGAGGATGGCCGGCAGGCCGGGACGATGCGCCGGATGCTCGACGTATTCAAGCCGGCAGCCGGCAACGGCGAGATGCCTCACGACGCCAGCAGGAAGTCCCGCGCCAACGCGATCTGGTCGTCACGCAGGAACATCGGCGCATGGCCGACGCCGGGGATTTCGGCCAGTCTTGCCCGTGGACCGCGCTCGCCCATCCGTTGCCATGTCTCGCGCGTCAGCAGGTCGGATTCGGCGCCGCGCAGGACCAGCGTCGGACACTGGATCCGGTCGTACACCGGCCACAGGTCGATCGGCTCGCCGGAAAACGCGGCCTTGAACGGCGCCGCGATCAGCGGATCGTAGACGAAGCCCCAGCGCCCGTCGGGGCGCTGCCCGACGGCGTATTCGGTCAGATGCCGCCACTGCACCTCGTCGAGCTGGCCAAACGGCGCACCGATGACCTGGATGTAGGCCTGCGCCTCGTCGAAGGTCGCCCAGGTCGGATCGGTGCCGACATAGGTTGCGATGCGCTCCAGCGATTCGCTGGTGATGACCGGACCGACATCGTTGAGCAGCAGCCGGCGCACCGGCGTGTCGTCCTGGGCGGCCAGCGCCATGCCGATCATCCCGCCCATCGAGGTGCCGAGCCAATCCACGCTGTCGACATCGAGGCGGGCGATCAGCGTCACCATGTCTGCGACGTACTGTGGAATGGCGTATCCGGACGGGTCGCGCAGCCTGCCGCTGCGGCCGCGCCCGACCACATCCGGACAGACCACGCGGAAATCCGCCGCCAGCGCCTGCGCCAGCATGTCGAAATCCCGTCCGTTGCGGGTCAGGCCATGGACACAGACGAGAACGCGCGGATTGTCGCGGTCCCCCCATTCCGTATAGGCCATGCGGTGCAGCCCCGCGGGACTGACGCATTGCACCCTGAGTTGTCTGAATTGCATGTCTTTCCTCCTGAAACGCGAATGTATCACCAGCCGTGGCGGCCGTGGCGATGTGCGGACGCAGCTTTCCCTGTTCATCTTGTCGCCCGCGAACGGCGGCGTCGCGCTCGGGCCGCGCATGTCTTTGTCAAAACACCACAGTACACGGCGAAAAACCGCCCGAATCGCCGATTGGCGCGCGATTGCGGGGCTGCCGCATGCTAATGTTGCGCTCGATTTTTTCCGGCCGCGCCCTGTCACGAGCGCCCGTAACGTGACAGGAAAGGGTCATCGTCCATGCGCAAACACCTGAACACCTTCTCCGCCACCTTCCTGATCGTCGCCAGCATGCTTGGCACGGGCATCCTCACCACCACCGGGATCATGTTGTCGCTGCTCAAGGCGCCGTGGGCGGTGCTCGGGGTCTGGGTGGCCGGCGGCATCCTCGCCTGGATCGGCGCCTGGTGCTATGGCGAACTGGCGCGCAGCATGCCGCGCAATGGCGGCGAAGCGACGATCCTGCGCGAACTTTTCTCGCCGACCCTGGGCGAAGTCGCCGGCTGGACCTCTTTCGTGGTGGCCTTCGCGGCGGGGAATGCCGCTTCCTCGCTGGCGCTCGCCGCCTATCTCGGCGAGGCCCTGCCTGGGGTGAGCCTGCGTCCGGAACTCGTGGCGTGTACGGCCCTGCTGCTGGTGACCGGGCTGCATGGCCTGCTCGGGCCGACGGCCGTGCGCGTCCAGACCATGCTGGCGGCGGCGAAGTTCTCGCTGCTGGCGGGGTTGACCCTTTACGGCATCTTCCTTGTCGCGCCGGCCGTCGCGAACCAGACCGCCGGCTCCGCGCCGGTCAGCCAGGCGACCGGATTCGGCGCCCCCTGGGGTCTCGCGATGATGCTGGTGATGTTTGCCTACAGCGGCTGGAACGCGGCGATCTATGTCGCCGGTGAAATCCACGATCCGGCGCGCAACGTGCGCCGCGCCATGATGCTGGGCACGACCATCATCATGCTGCTGTACGTGGCGATCAATGCCGTCCTGCTGACCCACCTGCCGGCGCAGGAGCTCGACGGCGTCGGCCCGGTGATCGCGGTGCTGGTCAAGCATCTCTTTGGCGCCCAGGCTTCGGCGGTGTTTTCCGGACTGGTGGCCTTCGCCCTGCTGTCATCGCTCGGCGTGTCGGCGTTTCTCGGGCCGCGCGTGCTCGCCACCATGCTCGGCTGGTTCGGCAAGGCCGGCGGCGGCGAGGGCGTGCCGGCGGCGGTGACGCCGCGGCTGGTCTGGCTGCAGGCGGCGCTGTCCATCGCCATGGTGCTGACCGGCTCGTTCGTACAGATCCTGACCGTCATGGGTTTCCTGCTGGGTCTGTTCCCGATCCTCTGCGTTCTCGGTCTGTACCGGCGCAGTTGCGACCTTCAAGGCCGGCCGCTGATGCTGGTTCGCTACGTCCTTGCCCCGTTGTTCGTCGGGGTATCGACGGTGGTGCTGGTCCTTGGCGCGGCGCAGAGTCCGCGGGAAGTGGGCATCGCGCTGGCGCTGGTCGGGCTGTTCTTCCTCGCGCGCGTCGGCATGCGCCGCTTCGTCTGAAATCATCCTTGCGGATACGCGCCATGTCGCTCGACCTGACCCGAACCCTGCTGATCGGCGCCCTGTCGCTGCTCTCCACCGTGCTCCCGGTTTCTGCCGCGGAAATGACCTCGCAGCAGGCCGCCCGCGTCTTTGCCGGGCTCGATGCGCCCGCCCCGGACGGCGGGCACAAGGCTTTCCAGCAACGGACGAGCCAGGCCTGGGCGAACTACAACCGCCAGGTCGGTCAGCCGCTGGCGGCCTGGAGCCAGCGTGAAGTGGCGTACTGGGGACGCAGCACGGTGTTCTACCCTTTTTCCGGCCCCGACTTCGTGACCGTCGCGCAGATCTTTCCGGGCGCCGAACGTTACGTGCTGGTGGCGATCCAGAGGGCGCGCCAGCCGGCGCAACCCGAAGGCCTGAACGCCGAGCAGCGGGCCGCCTTCGAGAGGAAACTCGGCGGCGCCTGGGAAAAATTCGGCAAACTCGGCTATTTCCGGACGCTGGACCTCAACGATGACCAGCGTGAGGGCGCCAGCGGCGTCGGCACGACCACCATCCTGATGGCTTTTGCCGCGCGACTGGGTTACGAAGTCACCGCCGTGACGCCACTGAGTTTCAATTCCGACAAGGGCGAATGGGAAGCGGCCGGCAGCGAGGCGCGGACCGGCTCGGTGCGCCTCTCCCTGGTGCAGGACGGGCGCCGGGTGACGCTGGACTATGTCAGCATGGACATCTCGGACAGCGCCCTCAAGGCAGCCGAAGCAAAATTGGCCTGGATCCGCCACATGGCGGCGCAGCCGGTCCTGCTCAAGGCCGCTTCGCACCTGCTGCAGCAACCGAACTTCACGGTGCTGCGCGACGCGCTGGTGGCCTCTGCGCCAATGGTCGTGCAGGACGAAACCGGCCTGGATTACCGGGATCTGCGCAAGATCGGGCCGGTGCGTCTGTATGGCAAGTTCAGCCAGACCCATCGTCTCTTCAAGAACACCGCCCAGCCCGAACTGGCTGCGGCCTACCGGGCCGAAGCGTCGCCGCGCGAACTGCCGTTTGCCTTCAGTTACCTGAAGACGGCGGATGCCCGTTCGCTGCAGGTCGTGCGGCGTTCGCCGGCAAACTGAAAGCGCGCCGGGCGAAATCGGCGGTCAGCGCATTGAAGCGCAGCGCCGCGTCCACGAAGAGCGCGTGGCCGACATCGTCGAAGACCTCCACCTGCGCCAGTTGCGGGCCCTTGCCGGCGAGCAGCGCCTCGCCCTGTTCGCGCAGGCGGGGCCGGATCACATAGAGCACCGGTACTTGCTGCCCGGCGACGATATCCCGCCAGTAGGTGCGCGGATAGGGTTGGGCGAGCAACTGATCGGCAACGCCGGCCGGCGCCTGCAGCGCCGAACGCAGCACGGCCTCGCCGATGTCGGCGGGCGGCGCTGTCCGGAAGATGCCGCGGGAGAAATCACGCAGGTATTGCTCGCGTTCCTTCGGGTTGGCGCTGCCGCGCTTCGATCTGCCGGCCGCCGGCTTCGGCGGCGCGCCCTCGCCGATCGAATTGTCGATCAGGATCAGTCCGCGCAGCCCGGCCTGCGGTTTGCGTTCGATGAAATCCAGCGACTCCAGCACGCCCAGCGACCAGCCGGCGAGGACGTAGTCGCCGACGCCGGCGGCGTTCAGAAAATCTTCCATGTCGGCCATGCGGCGCGCCGGATCGTGGGGTCCGGTCGAGATTTCCGATTGCCCCTGCGAGCGGGGATCGAACGCCAATACGCGGAACTGGTCGCCCAGCGCTTCGAGTTGCAGACGGAACACCGCCGCCGGCATCAGCCAGCCGGGAATGAGCACAATGGTCTTCTCGCCGGCGCCGGCTTCGAGGTAATGCAGGCGCAAACCCTCGCGATTTGTGAAGAACCTGCTGCCGGCCGGCGCGGCCAGGCTGGAGAGACTCACCATGCAGCAGACCAGAAGCGGCAGGAGATGGCGGAATCTCATACGCGGCAAGGCGAAGTCAGGGTTGGTCTGGAAATGGAATGACACGGTGCGCGCCATCTTGCCTCGATCGCATGTTTCCTCCTGGACCGCAAATGTATCACCGGCCATGCCAGTAGCGGCGGCGCTCGTCGCGCCAGGCGTTCACGGTGGCGCCCTGCCCGCCCAGTGCCACGCGCAGCGCGCCGTCGCGGTCGGTCCGCCACAGGCGGGCGCCGGTCGCCTCGTAGCGGCCGACCACATCCGCCTTCGGATGCCCGAACCGGTTGCGGTAACCGGCCGGGATCATCACGTCGGGCGCCCCGACGGCGGCGATGAATTCGGGTGTCGAGGAGGTCCGGCTGCCGTGATGCGGCGCCAGCAGCACATCCGCCTTCAGCGCGGACGGATCGCGCTGCAGCAACGCCGCCTCGTCGCGCGCCTCGATGTCGGAAGTCAGCAGCAGGCGCCGGCCGCCGGCGTCGATGCGCAGCACGCAAGACAGGTTGTTGCTCTTACGCTTCTCGGCGTAATCCCGCGCCTCAGGATGCAGCACGGTCAGTCGCACGCCGTTCCAGGACCAGTTCTGCCCGTTGCGGCAGGGCTCGGACCCCGCTTCGCCCAGTGACGAAACGACCTCGCCAACGGCGAGCGCCGACTTGACCGAAGCCGTCCCGCCGGCGTGATCGCTGTCGAGATGGGTCACCATCAGGATGTCCACCCTGTCGATGCCCAGCGACCGCAGATACGGCACGACCACCCGTTGCCCGGCGTCGGACTCCGCGCTGTAGAGCGGGCCGGGATCGTAGATCAGCGTGTGCCCGCGCGTGCGCACGATGGCCGCCAGCCCCTGGCCGACGTCGAGCACCGTCACCCAGGCTTCCCCTTCGGCCGGCCGCGCGACCGGCCAGAAGATCGCCGGCAGCAGCAGCACGACGCCGGGCAGACGCCCCGGCATGCCGCGCGGCAGCAGGCAGATGGCGGAGCCCAGACCGGCGGCGAGCGCCGCCCACAGCGGCGGCGCCGGAGCCTGCCAGACCGGCCACACCGCGCACCATTCGAGAAAGAGCATCAGCCAGCCGAGCACGGCATGCGCCAGCGCCGCGATCGGCCACCACGGGACGAGCGCCGCGAGCAGCGCCAGTGGCGTGACGATGAAGCTGACGACGGGAATCGCCACCGCATTGGCCAGCGGCGAGACCAGCGAAAACTGCTGGAAGACGAGCAGAAGGATCGGCAGCGAGGCCAGCGTCGCCGCCCACTGGACCACACCCCAGCTCCGGATGCGCTGGCGCCAGCCGCCGCCCTCGCCGACGACCGCCGCACCGACGTAAAGCAGCGCGCCGACCGCCGCGAACGACAGCCAGAAGCCCGCCGCCAGCACCGCCCACGGGTCGATCGCCAGAACGACCAGCAGCGCCAGGCACAGGGTTCGGCTGGGCGCGACGATCCGCCCCGAGCCCATGGCCAGCGCCGCGACCAGCAGCATGTACAGCGTGCGTTGCGCCGGAACCGCGAATCCGGCGAGCAGCACATAGAACAGCGCGGCCAGGCAACCCACCAGCAAGGCCGCGCGCTGCACCGGCAGACGCAGCGCCAGCGCCGGCACGCGCCGCCAGACCGAGCCGGCGAGCAGACCGAACAGCGCCGCCACCATGGTTACATGGAGGCCCGAGATCGACATCAGGTGAGTCGTTCCGGTGCGGTTGAAGGTGGTCCACAGATCGCCCTGAATCGCCCGCTGGTCGCCGATGACCAGCGCGACGAGAATGCCGGCCCACGGATAGCGCCCGGCCGGCAGCATGGCGGCGAACGAGTCGCGCACGCCGTGGCGCAGACGTTCGACGACGTACTCCGGCTGCCAGACCATTTCGGTCAGGCGCCGCGGCGGATTCTGGCGGACGTAGCCGGTCGCCCGGATGTTGCGTTCGAGAAGCCAGGCCTCGTAGTCGAAGCCGTTGGGATTGGCGTTGCCGTGCGGGCGCTTCAGGCGCAGCGT
>JAFLDQ010000131.1 GCA_017302355.1 Dechloromonas sp.
TGATGCCGTCGCCAACGAAGGCGATACGGGCGCCGTCGGCTTTCATGCGGGCGACCAGTTCGGCTTTCTGCTGGGGCAACAACTCGGCGTGAAACTCGTCGATGCCCAGTTGCCGGGCGAGTTCCTCCGCCCGGTCCCGATGGTCGCCGGTGAGCATGACGATGCGCTGGATGCCCAGCGTGCGCAGACGATGCAGCGTCTCGCGGCTGGCTGGACGGACTTCGTCCTTGAGCGCGATGATGCCGAGCAGCTTGCCTCCGAAACCGATATAGAGAAGCGTCTTCCCCTGCCGGAAAAGCGTGTCCAGCCTGCTGCGATGACGGCCGATCGGCACACCTTCGTCTTCCTCGACGAAATGGCGCGAGCCGACGACGATGCGTTGGCCGTCGATCATGCTGGCTACGCCATGGGCGGCAATGAACTCGACTTCCTTGTGATCGAAATGCCGGCCGTGATGTTTACGCGCTGCGTCGACGACGGCGAGCGCCAGGGGATGAAAGTAGTGCTCCTCGACCGAGGCGGCGAGATCGATGATGTCGTTCGCCGAGTAGTGCGGGTCGAAGGCGATGGCGTCGGTCACGGCAAGCTGGCCGGAGGTCAGCGTGCCGGTCTTGTCGAAAACGAAGGTGTCGGCGTTGGCCAGGCGTTCGACGGCATCGCCGCCCTTGAACAGGATGCCCTGCCGGCCGGCGCGGTGCATTCCCGCCTTGAACGCGACGGGGGTGGCCAGCTTGAGCGCGCAGGAATAGTCGGCCTGCAGCACCGCCGCGGCCCGCTGCCAGTCGCCGCTCAGCAGCCAGGTGGCGCCGGCCAGCCCGAGCACGGCGGGCACCAGGCGGTCGGCGAGGCGCGCAGCGCCCAACTGGGACTGGCTCTTGGCCACCAGCGACTGTTCCACGTAGTCGGCGATGCGGGCGGCCGCCGTGTTGCGGCCGACATGCTCGGCATAGACCCGCAGACGCCCCTCTTCGACGACGGTGCCGGAGAGGACCTTGTCGCCGCGCTTCCTGGCCACCGGCCGGCTCTCCCCGGTCATCGCCGATTCGTTGAGGATCGCTTCGCCGCCGAGGACCGTGCCGTCCACCGCCACGGTCGAGCCTGCGGCGACGATGACGGTCATGCCGACTTCGACGGCATCGCTTGCGATCTGCTGCTCCTGGCCATCGATCTCGACCCATACCCACCCCGTGTCGGGCCGCAGCAGCGCCTTGAGCAGTTCGTCGGAGCGCCGGGCGATCGATTGTTCAAGGTATTCCCCCAGGGCCAGCATGAAGCTCGTGGCGTTGGCGGCGGTGAAGTCGCGGCGGGCGGCGGAGATGGCAACTGCCAGGGCCTCGAGCACGTGTGACGTGATGCCTTCGTTGCGCAGATTCTCGACGGCCTCGGCAAAGACGGGGATGGCGACGGCCAGAGTCGCCGGCATCAGCAGGCTTTGCGGCACGAGCTGCTGGCCGACGAGCAAGGCGCCGCTGCTCATGACAGCCCACAGGCCGTCGTGGCGATCGATCCCTGCCTGCAGCCGCCCGGCGCCCGCAACATCCAGCTTGAGCAAGGAATCGCCCAGGGACTCGATGCTCGTCTCGGTCGGCTCGAAGTCGACGGTCAGGGAACGGGCGACGGGGTTCAGCCGTGCGGCACAGACGCCATGCAGATTCCGCACGGCGCGAACCGTGCCGACGGGGTCGATCGGACCCGAGGCGCGATAGCGGAAGCGCACCCGCTCAGGCAGTTGGTGGACGGCCCGGACGGCGACGAACGGGCAAGCCGCGGCGGGCCTGTTCACGCTCAGCCCCGTGTTTCGGCCTCGACCTCGGCGCGGATGTCGGCCACCTGCTCCTTGATCTCCTCGAAGCCCCCGGCGATGCCGGCGTACAGCTTCATCGCGGACTTGAGCAGTTTGTTGCGCATTTCTTCGTCGCCCAGGACGTACACCGCGGCGGCGCCGATCAGGGCGCCGAGAACGAACTGCTCGGTGTGGCGTGAACCGACCATCCCCTGCAAGCCATTCAGGAAACCGCGGTCGGCGCCCGGCGTCCCGTTGACCATGTCGTTCCAGGCGTATTGGCCGAAGCCGGCGCCAGTGCCTGGGCCGCTGTTCATCCCGCCCATGGCGCCGAATGCGCCTTGTCCATAGCCGGCTTCACCCCAGCCGGCGCCGGCGTGACCTGCGGACTGCTGCCTATGCTTCTTCTTTCCCATTTGCTTTCTCCTTCGCTGCCTGGTCTCGCAGCAGATGTTCAAAGGTTGCGACCGCCGCCAGGCCGATCGCGACGCCGGCCAGCGCCTGTCCGCTTTCGCTCCGCCGCCAGGCGCGCATCGCGTACGTCCCGGCCGCCAGCGCGCTGCCGCCCTGCATGGCGCAGCGCAACGTCCGGCGGTCGAGGCGGAGGCGGGCCGGCTGGTCCTGCACGGCACTCAGAATGCCGGTCGCGACGAAGCCGCGGATGAAGTCAGCGCCCACTTCACCACGCCCGGCCAGCGGTCGGGACGGCGTCACCAGCGGAAGTCGGCGACTCATTCCGTTTCTCCGGCGACGGGTTCTGCGGGAGCTTCCCCGGCGCCGGGGGTCGCGTCCGCCTTGCGCGGGCGGGTAGCCTTTTTCGTCGCGGGTGCTGGCGCGGGCGCTTCTTCCGGTGTCGCGGCGTCGGGCGCGGCTTCGACGGCCGTCAACTTCTCGCGCATCGCCGCGCTCGAGGCTTCCAGGCGGGAGAGGCCGCTGACGGTTGCCTCGCGAATGCTGGTTCGGGCGCTTTCAAGAGTCTCCGAGGTCTTGGCCTTGGCATTCGCGAGGGTTTGCGAGGTCTTGCCGTTGCGCCACAGCTTGGCGGTGACGGCGCCGGTGACGAGGCCGGCGATGAATGGCAGAAGAGGCAGCATGATCAATCCTCCATGGGTTGGGAAACGGGTTCCCGCTTGCGCAGGAAATGAACGGCGCCACCCCCCGCCACCATGCCGGCCAGCATCGCCGGGTGAGCGGCCCGCAGCAGCGAGCCGGCCAGCCCGAAGGCGCTGTGCTGGCTGGCGAGCAGGGAGAAGCCGTGCTCGAGGATATTGGTCAGCGGGCCATGGCTGACATAGGCCTGGCTGGCCGGGATGCCCTGTGCCGCATGGTAGCCTTCGCGTGCCAGCGCCAGTTGCAGGGCGTGCTGGAAGGCCGGGAGGTGGTTGTTCAGCGAGGCCGATTGCAGGCTGCTGAAAGTCTGCCGCACATCCCGGGCGGCAACGTGGGGCAGAAGGTAGCGATAAAGATGCACATTGGCCATCTCGCCGGCGACGGCGCGCTCCAGATTGGCGCGCCAACCGGGCGACACCGTCGTTTCGGCAGGGAAGGGATCGAGCGGCCGGGGAATGCCGTAGCGCTGGCACAGCCGGTCGAGCGCCGCGACATGCCGTTCCTCGGCGCGCGCGATGCTGGCGAATGGCGGTTGTTGCCCGAAGGCTTCGGCCACCCGGCGATAGAAGGCCCGCGCCGCGTATTCATCATAGAGCGCGATGCGCACGGCCTGATGCAGGACGGGAAACGGCGCCACCGCCTGGAGGGTGCGGCTGCGCAGGATGGCTTCGTCATAGTTGGCCACGACGTACCTCCTCGTACTTGTATTCGATGATGCCAAGCAGGGCATGCGCGGCGGGTGTCGCCCGGTTGGCCAGAAGATCGCCCCAGGCATGATCGGGGATGATCGCCCGGTCGTATTCGATGGTGCAGGAACGTGCCAGCTTGTTGATGCGGATGTCGCGCACCCCGCGAATGATGCCCACGGTGCCGGACAGTCCCCGTTCGCCGAGATCGCGCAGGGCGGGATCGTTCAGAACGGCGGAATCGACCTTGAAGCGGATGCGCCCGGGAATCTGGTGGGCGATGCGCAAGTAAGCGGCAACAAGGGCGATCACGGACGCCATGTCGGCTGGCCGGGCCTGGGCCGGGAAAACCATGGCTTCCAGCGTACTGCCGAGCATCATGACTCCAGTTGAAAGTGACTGGCTGGCTGTCGCGATGCGGATGGCTGGCTGTCTCGGGCTTCAGGGGAAAGCCCTCTCGACAGCGTAGCATTCCGGCGTGTCGAGTGCTTGATCTTCGTCAAATCCGGAGCAGTTGGTGGCTGCCGGCGGTCGCCGCAGCAGACGTTCGCTGCCCGCATGCCGCGTCGTTCGTCCGGATCGAGAGGCAGGGACTCCGGGAAAGTACCGGGAAGGTGGCCAGCGCGGCGTGGCCGGCCTTGGCGCCGGTTAGCGGAAAATGCCGTGACGATGCATGCCCAGATGAACGCCGAGTCCGGCCACGAACAGGGCGCCGGCGATGGCGTGGCCGCGCTTCTGGCCGGTGGCGAGCAGCGCGAACGAGGTGGCGAGGCTGCCCAACATGCCGATCTTGGCGAGCCGGTTGACTTTCCGGCGGCGGGATGTTCCGGTGGGCGCCGGTGTGGCCAGCAAGCGGTCGAGGGTGGCGTCGACCAGGATTTCCAGTTTCTCGACCGCTAGCCGACGCGGATCGAAATGCAGGACGAGACTGCCGGCGCGCGGGTTGGCGCTGGTTTCCAGGATGCCTTCGTGTTCGCCCAGGGCTGCCTCCAGATCGGCGAGGCGGCCGGGGTTGCGCAGGGCGCGATCGCGGATGCGGATGCGCCCCGGAGTGGCGGAAACGACGCGGCGGACGGCTGGGCTGGATGATCCGGACATGGCGGGCGATCTCGTGTTCCAGGGCGAACCTGCCCCCTTTTTCTGCTGCGACTGGCTGGCGCGGGCAGGTTGTGAAAGCTTCGGGTCAGTTGGGCGCGCTTCCCGGCTGGGTGACGAAGCCGATCCTGCTCAGGCCGGCGCGGCGGGCGGCGCTCATGGCGTCGGCGACAATCTCGTAGCGGGTGCTGCGGTCGGCCTTGAGATGCATCTCGACGTTGGCGTCACGGCGGACCGCCTCGCGGAAGCGGCTTTCCAGTTCCCCACGGTCGACCGCCTCGGAACCGACGAAAACGCGGTTGTCGCCGTCGATGCTGACCTGCAGGGTCAGCCGCCGGTCTTCCGTCGGGACGCTTGCGGCGCGCGGCAGTTCCACCCTGACCGAGTGCGTCATCAGCGGCGCGGTGATGATGAAGATGATGAGCAGCACCAGCATCACGTCGACCAGCGGCGTCGTGTTGATTTCCGCCATCGGCGCCTGGGCGCCGGGGGAGTTGAAGCTGCCGATCGCCATTTATGCGGCCTCCGCGGCGGCGCGGGCGCGCATCGGGTGGATCTGCGCGCTGTTGGCGACGAAGGGCTTGCCGATCGTGAAGAAGGCGTGCAGGTCGTGGGCGAAGGCATCGAGATCGGCGAGCAGCACGCGGTTGGCGCGGGTGAAGGCGTTGTAGGCGAAGACGGCGGGCAGGGCGACGGCGAGGCCGGCGGCGGTCATGATCAGCGCTTCGCCGACCGGGCCGGCGACCTTTTCCAGTGCCGCCTGACCGGAGAGGCCGATGGCGACAAGTGCATGGTAAATGCCCCAGACGGTGCCGAACAGGCCGACGAAGGGGGCGGTGGCGCCGGTGGTGGCGAGCAGGGTGAGGCCGTTTTCCATGCCGGCCTGCGTGCTCGAGAGCTGCTGGCGTAGGGCGCGTTCCATTTGTTCGGCCGGGTCGAAGCGGGAGGCAAGTCGGCCGGTGACGGCCTCGCATTCATGGTTGCAGCAGTTGGCCTGCTCCGCGAGCTGGGCGTAGGGGCTTTCGGTATCGGCGGCGCGCAGGTGTTCGATGCCTTCGGCCACCGTGCCGGCCGCCCAGAAGCTGCCGAGGGCACGGGCGGAACGGCGCATGGTCCACCAGTCCCAGGTCTTGGCGAGGATCAGATACCAGCTGGCGATCGACATCAGCGCGAGGACCACGGCGACGCTATGGGAAACGGTGTCGCCGGCGGCCCACAGGTGGGCGAAGCCGAAGGCGTTTTGGGTAGTTTCGTTCATGCTTATTGCTCCAGTTTGAAGACGATGGGAACCAGAACCCAGCTCTGGACGGCGCTGTCGCCGCGCTTGGCCGGGATGAATTTCCAGTGTTTTACGGTGTTCACCGCAGATTCATCGAGCCGCTGGCTGCCCGAGCTGCTGCGGATCTCGACCTGATCGGCGCCGCCCTGCGGATTGACCGAGACGCGCAGGATGACCTTGCCCTCTTCGCCCATGCGCCGCGACAGTGGCGGGTAGGGCGGCGCCGGGTTTTTCAGGTAATCGGCATCGAAACGGGCCTGGACGACCGGCGCTTCGGCAGGTGGCGCCGGTGGCGCAGGCTTGACGTCGGGTGGCGAGGCGACCGGTGCATTCGCGATGGCGACCTGGCTTTGTGTTGCCTCGATCACCGGTGTCGGGGTCGGGCGGGGTTGCGACTTCTGGAAGACGGGCTGCGGCTTGGTGACCGGCAGCGGCTTGGCTTCCGGCGGCTTGATTTCGGCGGGCTGGACAAGATCGACGATCAGCGGCATTTCCATGATCTGCGGAACGACCGTTTTGGCAGCGATGACGATGGCGATGACTGCCGCGTGCAGGCCGATGACGACCATGAGCAGGCCGCTGCGGCGTGAGGCGGAGGGGGATGACAGGGCGTAACTCATGGCGGTGGCTCGGTGACCCCGTCCCGGAGAGCAAAAAAAGACCCGTGGCGTGCTGGCGTCAGGCTTGCTGGCTGGGGGAAGCGAGGTTTACAACGGAGAGAAATCAGGCAGTGCGCGGGCGATGCGCCCGGCTTATTTGGTCAGGATCAGCTTGTTTTCGCGCGTTACGCGCAGGATGTAACGCTGGCCACCGTGTTCGATCTCGACGGCGTTGGCACCGCGCAGGATCTCAGTGCTGTCGATACGGGGGCGGGGCGGGTTGAGCGCGGCTGGCGGGGTGATCGGGTGCGTTTGAGTCATCATTGAAAATGTAATAGATAACGAGAATGGTTCGTATTGTGATGTTAATGAGAATCTTTGTCAACTAGGGCGTCGGCGTGATCCGGCAAGGCCGGTACGCCTTCGCACAAGCGGCTGGCAGACTGGATGGCGCGCTCGAAGCCCGAGGCGCCGCTTGTCTTGACGAACATGCACTGCTTGCCGGTCCGCTTGCACTGCTCTTTGACCCGCCAGTAGGCGTTGTGGCTGATGCAGCCGGTCTGGCAGATGACCAGGTCGGCGGCGGCCAGCGCGCTGTCGATGCGGTGCAGGCTTTCTTCCAGTCCGCCATCGTGATGCAGGAACCGGCCGCCGCTGCGTTCGACAACCTGTCGGTAGGCATCGATGGCGCCGGAGCGGCCGCCGACACAGAGGACGCATTTGCCGCCAAGATCAGGCGCTCCGCCCGGATGGGCCGGCTCGGCAGGGTGGGCGTGCAATTGCAACTCGGTTTCCAGCAGGGCGTTGCGGCGACGTTCCCGCTGCAGGGCTTCCTCGAGCTGGCTGCTGCGCGCCGTGAGCGCGACATTCACGGCTTCGGCATCGGTCGCGCGGCGGGCCAGCATTTGCCGGTCTTTCATGTCGGGCAGGCTGTTCTGCAGTTGTTCGAGTTGACCATTCAGCGCCGCTAGGCGCGCATCCTTGCCGGCGGAGTCGGCCTGTAAGTCGATGAGCCGCCGTATCAGGCCCTGGACCTCACGGGCATGTTCGTGACGCAGACGGTTCAGGGCTTCGCGGGCATCGGCAAGCGCCCGGGCTTGTTCTGCGTGTTCTTCGCGCAGGCGCTTCAAAGCGCCATGGTCGACGCGCGCCCGGCCACCGAGCTGATGCTAGACCATGTGGATGTCGCCATAGACCTCGTGTTCCAGCGTGCTGTCGCAGGCCGGATGACTCCAGGTGGCCCAGAGCGCGCCGGCAATAGTGCTGCCATCGCGACAGGCAGCACGCCAGAGGGCGCGCAGTTCAGCCGTATCGCGGGTCGCAGAAAACTTGCGGATTTCAGCAGCATGGCGTTTCTCAAGGTGCTTGTGCAGCAACTCGGCGAGGCGGCTTCGGTTGTCGCAGTTGCCGACAGCGGTGGTGTGCAGGACGAAATCCGAGGTGTCGCGCGGGAATTCCATGACCTTGGCCATCAGGGCACGCAACTCCTGAACATCGAAGCAGGTGCCGATGATGGGGCAATGGCATTTGTGCGCGACTTCCCACAGCTTTCGCCGGCGGGAGCTTGCGGCGGGGGCTGCGGTAAACCGTGAAATCGGGCCAATTTCGGGTGGCCTGTCGGTTTGCGGCTTGCGGCCGATGAAGGCGCCGCCGGCGACGTGAAAGGGTATGTCGGACATGTCCGGCTCCTTGGGATTCGGGGCTGGCTGACCGGCGATCGGCTGGCTGGCGGTATTGATCGGGCTTGCCTGTGCGCAAGCCGTGGGGAATCAGCTGGCCTGCGGGTTGTCGCCCAGGTCGTGCAGGTGTCGGAGTGCGACGTCGCGCTCCTTGGCGAGGCGTTCGCATTCACGGTGGGCGGCGCACAGGGTCCGGTCGAGGAACCACAGGCGTTGACTGGCATCGCGCAGGCGGTCGTTTTCGTCCTGCAAGGCCAGCAGGCGCTGCGCCATCGCCGTCATGGCGACACCTGATTCAAGTTCCTGAAGGCGAGCCCGCAACTGCCGGTTGTGTTCGTCGAGGCGCAACATTTCATTGGTCAGCGCGACAATCTTGCGCGCGGCCAGGCTGGCGGCACGTTTCTGCATTTGCCGGGACTGCCGCAAGCTTTGCCGCAGCAGGGTGTTTTCGTCGACCAGGCTGGCGACGCTTTCCTGTTCGATCAGCGAGCGGTCCTTAAGCGGGGCAAGCATCGCGGTCTCCCTCCTTGTACAGGCGCTCGCTCGCCCGTTCGCAGAGACGACGGGTATCGCTGTCGATGTCACGGGCGTCGCTGAGCGCATCAAGCAGGCGGGCGGCATTCAGCGCCGACTGGGCACAGCCGGTTTCTTCGTGGATCAGCATCAGGCTGAGCGCGCCGGCAAACAGGTCAGAGGGAGGCATGGCGGATCTCCAATCACATGGGCAGGGCAGTGAACAACGCCCAGCCAAGGGCGCAAGCGGCGATCAGGACGTGGGCGGTGAGGGTTTGCATGATGCGTTCTGATTAGTTGAGAATGGTTCCTATCTTAATAGCTTTCCGAAAAATGTAAACGGGAATTGTTCGCATTAATTTGGAGGGCACAAAAAAGCCACGGTCGCTGCCGTGGCTCTTTCGGGGATGATTGCCGGGTTTTAGCGTTCGTTGAAGGGCTTCTTCTTGAACTTGCGCTCACCGTCAAAGCTATGCTCGCCGCCGCCAAACTTGCGTTCACCGCCATAGCTACCGGCCGGACGGCCTTCGTCCTGACGCAGGTTGATCGGCACGCCGCGGATGCGGGTGCGTTTCAGTGCGTTGGCGGCTTCCGCCGGCATGCCGGCGGGCAGTTCAACGGTGCTCGATTCCTCGTAGAGGCCGATGCGGCCGATGAAACGGCTTTCGATACCGGCTTCGTTGGCGATGGCACCGACGATGTCGCGGACTTCGACGCCGTGTTCACGACCCACATCAATGCGGTAACGCACCATGTCGCCCGCCGGGGCCGGACGCGGAGGACGCTCGGTGCGCGGCGGGCGGTCTTCGAAGCGCGGCCGTTCGCTGCGCTCACCTCGGTCTTCAAAACGCGGACGGTCACCACGGTCATCAAAGCGCGGGCGCTCACCACGATCTTCAAAGCGCGGCTTGCGCGGTTCGCGGTCGCCAAAGGCTGGGCGGCGGTCGTCGGCGCGCTGCTCGCGGAAGGGGCGCGCCGGCGCCGGGTCTTCGCCAGCGATCTGCAGCGGTTTGCTCTCCTGGGCCATCATCGCCAGCGCGGCGGCGACTTCTTCGGCGCTGACGTTCTGTTCCTCGGCGATCTGCGAGACGATGTTGGCGAAGAAGTCGAGGCCTTCGGCGTTCAGCACCTCGGCGACCTTTTCCTTGAAGG
>JAFLDQ010000132.1 GCA_017302355.1 Dechloromonas sp.
CATCGTCGCCCGCGGCGGCGCGACCACCGTCACGCTGCACATGGTCGAACTCATCGCCCAAGGCCGGCCATGAAGCGAATACGAATGCCCTCCGGTCAGGCGATGACCGAGCATCTCGTGATCCTCGCCATCGTGCTGGGCGTCTTCGCCCTCCCGGCCGTCGACGGGCAGCCACTCGTCGTCTTCCTCGCCGAGTCCGTGGCCACGGGTTTCGCGCGCTTTCTCACCAGCATTTCACTCCCGGTGTGATCCGCCCATGCCCAGGACAATCCCGCGCAACCTGTTGATCCTCGCCGTTGCCGCGCTCTTCGGCCTGGGTGCCGCCTGGCTTGCCGCGCGCTATCTCGAGGAGCGCGCCTCCGAGATCGAACAGCGCCAGCACGGGCAGATGGGCCGCGCGGTGGTCGCCAAGACCGACCTCGCGGTGGGGACGCCACTCTCCCACGAGCTGGTCGCTGTGCGCGAGGTACCAATCGAATGGCTGCACTCGAGCGCGATCACCCCGGAACAGTTCGAGCGGGCCGCGGGGTCGGTACTCGCCCTGCCGGCACGCGGCGGAGAGCCGCTGGTCTGGTCCCAGCTCGAGGAGCGGCAGCCCGCGGCACTCTCCGCACAGCTCGCCCCCGGCCGCCGCGCGACAACGAGCGCTACTTCGCGATGCTCAAGGTCGACCAGGTCAACTTCGAGGCGCCCGAGGTGGCGCGCGACAAGATCCTGTTCGACAACCTGACGCCGCTGTACCCGCAGAAGAAGCTGAACCTCGAGTTCAAGAACGACAACCTCTCCACGCGCATCATCGACCTGCTCGTGCCCATCGGCATGGGCCAGCGCGCGCTGATCGTGTCGCCGCCGCGCGCCGGCAAGACGGTGCTCCTGCAGGACATCGCTCACGCCATCGCCTCCAACCACCCCGACGTGTGGCTGATGGTGCTGCTGATCGACGAGCGCCCTGAGGAAGTCACGGACATGGAGCGCACGGTGAAGGGCGAGGTCGTGTCGTCGACCTTCGACGAGCCCGCCTCTCGCCACGTGCAGGTCGCGGAGATGGTGATCGAGAAGGCCAAGCGCCTGGTCGAGCACGGTCGCGACGTGGTCATCCTGCTGGACTCGATCACCCGCCTGGCCCGCGCCTACAACACGGTGATCCCGCCCTCGGGCAAGATCCTGTCCGGTGGTGTCGACGCCAACGCGCTGCACAAGCCCAAGCGCTTCTTCGGCGCGGCCCGCAACATCGAGGAAGGTGGCTCGCTGACCATCCTCGCCACGGCGCTGATCGACACCGGCTCGCGCATGGACGAAGTGATCTACGAGGAGTTCAAGGGCACCGGCAACTCGGAAATCCACCTCGACCGGCGCATGGCCGAGAAGCGGATGTACCCGGCGATCAACGTCAACCGCTCCGGCACCCGCCGCGAGGAACTGCTGCTCAAGCCCGACGTGCTCTCGAAAATGTGGGTGCTCAGGAAGCTCCTCTACCCGATGGACGACCTCGCCGCCATGGAATTCCTGCTCGACAAGGTCAAGTCGACCAAGGGCAACGCCGAGTTCTTTGACGCCATGCGCCGCGGCTAGGCCGCCAATTCATGTTGCAAGCGCGTGATGATTCGGGGATAATCCTGCGCTTTCCAGGTCGGCCACAACCGCCGGTCGCGCAACGAAAGGACACGAAATGAAAGCCGACATCCATCCCGCCTACAATGAAATCCAGGTTGCCTGCTCCTGCGGCAATTCCTTCACGACCCGCTCGACGACGAAGAAGGCGCTTCATGTCGAGGTCTGCTCGCAGTGCCACCCGTTCTACACCGGCAAGCAGAAGATCGTCGATACCGCCGGCCGCGTCGAGAAGTTCAACCAGAAGTTCGGCACCCTGCGCGGCAGCAAGTCCGCCGCCTGACCGGCGTGCGCCAGGACGGAAAGGGCAGCCAGCGGGCTGCCTTTTTCATTTTTGCGGGAGTGTCCTCCGCCCATGGCTGATTTCGCAACCCTGCTCCGCCGCGGCATCCGCCTGCCTCCGGCCGGCTGGACCCTGGCTGCGATGCTGGCATTCTACGTCCTGGCCGGACTCTTCGGCCGCGACCCGTGGAAGGGCGAGGACGCGATCCACATCGGCGCCGCCTGGAACATGCTCCAGTACGGCGACTGGCTGTCGCCCGACCTGGCCGGACGCCCCTTCCACGAGCCGCCCCTGTACTACTGGACCGCCGCGCTGACCGGCGGGGCGCTCGGCTGGCTGCTGCCACTGCATGAAGCGATACGCCTCGCCAGCGGCGTCTGGATCACGCTGGCGCTGGTCGGGATCTACTACGCCGGGCGCGAACTCTACGGACAGGAGAGCGCCGCCGCCAGCCCGCTCCTGCTCGCCGGCTGCGTCGGCCTGCTGATCCATGCCCACGACGCCCAGCCCATGCTGATCGCGCTTGCCGCCTACGGCGGCGCCATCGGCGCGCTGGCCGCGCTGACCCGCCGGCCTTGGCGGGCGGGGATATTCTACGGTCTCGCCGTCGCCGCCTGCCTGCTCGGCGCCGGGATTGCCCCGACCCTGCCGCTGCTGGCGATCGCGCCGCTCGCCTGGTGGCTGGCGACCGATCGCGGGCTGGCCCTGCGCGCTCTCGCCCTCGGTCTCGGGCTGGCGCTGATCCTGATCCTGTCCTGGCTGCTGCTGCTCCTCGCGTTCGAACCCGCGCGCTTCCACGGCTGGCTGAATACCGAACTGGCCCCGCTGCGGACACCCTTCTCGTTCTTCGGCGCCGGCCGCTTCCTGTCGCTGTTGCCGTGGTTTGCCTTCCCGGTTCTGCCGCTCGCCGCCTGGTCGCTGTGGACGCGGCGCCGGTCGCTGACGGCGACGCCGCAGTTGCTGCCGCTGGCCTTCCTGCTCCTGACCCTGCTGATGCTCGCCCTCGCCTTCCGGCCGCGCGAGATCCCGGCCCTGCTGCTGTTGCCGCCGCTGGCCCTGCTCGCCACGCCGGGCGCCCTGAGCTTGCGCCGCGGCGCCGCCAGCGCCTTCGACTGGTTCGCGATGATGAGCTTCAGCTTCTTCATCGCCCTCAGCTGGCTGGCCTGGTCGGCGATGGCGCTCGGCTGGCCGGCGCGCCTGGCCACCCGGGCGGTCGTTCTGCGCCCGGGGTTCGCCGGCAGTTTCGAGCTGGCGGCGTTCGCCATCGGCGTGCTCGCCACGGTCTGGTGGATCTGGCTGATCTTTACCGCGCCGCGCTCGCCCTACCGCAGCCTGACGCACTGGACGCTCGGCTTCACCACGCTGTGGCTGATCGCGACGACGCTGATCCTGCCCTGGTTCGACTACGGCAAGACCTATCGTCCGGTCGCCGAAGCCATCGCCCAGGCGCTCCCCGCCGACCGTGGCTGCCTCGCCGAACGCGGTCTCAGCGACACCCAGCGCGCATCTTTCGCCTATTTCGCCGGCATCGAGCCGGCCGCGGCGAACTCGGCCGCCGGCAGGGAATGCCGATGGCTGCTGGTCGCGGGCGAGAGCGGCAAGGATCTCGCCGCCCCGAGCGGGATCTGGACCCGCGTCTGGGAAGGCAGCCGTCCCGGCGAACGCAAGGAAAAATTCCGCCTCTACCGGCGTTGACCGCGGCATCGTCGCGGCCGGACAGGTCGCGCCAGGCGCTCAGCCTCTGAGGAAGTGCTCGCGGTAATACCTGAGTTCGTCGATCGACTCGTGGATGTCCGCCAGCGCCGTATGCCGTCCCTTCTTCCTGAAACCCTTGTAGACCTCGGGCCGCCAGCGCCGGCAGAGTTCCTTCAGGGTGCTGACATCGAGGTTCCGGTAGTGGAAGAAGGTCTCCAGCGCCGGCATGTGGCGGGCCATGAAACGGCGGTCCTGGCCGATCGAGTTGCCGCACATCGGCGAATGACCCTTCGTCGAGTATTTCTTCAGGAACTCCAGCGCCAGCACTTCGACCGCCGCCTCGTCCAGCGCCGACGCCCTGACCCGGTCGATCAATCCCGAGCGGGCATGCGTCTTCTGGTTCCATTCGTCCATGACGGCCAGCGCGGCGTCGGCCTGATGGACTACCCAGGACGGCGATTCCGCCACCAGTTCCAGCTCGGAATTGGTCACCACCATGGCCATCTCGATGATCCGGTCGTTGTCCGGATCGAGTCCGGTCATTTCCATGTCCAGCCAGACGAGGTTGTTTGCGTTGCCTGTCATATAATTGCCCGAGATCTTGAGGATCGCCATTTTCTCATAGCTTCGCAACCAGTTTCGTGAGCGCCGACTTCACCTTCCTCTTTCTTGCCACTGTCGCTCTGACGCTGGCCGGCCGCCTGTGGCTGACCGTGCGCCAGATCCGCTGCGTCGCCGCGCATCGCGGCGCCGTCCCGGCCGGCTTCGCCGAGCGCATTTCGCTGGCCGCCCATCAGAAAGCCGCCGATTACACGGTCGACCGCAACCGGCTGGCCATTCTGACGACCCTCGCCGATACGGCGCTGCTGCTGGCCTTCACCCTCGGCGGCGGGCTCGCCTGGCTGCATGAATTCTGGGCGGCGCGCTTCGCCGGCCTCGTCCATGGCCTCGCCCTGATCTTCAGCGTCATGGCGATCGGGGCGGCGGTCGACCTGCCCTTCGCGCTCCATCGCCAGTTCGTCATCGAGGCGCGCCACGGATTCAACCGCATGACGCTCGGCCTGTTCTTCACCGACCTGCTCAAGCACACACTGCTCGGCATCTTCATCGGCGCCCCGGTGATCCTCGCCGTGCTCTGGCTGATGGCGGTCATGGGCAGCGCCTGGTGGTTCTGGGTCTGGCTCTTCTGGAGCGCCTTCAACCTGCTGATCCTGTTCGTCTACCCGACGTGGATCGCGCCGCTGTTCAACAAGTTTTCCCCGCTCGCCGACGGCGAGATGAAGTCGCGCATCGAGGCGCTGTTGTCCCGCTGCGGTTTCCGCTCCGGCGGGCTGTTCGTGATGGACGGCTCGAAGCGCTCCAGCCACGGCAACGCCTATTTCACCGGCTTCGGCAACAACAAGCGCATCGTCTTCTTCGACACCCTGCTCGAACGCCTCGGTCCACCGGAAGTCGAGGCCGTCCTCGCGCACGAACTGGGACACTTCCGCCGCCACCATGTCCTCAAGCGCATCGTCCTGATGTTCGCCGCCTCGCTCGGCTTCCTCTGGCTGCTCGGCCGGTTGATCGGCGCACCCTGGTTCTACGCCGGCCTCGGCGTCCCGGCGCAAGGCACCGCGCTGGCGCTGATCCTCTTCTTTCTCGTCGCGCCCGTGTTCACCTTTCCCTTCACTCCGCTGCTGAGCCAGATCTCGCGCCGGCACGAGTTCGAGGCCGATGCCTGGGCCGCCGCCCGGACCGATGCGGCCGCTCTCGGCCGGGCGCTGGTCAAGCTCTACGAGGACAACGCCGCCACGCTGACCCCCGACCCCCTGCATTCGCTGTTCTACGACTCCCACCCGCCGGCCGCGGTGCGCATCGCCAGGCTCCAGGCCGCGGCACGCTGATGGAAGGCCGCGTCGTCGCCGCCCATGGCCGCCAGTATGTCGTGGAGCTTCCCGACGGGGTTCTCCTCCCGTGCTTCCCGCGCGGCAAGCGCAGCGACGTCGCCTGTGGCGATCGCGTCGACCTCGAGCGCACCTCGGATGATCAGGGCGTGATCGAGGCCATCCAGCCGCGCACCAGCCTGCTCTACCGCTCGAACGTGGTCCGGCAGAAGCTGATTGCCGCCAACGTCGACCAGATCGTCATCGTCGTCGCCACCGAGCCGGCGTTCTCCGACGAACTGGTGACCCGCGCCCTGCTCGCCGCCGAGAGCGAGGAAATCGAGCCGCTGATCGTCCTCAACAAGTGCGACCTGAGCGACCGCGTTGCCGACGCCCGCGCCCGGCTCGCGGTCTTCGCCGCCCTCGGCTACCGCATCGTCGAACTCTCCGCCCGCGACCACGCCGAGGACCTGCGCCCCGAACTGTACGGATACACCAGCGTGCTGGTCGGCCAGTCGGGAATGGGCAAGTCGACCCTGGTCAATGCGCTGGTTCCCGAGGCCGGCGCCGCGACCCGGGAAATTTCCGCCGCCCTCGATTCCGGCAAGCACACGACGACGCATGCCACGCTCTATCACCTCGACGCCGGCAGCGATCTGATCGATTCGCCGGGCCTGCAGGAATTCGGCCTCGGCCACCTCGACCGCCAGGAAATCGAGCACGCCTTCCGCGAATTCCGCCCCTTCCTCGGCCAGTGCCGCTTCCGCGACTGCCGCCACGGCCGCGAGCCGGACTGCGCGCTGACCGCCGCGGTCGCCGCCGGCCGGATCGACGCCCGCCGCTTCGCGCTTTACCACCGCATCGTCGGCTGAACCGGCGACGGGCCAAGGACATTCTTTGGCGTTTGGCTGCTGCCGTGGCTACGGAAACTCCCTCCACAGATGATTCGGTGCACGAGGATCGGAGGGTCGGGGTCGGGTCTTGCATTACGATACAAATCGCCAAATGTTTGATTGCAAGATCTCGGCTTTCGGCCCCGGGTTCGGTTTTCCGCCATTAGTACAAACATGACATACAATGGCAATCTCTGACATCATCGAGGAGTCCGCCATGTCTCTCAACGTCTCTTTGCCGCTTGAACTCGAAAACCGGGTGCGCCAGCATGTCGAATCAGGGCTCTATGGTTCTGCCAGCGAAGTAATCCGGGAAGCGTTACGTTTGTTTGAAGCGTATCAGGGCATTCAGGCCGCCAATTTGTCGGCGCTCCAGGCTGATATCAACCAAGGGATCGCCGACATCCATGCCGGACATGTCCGCGAAGTCAGTATGTCCAGGATCAAGGAGCGCGGCAGGGCCACTCTGGCCAAAGCAAAGGCAGGCTGATGGCAGCCGTGCTGTTTTCGGGCAGCGCCGAGAACGATCTGCTGGAAGCCTGGCTATACATTGCTGACAACTGCGTGTCAGCAGCGGATCGCATGCTCGACCAGATTGAAGCCGAGGCCATGCGCTTGCTCGATCAACCCATGATGGGCAGGGAGCGCCGCGAGCTGGCGGAGGGTCTGCGCAGCTGGCCGACATCGACGCCATACATCCTGTTCTACATCCCGACCACGCAGGGAATTACCGTTGTCCGGGTCTTGCATCATGCGCGAGATATTCCGGCAATTTTTGAAAGCTTGCCGGGCCATTAGCCCCCCTGTCGCCCCGATGTTCCCGGCGCGTGGCGTTATCAGCCGGCTCTTGTCAGCCACGCGCGCACCCCATCCCCTGCGGCACAGCCAGTGGCGAAGCAGGCGGTCAGCAGATAGCCGCCGGTCGGCGCCTCCCAATCCAGCATCTCGCCGGCGCAGAAGACGCCGGGCAGATCGCGCAGCATCAGGTTTTCGTCGAGCGCCGCGAAGGCAACCCCGCCCGCCGTGCTGATCGCCTCGTCGAGCGGCCGCGCGGCCGTCACCGGCATGGGCAGCGCCTTGATCGCGGCGGCCAGCGCGGCAGCTGCGGTCGACCCGTCGATTTCCCCGAATTCGCGTAACAGCCCGGCCTTGACGCCGTCGATCCCCGCCCGCCGGCGCAGGTGGCTGGCCAGCGAATCGCGGCCGCGCGGCCGGGCGAGGTCGGCGCTCAGGCGTTCCAGCGTCTTGCCGGGCGTCAGGTCGAGATGGAGCACGGCGCATCCCGTCGTTTCCAGCGCGTCGCGCAACGGCGCCGACAAGGCGTAGACCAGCCCACCCTCGATGCCGCCGGCCGTGATGTTGAATTCGCCCTGCTGGCGCCGATCGGCCACCGACGCGACCACCGGCTTGACCGGCTGGCCGGCATGGCGCTCGCTGAAATGCGCGCTCCAGGCGACGTCGAAGCCGCAATTGGCGGACTTGAGCGGCGCCACGGGAATGCCGCGCGCAACCAGCAGCGGCACCCAGGCGCCATCCGACCCGAGCTTCGCCCAACTGCCGCCGCCCAGCGCCAGGATCGTCGCGTCGGCGGCGACCCGCGTTTCGCCCTTCGGCGTCGCGAAGCGCAAGGCGCCGTCGTCGGCCCAGCCGAGCCAGCGATGGCGGACATGAAACTGCGCGCCGCGCTGGCGCAGCCGGTGCAACCAGGCGCGCAGCAGGGGCGCCGCCTTCATCCCGGTCGGAAAGACGCGGCCCGAGGTGCCGACGAAGGTCGCGATGCCGAGGCCGTGAATCCACTCGCGCAACTGCTGCGGGCCGAAGCGTTCCAGCAGCGGCGCGATGACAGCCTGCCGGCTGCCGTAACGCCCGGCGAAATCGGCCAGCGGCTCGGCGTGCGTGATGTTCATGCCACCCTTGCCGGCCATCAGGAACTTGCGGCCGGGCGACGGCATGGCATCGAAAATGAGCACTTTTTGGCCGTCGACCGCAACCAGCCGTTCGGCCGCCATCAGGCCGGCCGGCCCGGCGCCGACGATGGCGACGCGCCGCATCAGGCGGCGACCGGCCCTGATTCCTGCAAGCCTGCCGGATCTTGCGGCGTCGCCGGTTCGTCGTCAACGTCGGACGTTGCGAGCGCGGCAGCCGGCGGTGGTTCCCCGTCGAGCGGCGTCACCGTCACCGCGACCTCGGGCTCGGCCCCCCCGCCGCCGAGGATGATGCCGCGCAACGGCGAGATGTCGCTGAAATCGCGGCCAATGGCGACGGTGATGTGTTCGGTATCCGGCAGCAGGTTGTTGGTCGGATCGAAATCGACCCAGCCGTTGCCGAATCCGGGGGCGTAGACCGAAACCCAGGCGTGCGAGGCGTCGGCCCCGACCAGTCGCGGCTTGCCCGGCGGCGGCCGGGTCACCAGATAACCGCTGACGTAGCGCGCGGCGAGGCCGATGGCGCGCAGGCAGGCGATCATCAGGTGGGCGAAGTCCTGGCAGACGCCGCGCTTCTTCTCCAGGACTTCCATGACCGGAGTCGATACCGTGGTCGCCTCCGGGTCGAACTTGACTTCCCGGAATATCCTGGCCATCAGCGCCTGCGCGCCGGCCAGCACCGGCGTTCCGGGCGGGAAGCAGCCGGCGGCATAGTCGGCCAGCTCGCGCTTGATCCGGACATGGGCGCTCTCGAAAAGAAAGCGCAGCGCATCGAGATCCTCCGGCCGCGGCGGCGCCGCAGCATAGGCGAGACGGGCGCGCACCGACTCCCAGGGCGGCGATTTCTCGATCTGCCCGGGCCGGTACGGGGTCACGGCGATGGTCATCGCCGAACGAATGCGCAGGGTGTCATGCGGGGCGTCGAAGGCGATCCAGGTCACCGGATTGCCGAAGGCGTCGTGTCCGTCGCGCCGCCATGCCGGCGCCGGGTCGATGTCGATGCGCTGCTCCTCGACCTGCTGCCACGCCAGCGCACGTGGCGCCAGGTGAAGGTGCTGCTGCGACAGCGAGACGCTGCTGCCGTAGTCGTAGCGCGTCTCGTGCAGCACGTGATAGCGAAGCGGCGGGCGAACCATGCTCACAGGGCCATCGTCTGCCGGCTCACATCCGACACATGGGTGAAATAGCGCATCGCCAGCCAGTCGGAAAGATCTCCCGAGGCGGTGTCGAGTTGTTCGAGGAGGGCCGCCAGATCGCCGCACGGCGAACAGTTGCGGCATTCGCTGAACTGCAGGTTCTCGAAGCGCCCGAGATCGAAGGCGCGCAGGCGCTTCAGCGCGGCGGGCAGCTTGCCGTCGCTGGTCGCGTCGAGTTCGCGCGCCATGCGCTCGAGGTAGCGGGAGAGCACCCTGGCCTGGAAGATGACCCCGTGCGGATTGTTGTCGTCGAAGATCAGGAGGTCGAGGACAGGCAGCAGTTCCGGCGGGCGGGAATAGCGCGAGCGGTAGGTGATGATCGAGTCGGCCAGTTCGAGCAGCCACTCGAGGGCGCCCGGGCCGCGGGTCGACGGCATGCGCAGGAAACCGGCCAGCACCT